>NZ_JAOYTM010000005.1:0-14908 GCF_025847435.2 Pseudomonas sp. BT-42-2
TGATCCCTCCCACAGGTACTTCACAGAACTTGGGACCTGTGCGATCCCTGTGGGAGCGGGCTTGCCCGCGAAAAAGCCACCGCCGACTCAAAGGGCTATCAGCCAAGTGGGGGCAGGGCGCCCAGCTTGCCCTTGTGGTAGACCATCGGCGTCACCGGCTCGGCCGGCAGCACCAGGTTCTTCACCGCGCCGACGATGATCGCGTGATCACCGCCGTCGTACTCGCGCCACAGCTCGCACTCGATGATCGCCGTAGCCTTGCTCAGCAGCGGATTGCCCAGCTCGCTCAGGTGCCATTGAACGCCTTTGGCCTTGTCCTTGCCTTTGCCGGCAAAGGCATAGGCCTCGGCTGTCTGTTCGGCAGACAGCAAGTGGATGGCGAACTGCTTGCTGTCGCGCAGGATCGGGTAGGTGTCCGAGGCGTAGTTGGGGCAGAACAGCACCAGCGCCGGCTCGATCGACAGCGCGCTGAAGGCGCTGGCGGTGATGCCGACGATGCCGCCGTCGGCGTCCAGGGTGGTAACCACGGTGACGCCGGAGGGGAAGGAGCCCATCACGTCTTTGTAGATGCCAGGTTCGATCATCTTGGCAGGCCCTCTTAGCGCATCACGAAAGGATCGGGCATCGGCGCGGTGGACAGGTTGATCCACACAGTCTTCAGCTCGGTGTAGGCGAGCACCGAATCGATGCCGCTCTCGCGGCCATAGCCGCTGTTCTTGAAGCCGCCAATCGGCGCCATGGCCGAGACTGCGCGGTAGGTGTTGACCCAGATGATCCCTGAACGTACATCGCGGGCCAGGCGATGAGCGCGGCCCAGGTCACGAGTCCAGATGCCAGCGGCCAGGCCAAACTGCGAGTCGTTGGCAATCGCCAAGGCCTCTTGCTCAGTCGTGAAGCGAATCACCGCCGCGACCGGGCCGAACACCTCTTCCTGCATGATCTTCATCGAGTTGCTGTCGCACTCGAACAGGGTGGGCTCATAGAACCAGCCTTCACCTTCGACCTCGGCACGCTTGCCGCCCATGCGCAGCTTGGCGCCCTCGGCGTTGGCCGCCGCGACTAGGCCTTCGACCACGGCCAGTTGCTGGGCGGTGGCCATCGGGCCCATTTCGCTGAGCTCATCCTGCGGGTTGCCGATGCGGATGCGCTGCGCGCGTTCGATCAGCCGCTCGACGAATTCATCGAAGATCTCGTCTTGCACCAGCAACCGCGAGCCGGCCACGCAGCTTTGCCCGGAGGCGGCATAGATGCCGGCTACGGCGCCATTGATGGCGCTGTCCAGGTCCGCGTCGGCAAAGATGATGTTCGGCGACTTGCCGCCCAGCTCCAGCGACAGCTTGGCGAAGTTCTCGGCGCTGCTGCGCACCACGTGACGGGCGGTGGCGGCGCCGCCCGTGAAGGCGATCTTGCGGATCAGCGGGTGGCGGGTGAGGGCAGCGCCGGTGCTTGGGCCGTAACCGGTCACCACGTTGACCACACCCGGCGGGAAGCCGGCTTCCAGTGCCAGGCGGGCCAGCTCGAGGATGGTCGCCGAGGCGTGCTCGGACGGCTTGAGGACGATGGTGTTACCCGCTGCCAGGGCCGGGGCCAGCTTGATCGCGGTCAGGTACAGCGGGCTGTTCCAGGGAATGATTCCGGCAACCACGCCCATTGGCTCGTGCACGGTGTAGGCGAACAGGTCGGGTTTATCCAGCGGCAGGGTGCCGCCTTCGAGCTTGTCGGCCAGGCCTGCGGTGTAGTGGAAGAACTCTGGCAGATAACCGACCTGGCCGCGGGTTTCGCGGATCAGCTTGCCGTTATCGCGGCTTTCCAGCTGGGCCAGGTGCTCCTTGTTTTCGGCAATCAAGTCACCCAGGCGGCGCAGCAGCTTGCCCCGTGCCGTGGCGCTAAGGCCACGCCAGGCTTGGCTGTCGAAGGCGCGTTGGGCCGCTTGTACGGCCAGTTCGACGTCGCCTTCATCGGCATCGGGCAGTTGCGCCCAGGCCTGGGCGGTCGCCGGGTCGAGGCTGTCGAAGGTCTTGCCGCTCTGGGCATCGCGCCATTGGCCGTCGATGCACATCTGGAAACGAACGAGGGTCATGCAACAATCCCCTTGGCGGATTCGGTGAGGGTGCGGGCTTGCCTGAGGAAGTCCAGCAGCATCTTGTTGACTTCGCGCGGCGCTTCTACCGGCATCATATGCCGTTGTTCGGCGAGGACCACGCTGTGCGCACCGGGAATGCGCGCGGCGAGCTGGCGGGTCATGGCCGGGGTCGAACCTTGGTCGAGCTCGCCGGTAGCGATCAGGGTCGGCACCTGGATCGTGGACAAATCGTCTGCGCGATACATGTCCTGGGTGGCGAACAGCGAGTAAGTGGTGTGGTAACCCTGGGGGTCGTTGCTGGCCAGGACCTGGCGAATCGCCGCGACCTGGGCCGGGTTGGCGGCCTTGTATTCGCGGCTGAACCAGCGGTCCAGGGCGGCATCGACGTTGGCGTCCGGCCCTTGTTCAGCCGCCTGGGCGGCGCGGGCGATAACCCCGGCGCTCTGCTCTGGGGTGCGGTTGAACACGCTGTTGAGCACTACCAGTGCGGACAATCGCTGCGGGTAGTTCAGGGCAAAGGCACGGGCGACCAGGCCACCCATGGAAAAACCGATCACGGTGGCTTGAGCAATCTGCAAATGATCGAGCAATTCGGCCAATTGCGCGGCGTAGCCTTCCAGCGGTGTGTCGGCGGCAGGCAGGTGGCTCTGGCCGTGGCCGAGCATGTCGTAGGCGATGACTCGGTAATCGTTGGCCAGGCCGACGAACTGCCCACCCCACATTTCCTTGTTCAGGCCCACGCCGTGGATCAGCACCACAGGCTGGCCCTGGCCTTGGCTCAGGTAACTGGTCCCGGCCGGTGTACGTTCAGCAACAGGCTGAATCATGGTGGGGCGCTCCTTGAAGGCCGGGGCTTGCAGGCAATGCCCCAGCGCTTCTGGTTGTTGTTATTGAGCGTTGGCCTTCTCGGCGGCCAGTTCTTCCAGGTCGATATAGCGGTTGCCGATGCGCGGGTGCAGGCGGCCGCCGTCAGCGGCGCCCAGGACCACGACGATTTCGTCGGCGCGCGGTGCGTCTTCGATCTGCATTTCCAGGGTGATGTAGTGCGAGCGCAGGCCTTCGTCATCCTTTTGCATCATCGGGATCTGGATCGAGGTGCCAGGGCCGCCGCGCTTGTTGGTGAAGCTCAGGTAGCTCTTGGCCTGGACCGCTTCGCGGTAGTGGTTGCCAAAGCGCAGGGTGTGGATCACCGCCGAGGCGTGTTCGATTTCGCCGTCGGCGCCGACCACCGCCGCCTTGCCGTAGGCCTCGATCTTGTCGGCACCGCCGATGGCAGCGGTCAGGCGCTCGACCATCAGGGCACCCAGCTCGGAGCAGTTGGCGCGGATTTCCGGCTTCAGATCTTCAACGAACCCGCGGCCAGCCCACGGGTTCTTGATCACCACGGCCAGGCCGACCATGGTCACCGGTTTGTCGGTGGCCTTGCCGCCTTCGATGCGGGTCTCTTCGGAGTAGGTGACGATCTTGCGAATTTCGAAACTCATGGGCAGCTCCTGTGGAGGGTTATCAGGTCTTGTTGTCTGATGGTATACCATAATATTTGTTGTGCAAGAGGCGGGCGGAAATTTCTCTGCCCAGAGGATGAAAGGTGCTTTGTCAGCTCGCGCCTTTTCGCGGGCAAGCCCCTCCCACAGGGATAGCGCGCGGGACCTGTAGGACCGGGCTTGCCCGCGAAAAGGCCACCGCCGCTGCCACCTTGCAGTGCCAAGCAAGCAAAAAAATGCCCGCTCCTGCAGCAGCCGGAGCGGGCGCTTCCCGCAATCAATCAGGCAATGGGAATTCAGTTGAACGCCGGCACCACTTCCTTGATGAACAGTTCCAGCGACTTCTTCTTCTCGGCATGCGGCAGGCTGTTGTCACACCAGAAGCTGAACTCGTCGACGCCCAGTTCCTGGTAGTACTTGATCCGCGCGATGATTTCTTCAGGCGTGCCGATCATGGTGTTCTTGCGAATGTTTTCCAGCTCGAACGCGGGCACTTCGGCGAATTTCGACTCAGGGCTCGGCTCCAGGAAGCCATTGACCGGGGTGGTCTTGTTGCCAAACCAGGCATCGAAGGTGCGGTAGAAGCGCGAGATGGCTTGGGCGCCGATCTTCCAACCGTCTGGCTCCGCCGGGCTGTGCACGTGGGTGTGGCGCAGCACCATCAATTGCGGGCGCGGCACGTCCGGGTTGTTGTCCAGCGCGGCCTGGAACTTGTTCTTCAGGTCCAGCACTTCTTCGTCACCCTTCATCAGCGGGGTGACCATGACGTTGCAGCCGTTTTTCACGGCAAAGTTGTGCGAATCCGGATCGCGTGCGGCGATCCACATCGGCGGCATGCCTTTCTGTACCGGCTTGGGCACGCTGGTGGAGGTGGGGAACTTGTACACCTCACCTTCAAAGGCATAGTCACCTTTCCACAGTTCGCGCACCGCCGGGACCATCTCGCGAAGGGCCTTGCCGCCGTCGGTAGCCGGCATGCCGTTGGCCATGCGGTCGAACTCGAACTGGTAGGCGCCACGGGCCAGGCCGACTTCCATCCGACCGTTACTGATCACATCGAGCAGGGCGCATTCACCGGCCACCCGGATCGGGTTCCAGAACGGCGCGATGATGGTGCCGGCGCCCAGGCGGATGTTTTCGGTGCGCGCCGCCAGGTACGCCAGCAATGGCATCGGGCTGGGCGAGATGGTGTATTCCATGGCGTGGTGTTCGCCGATCCACACGGTGCTGAAACCGCCGTCCTCGGCCATCAAGGTCAGTTCGGTGAGGTCTTCGAACAGCTGGCGGTGGCTGACCTGTTCATCCCAACGTTCCATGTGCACGAACAACGAAAATTTCATGGGGCTTTCCTCGAAGCTTGAATGTCGCGCCTGCCAGGGCAGGCGCCAGAAACCACGACAGGCGCGCCCGGCACCCATCGACAGGATAGGTGCGCTCAGGCGAAGGCGGGCAGGCTGGCCATCTTGCCGCGGCAGTAGATCATCGGCAGTGGCGCTTGCTCGGGGACGATCAGGTTCTGCACCTTGCCAACCATGATGGCGTGGTCGCCACCTTCATATTCACGCCACAGCTCGCACTCGATGATGGCGGTGGCATTGGCCAGCAGCGGGTTGCCCAGCTCGCTCAAGGTCCACTCGATACCGGCGGCCTTATCCTTGCCTTTTTTGGCGAAGGCATAGGCTTCGGCCTGCTGTTCACCGGAAAGCAGGTGAATGGCAAAGCGCTTTTTCTGCATCAGTACCGGGTAGGAGTCGGAGCTGTAGTTGGGGCAGAACAGCACCAGTGGCGGGTCCATCGACAGCGAGGAAAAGGCGCTGGCGGTCAGGCCGACGATCTGGCCGTCGTCGTCCAGGGTGGTGATGACAGTGACGCCGGAAGGGAAGGAACCCAAAACGTTCTTGTAGACGGTTGCGTCGATCATGAAGTGATCCTCTTCGCAGGAGCAGCGGTGGTCCGCTTTTTATCGTTGATGTGTCTGATGGTATACCGTAATACTCGATTTGCAAGCGGAATTTTCCGCCTGGTGAAAATCACGATAAGCGGCGCAAGGCCGCGTAAAACGTGGCTTAGCTCAAGAATCACGCTCAGCCGGTGGGCTGCTGAACCGGATCAGTTAGGTTATTTTCGAGCGGAGCAGTGTTGTCAAAAGTTTGGAATACCATAATATGGTCCGCAGCTGAGAGGCCGCCCAGAGCGGTTTCCTACAACGATAAAAAACGACCCTTTCGAGCTGAAATCCTATGTCCCAACCGTCGTCGCAACACCAGTTTGTCGAGAATCACACGGTCGATTACGTCCCACCTGCCGAGCGCCATGGGAAGGCGCGCGACCTGTTCACCCTCTGGTTCAGCACCAACATTGCACCCCTGCCTATCGTCACCGGTGCCATGGTGGTCCAGGTGTTCCACTTGAACCTGCTGTGGGGGCTGATTGCCATTGTGCTTGGCCACATGCTGGGCGGGGTGGTCATCGCCCTGGCTTCTGCGCAGGGGCCGCAGCTGGGCATTCCGCAGATGGTCCAGAGCCGTGGCCAGTTCGGCCGTTATGGCGCGTTGCTGATCGTGTTCTTCACCGCGCTGATCTACATCGGCTTCTTCATTTCCAACATTGTCCTGGCTGGCAAGTCGATCCATGGCATTGCCCCCAGCGTACCGATGCCGACGGCCATCGTCATCGGCGCCTTGAGCGCTACGGCGATTGGGGTGATTGGCTATCGCTTCATTCATACCCTCAACCGCATCGGCACCTGGGTGATGGGCTCGGCGCTGTTGGCTGGCTTCATCATGATGTTCGTCCAGGACCTGCCGGCAGACTTCTTCAGCCGGGGCAGCTTCAATCTGTCGGGCTTTATCGCCACGGTGTCGCTGGGCACCATCTGGCAGATCAGCTTCTCGCCTTACACCTCCGACTATTCGCGCTACCTGCCGCGTGAAATCGGGATCGCCAAGCCGTTCTGGGCCACTTACCTGGGGGCCACCCTGGGCACCATCCTGTGCTTCAGCTTTGGTGCCATTGCCGTGCTGTGCGTGCCGGAAGGCACCGACGCCATGGCTGCGGTCGAGCAGGCCACAGGCTGGCTGGGGCCGATTCTGATGGTGCTGTTCCTGCTCAACATCATCAGCCACAACGCCCTCAACCTGTATGGCGCGGTGCTGTCGATCGTCACCGCGATCCAGACCTTCGTGGCCCAGTGGACGCCGAGCATCAAGCTGCGAGTGATCCTCGCTGCGGTGATTCTGCTCGGTTGTGGCCTGGTCGCGTTGAACGCGTCGGCGGATTTCATCGGCCAGTTCATCGGCCTGATCCTGGCGTTGCTGCTGGTGCTGGTGCCGTGGGCTTCGATCAACCTGATCGACTTCTACCTGATCAAGAAGGGCGTGTATGACATCGCCTCGATCTTCCGCGCCGATGGTGGGATCTATGGCCGGTTCAACCCGCACGCGATCATTGCCTACGCCTGCGGGATCCTGGTGCAGTTGCCGTTTGCCAATACCGCGCTGTATGTCGGGCCGTATTCGAACCTGGTGGAAGGGGCGGACCTGTCCTGGTTATTTGGCTTGTTGGTGACGTGCCCGCTGTATTACTGCCTGGCGACGCGTGGCCGCAGCGAAAGAGCGGCGCGCGCCTTAAGTGTGAATGAGTAAGCAGATCAGGGGCCGCGTAGCGGCCCTTGGTGGTCGTGGCTGTTAGCGAGGCCCCTCAAAGGCTGGCTATCGGCTGCAGTCGGCCTTCCCGGTCCAGGTGGTAACGCTGTAGATCCCGCGCCAGGATCAGCTGCCCGCTGTAATGGGCCAACGCCTCGGCACGCACATCATCGATCGAGGGGCTGCGCTGTGGATTGTCCTGGTAGCGGGCACTGAAGTGGGTCAGCACCAGGTTCGGCACCCCCGCAGCGTGCGCGAACTGTGCGACAGCGGCGGCAGTGCTATGGCCAAAGTTCGACTGTGCACGTGCCAGGATGGGCTGGGTGAAGGTCGCTTCATGCACCAGCACATCGGCACCTTTGGCGACCTCGGCCAACAGCTGCGGCGAATCGTTGTCGCCACAGACGATGATGCGTCGTGGCGGGCGCGAGGGCTTCAGGTAATCCTGCGCAGCGAGCTGTTGGCCGGCGTGCTCGACCGAGCGGCCCTGGGCCAACTCACCCCACAGCGGCCCACGGGCAACGCCATCGGCCAACAGCTTGTCGGTATCCAGGCGCGGCTCGGGATTGATTTCGCTAAACACGAAGCCATAACTGGGCACCCGGTGCGACAGCTCGACGGTGCTCACCTGCACCTGGGCGCTGCTCCAGTG
Source organism: Pseudomonas sp. BT-42-2 (assembly GCF_025847435.2). NCBI lineage: Bacteria > Pseudomonadati > Pseudomonadota > Gammaproteobacteria > Pseudomonadales > Pseudomonadaceae > Pseudomonas > Pseudomonas sp. BT-42-2. The sequence continues at coordinate 7,864 of NZ_JAOYTM010000005.1, forward strand.
CTGGAGGGTTTCCACGGCCTGTAGGTGCAGCTCGAAGGGCAGGTAGGTCTGGCTCACGGCCAGGCTTTGGCGTAGCCAGTCGTGCAAGGCCAGCGGCAGGATCATCGGCAGTGGTTCGCTGCGCCCAGACATGCCGGCACTGGCCAGCAAACCGGGCAAGCCATAGCAGTGATCGCCATGCACATGGGTGATGAAAATGGCGCGCAAGTCGCGCATCGACAGCGGGGTGTGCAGCAGTTGGTGTTGCGTGCCTTCGCCGCAATCGACCAGGTACCAGCCTTTGCCGGATGCCTCGATCACGGCCGTGGCGCTGACATTGCGGGCCTTGGTGGGCACCCCGGAGGAGGTGCCCAGAAACTGCAGGTCCATTGCAGGATCCTCTACGGATAAATCGGCATTTTACCCAGACTTTCAGCCGCCGCCGACCACCATCGCCGTGAACGGCGCCACGTACGCCTGCAAGGTCACCAGCCCGCCGACCAAAATCGCCAGGATCACCGAGTGGAAGAACACATAGCGCAGGATCTCGCCTTCATGCCCATACCAGCGGGTCGCGGTGGAGGCGACCACGATCGATTGCGCATCGACCATCTTGCCCATCACCCCACCCGAGCTGTTGGCCGCAGCCATCAGTACCGGGCTCAGGCCAAGTTGCTCGGCGGTCACCCGCTGCAGCCCGCCGAACAGCACGTTGGAGGCGGTGTCCGAGCCGGTCAGGGCGACCCCCAGCCAGCCCAGCAGGGTGCCGAACATCGGGTAGAAAATGCCGGTGGCGGCAAACGCCAGGCCCATGGTCGCATCCAGCCCTGAGTAGCGCGTGAGAAACCCCAGGGCGAGCATCGCGACGATGGTGATCAGCGAATAACGCACCACCCAGATCGTGCGCAGGTACTGCTTGGCCAGGGCTAGCGGCGAGTAGCCCATCAGCAGGCCGCCGACAATCGCCGCCAGCAAGATCCCGCTACCGGTCGAGGTCAACCAGGTGAACTTGTACACCGCGTCCTCTTTTTTCGGCGTGGGCACAACAGGCGGGACTTTTTCGATCTGCTGGTGGATGGCCCCGAACGTGATGCTCGGGGCGAAGATCGGGTTGGCTTCACGCAGCGGCTTGCCCTGCGCGTCCATCATCACTACGCCTGTGGCAGGGTCCAGCGCGGGGCGGGTATCGAACAGGTTCTTGAAGCTGGCCGTGCCCCAGGCGAAGACGAATACCGTGAGGATGATCCAAGGCATCCACGCCCGCAGCACCGTGCGCCGGTCCGATTGGCTGAAGGCCAGGGTATCGCCAGCGGGCGCCTTGGGGTCGGCTTCGACCTTGGAATTGTCCACCCGCCCGGTGAGTGCCGCAGAGGTGTGCACCGTGGCCGGTTTCCACACCCGCAAAAAACCGGTCAGGCAGGCCATGGAGATCAGTGCGGCGATCACATCCACCAGCATTGGCCCGTGGTAGTTCGACACCAGAAACTGCGGAATGGCGAAGCTGACCCCGGCCACCAGAATCGCCGGCCATATCTCGATCGTCTTGCGCCAGCCGGCAAACGCCCAGATCAACCAGAACGGCACGATCACCGAGAAGAACGGCAGCTGTCGACCGACCATCATCGACAGCTCCATCTCATCCAGGCCGGTGACCTTGGCCAGGGTGATGATCGGCGTGCCCAGAGCGCCGAAGGCGACGGGCGCGGTGTTGGCGATCAGCGCCAGGCCCGAGGCGGCCAGGGGCGAAAAGCCCAGGCCGATCAGAATCGCCCCGGTCACCGCTACCGGCGTGCCAAAGCCCGCCGCACCTTCGAAGAAGGCGCCGAAGCAGAACGCGATCAGCAACAACTGCAGGCGGCGGTCGTCAGTGATGCGTGCAAGCGAGTCCTGCAGCACTTTGAACGAGCCGTTTTCGGTGGTCAGGCGGTGCAGGAAGATGATGTTGAGCACGATCCAGCCAATCGGCAGCAGGCCGTTGGCCGCGCCGTACAACGCCGCAGAGCCTGCCATGTTGGCGGGCATGTCGAACGCCAGGATGGAGATCAGCAAGGCCGACGCCAGGGCGAGCAGGGCGGCGATATGCGCTTTGATGTGGAAGAATGCCAGTGCCGCCAGCATCACTACGACGGGGACTGCGGCCATGAGGGTGGAGAGCCAGGGGCTCCCGAACGGATCGTAGATCTGCTGCCAAACCATCTGCCACCTCGCTTGTTGTTATGGGAGGTATTGCATTGAATGGGCGGTCGGCACTGCGAGGACGCCAGGTGCAGTATAGAAAGGATTTGTTCGCGTGCAGTTGCAGGGCAGCAATGTATGGTTTGCATCCATTTGCGTTGCATCAGCCCTGGTCTGTTCGCGGGCAGGCCGCCAATCAAGCCAGGGCTGAGCAGCGACAAGCAGATCAGTTGAAGTCGAACGGGGCCAGCTGGAAGCCCTGTTCATCGACCTGCAACGCCCAGCCGCGGCGGTCCCAGTCGCCGAGCACGATACGCCGTGCTGGCTGACCATCGACCACCAGCTTGTGAATCGCCGGCCGGTGGGTATGCCCATGCACCAGCGTACGCACGCCGTGCGCAGCCATCACCAGGGGCACTTGCTCAGGGGTGACGTCGACGATCTCGGTGTTTTTCATGCGCGTTTGCGACTGGCTTTCGCTACGCAGCTTGCGCGCCAGCTTTTGCCGGGTGGACAGCGGCAGGTGCCGCAGGATCCACAGGCTCAGCGGGTTGCGCAGGTAGCGGCGCAGCTTCATGTAGCCCAGGTCGCGGGTGCACAAGGTATCGCCGTGCATCAGCAGTACGGGCTCACCCCCCAGCTCGACCACGCAAGGGTCGTCCAGCAGCGTGGCGCCAGCAGCCTTGCAGAAGTCCTGGCCAAGCAGAAAGTCGCGGTTGCCGTGCATCAGGTAGATCGCCGTTCCTGCGTCGCTGAGCTGGCGCAATGCCTGGCAGATCGACTGCTGGAAAGGGCTCATGGCGTCATCGCCGATCCAGGCTTCAAAGAAGTCGCCCAGGATGTACAGCGCCTTGGCGTGACGCGCACGGCCTTCGAGCAGATCAACAAACGCCCGGGAAATGTCCGGGCGTTCTTCTTGCAGGTGCAGATCAGAGATCAGCAGAATCACTCAATGATCTCGGCTTTCTCGATGATCACGTCGTCTTTCGGCACGTCCTGGTGGCCGGCCTTGGAACCGGTGGCAACGCCTTCGATCTTGTCGACCACGTCCTGGCCTTCGGTCACTTTACCGAACACGGCGTAGCCCCAGCCCTGCACGTTCTTGCCGCTGTGGTTGAGGAAGTCGTTGTTCGAGGCATTGATGAAGAACTGCGCGGAGGCCGAATGCGGCTCCATGGTACGGGCCATGGCGATGGTGTACTTGTCGTTCTTCAGGCCGTTGTCGGCCTCGTTCTGGATGCTTGGCTTCTTGTCGCGTTTTTCGTTCATGCCTGGTTCGAAACCGCCGCCCTGGATCATGAAGCCCTTGATCACACGGTGGAACACGGTGTTGCTGTAGTGGCCTGCTTTGACGTATTCCAGGAAGTTGGCAACGGTCAGCGGGGCCTTTTCGGCATCCAGTTGCAGGACGATGTCGCCGTGGTTGGTGCTCAATTTGACTTTGGACATGCTGAAATTCGCTCTATCAAGGCATTTTTGAAATGGGTGCACAGGTGCGCATATTGTCACCTGACGCAGGATCGGGCGAGCGCGACACAAGTGCGCGGCGGCCATTTTGCCGGATTACGCTACACCGTCGCGATAAACACTGCGATAAATCGTGCCACTTTGTCGGTGTCCGGCTGTCAGCAGCTTGACTGCTTCGGCTATGATAGGCCCTTTGATTCAATAGGCCTACCCAGGCCGAATACGTGCATTCAAGGATCCTATGAGCAAGCCCACTGCCGACAACGCGCCCAACGCCGCTGCCAAAGGCGCTCCCGCCGTCCCTGCGAACTTCCTGCGGCCGATCGTCCAGGCCGACCTGGACTCGGGCAAGCACACGCAAATCGTCACCCGCTTCCCGCCGGAGCCTAACGGCTACCTGCACATCGGCCATGCCAAGTCGATTTGCGTCAACTTTGGCCTGGCCAAAGAGTTCGGCGGCGTCTGCCACCTGCGTTTCGACGACACCAACCCGGCCAAGGAAGACCAGGAATACATCGACGCCATCCAGGATGATGTCAAGTGGCTGGGCTTCGAGTGGGCAGGTCCGGTGCGTTACGCCTCGCAGTATTTCGACCAATTGCACGACTGGGCCGTAGCGCTGATCAAGGCGGGTAACGCCTATGTCTGCGACCTGACGCCTGAGCAGGCCAAGGAGTACCGGGGCAACCTGACCGAGCCTGGCAAGAGCAGCCCGTTCCGCGAGCGTAGCGTCGAGGAAAACCTCGACCTGTTCGCGCGCATGAAGGCCGGCGAGTTCAAGGACGGCGAGCGGGTGCTGCGGGCCAAGATCGACATGGCCTCGCCGAACATGAACCTGCGCGACCCGATCCTCTACCGCATCCGTCATGCCCACCACCACCAGACCGGTGACAAGTGGTGCATCTACCCCAACTACGACTTCACCCACGGCCAGTCGGACGCGATCGAGGGCATCACCCACTCGATCTGCACCCTGGAGTTCGAAGGTCATCGTCCGCTGTACGACTGGTTCCTGGACCACCTGCCGGTGCCGGCCCATCCGCGCCAGTACGAATTCAGCCGGTTGAACCTGAACTACACCATTACTTCCAAGCGCAAGCTCAAGCAGCTGGTCGACGAGCAGCACGTGCATGGCTGGGACGACCCGCGCATGTCAACCTTGTCGGGTTTCCGCCGTCGCGGCTACACCCCGGCATCGATCCGCAACTTCTGCGAAATGATCGGTACCAACCGCTCCGACGGCGTGGTCGACATGAACATGCTCGAATTCAGCATCCGTGACGACCTCGACCGCAATGCGCCGCGCGCCATGTGCGTGCTGCGTCCGCTGAAGGTGGTGATCAGCAACTATCCAGAAGGCCAGGTGGAAAACCTCGAGCTGCCACGTCACCCCAAAGAAGACATGGGCGTGCGCGTACTGCCGTTCGCCCGTGAGTTGTACATCGACCGTGACGACTTCATGGAAGAGCCGCCAAAAGGCTATAAGCGTCTTGAGCCAAACGGTGAAGTGCGCCTGCGCGGCAGCTACGTGATTCGCGCCGACGAGGCGATCAAGGACGCCGCTGGCAACATCGTCGAACTGCGCTGCTCGTACGACCCCGACACCCTGGGCAAGAACCCCGAGGGACGCAAGGTCAAGGGTGTGATCCACTGGGTACCGGCCGCCACCAGCGTCGAATGCGAAGTACGCCTGTACGATCGCCTGTTCCGCTCGGCCAACCCAGAGAAGACCGAGGAGGGCGGCAGCTTCCTGGACAACATCAATCCAGACTCGCTGCAGGTGCTGACCGGTTGTCGTGCGGAACCTTCCCTGGGCAACGCCCAGCCTGAAGACCGTTTCCAGTTCGAGCGCGAAGGCTACTTCTGCGCCGACCTGAAAGACACCCAGCCGGGCCGCCCGGTGTTCAACCGCACCGTCACCCTGCGTGACTCCTGGGGTAGCTAAGGAATCGCCGTGCTTAACATCTACAACACGCTGAGCAAGACCAAGGAAGCCTTCAAGCCGCTCGATGGCAACAAGGTGCGCATGTACGTCTGCGGCATGACCGTCTACGACTACTGCCACCTGGGCCACGGCCGCAGCATGGTCGCGTTCGACCTGGTCACCCGTTGGCTGCGTAAAAGCGGCTACGACCTGACCTACGTGCGCAACATCACCGACATCGACGACAAGATCATCAACCGCGCCAACGAGAACGGCGAGACGTTCGATGCGCTGACCGCCCGCATGATCGACGCGATGCACGAAGATGAGCGCCGCCTGAACATCTTGCCGCCCGATCAAGAGCCGCGTGCCACCGATCACATCGCCGGCATGCACGCCATGATCCAGACCCTGATCGACAAGGGCTATGCCTACGCGCCGGGTAACGGCGACGTGTACTACCGGGTCGGCAAGTTCGTCGGTTACGGCAAGCTGTCGCGCAAGAAGATCGAAGACCTGCGCATCGGCGCGCGCATCGAAGTCGACGAGGCCAAGCAAGACCCGCTCGACTTCGTCCTGTGGAAGGGCGTCAAGCCCGGCGAGCCGAGCTGGGAGTCGCCATGGGGCCCGGGTCGTCCGGGCTGGCACATCGAGTGCTCGGTGATGTCCACCTGCTGCCTGGGCGAGAGCTTCGACATCCACGGTGGCGGCAGCGACCTGGAGTTCCCGCACCACGAGAACGAGATCGCCCAGAGCGAAGCGGCCACCGGCAAGCAGTACGCCAACACCTGGATGCACTGCGGCATGATCCGTATCAACGGCGAGAAGATGTCCAAGTCGTTGAACAACTTCTTCACCATCCGCGACGTGCTCGAAAAGTACCACCCGGAAGTGGTGCGCTACCTGCTGGTGGCCAGCCACTACCGCAGTGCGATCAACTACTCCGAAGACAGCCTGCGCGATGCCAAGGGCGCGCTGGAGCGCTTCTACCACGCGCTACGCGGCTTGCCGCGGGTGGCTGCGGCTGGTGGTGAAGAGTTCGTCGAGCGCTTCAGCGTGGCGATGAACGACGACTTCGGCACGCCGGAAGCCTGTGCGGTGCTGTTCGACCTGGTGCGCGAAATCAACCGCCTGCGCGACAGCGATCCGCAGGCCGCCGCTGGCCTGGCCGGTCGTCTGCGTGAGCTGGGCGATGTGCTGGGGGTGTTGCAGCTGGAGGCGGATGACTTCCTGCGTGCCGGTGCTGAAGGCAAGGTCGATGCAGCGCAAGTGGAGGCGTTGATTCAGGCGCGTCTGCAGGCACGTGCTGACAAGAACTGGGCGGAGTCTGATCGGATTCGTGACCAGATCACGGCCATGGGCGTGGTGCTGGAGGACAGCAAGGGCGCGACTACCTGGCGTCTGGCTGACTGATCTGGCATTTTGGGGCCGCTTTGCGGCCCTTCGCGGGCAAGCCCGCTCCCACAGGGACCGCGCAGTCCTTGTGGGAGCGGGCTTGCC
>NZ_JAOYTM010000006.1:0-428207 GCF_025847435.2 Pseudomonas sp. BT-42-2
TCGCGGGCAAGCCCGCTCCCACAGGGTTTGCGGGATTCGCAGCATCTGCGTGGTGTCAGTGCTGGCTCAACGCTGGACTTAAATCTACGCGGTACCTGTGGGAGCGGGCTTGCCCGCGAAGAGGCCAGAGCATCCACCACACCTGTCACTATCGCCAGATAACGCCAGCCCAGTCGCCGCCACTAACTTCGCGACTTCAGGAGGCCGAGCGTAGGTGTCTGAAGGGCCAGGTGCGCAGCACCCTTCGGCGCAGCCGAAGGCGCGAGATGTAGATTTGCGCAGCAAATCGTAGGCCGCGCGGGCCCGGAAGGCACCGAAGCGAGGGGACCCGAAGCGCAGCGTAGGGCCGGATGGTGGAGCGCAGACTTTTTTGGTTACTTTTTGGGGCGTTTGCCAAAAAGTGACCCGCCGTAAGGGCGGAAGGGTGCCGAAATATCACCATCGTGAATGGATAATCACACAAAACACATTGAATCAGACAAATCAGGAAATCAGGAAATCAGGAAATCAGCCACTACCCCCTCAAAGCAACACCACCTCAACCCGATCCCGACCCGCCTGTTTAGCCGCATAAACCCCAGCATCCGCCCGCAACAACAAAGCATCAGCCCCCTCCCCCGCCCGCCACCCAGCCACCCCAAAACTCGCAGTAACCCGCCCACCCCCCTCAATCGTCAAACTCCGCAGCCCCTGCCACAACTCCAACGCCAACCACCGCGCCTGTTCAGCATCACTCCCCGGACACAGCACCATGAACTCCTCCCCACCCAACCTGCAAAACACATCGCTACGGCGCAACCGCTGGCCAATATGCTGGCACAGGCTGCGCAACACATGGTCACCCACCGCATGCCCATGCTCATCGTTGATGCGCTTGAAATGGTCGATATCGAGCATTATCACCGCCAGCTCCAGACCATCACGCTGAGCCCGTTCCAGCTCGCTCTTGAGCCGTTCCTGGAAGTAGCGCCGATAATGAATACCGGTCAGCACATCGGTGATCGACAGCGCTCGCAGCTCTTCCTCAACCCGCTTGGTGTCAGATACATCCGTCAGATAGCCATGCCACAGGGTGCAGCCGTTATCGCCAATCTCCGGCGTCGCCTCGCCCCTCACCCAGCGCAGCCCGGCCCGCGGCAGAATCACGCGATACTCCTCCCGCCACGGCGACAGATGCTCGGCCGAGTAGCGCACCGAACGCCGTACCCGCTCCAGATCGTCCGGATGAATGCGCTCGAATACCACCGTCGCATCTTCGCCCAACAACTGCAGGTCGACCTCGTAGATGTCGTACAAACCCTGGCTGGCATAGGGAAAGCACGAATGTCCATCGGCATCCAGGCGGTACTGGTAGATACCACCGGGCACCTCGGCGCTGAGCTTTTCCAGCAGCCGATCACGCGCAGCGAGCGCCTCATGCACCCGACGCCGCTCGGTCACGTCGATACAAATCGCCAGATAGCCCACCCACAAGCCCTGCTCGTCGAGCACCGCAGTCACCAGCATATTGGCCAACAAGTGGCTGCCGTCCTTGCGCACCAAAGTCCACTCGCCGGGCTCTGCGCTGGGCTCTTGCACGGTTTCGGCGAACATCGCCTGGCCGCCGGCGATCTCCCGCCCGTAACGCACGGTCAAGGCATGCGCTCGCTGGCCGAGTTCTTCAGCTTCGACCAGGTCGGCAAGGTTCAGCTGACCCACCGCCTCACCGGCCGCGTAGCCCAGCATGCGTTCGGCGCCGGCATTGAAGGTGCTGACCACACCCTTGAGGCTGGTAGCGATGATTGCCACCTGGGTCGCGGCATCGAGCACACCGCGTAACTGATTGTGGGTGCCGCGCAGGGATTGTTCACTGATGCGTAATTGCGCCGTGCGCTGTTCGACCAGCCGCAAGGCGCGCTGACGTTGGCTGAACAGGCTGTACAGCAAAGCGCTGAGCAACACGCTGAGCAGACCTCCGAACAATGCCACCGTGTGCACTGCCGAAGAACGGTTGGCCTGCAAAAAAGCCTGGCTGGGCCGTATCGACAGCTGGTAGTGATGATCGGCCAAATGCAGCAAGTGGTTGCTGGCCATCGGGATCTGCGCGACCGGATTCTGCGAGTCGTACAGCACTTCCTGACCATTGCTCCCGGAGGTGTCGAGGATGCGCACCACCAGGTTATCGTCGACCGGCGGCGGCAGGCCCTCGGCGATCAGCTGGCGCATGCTCAGCAGCGCCATGACATAGCCGCTGGGCGCATTGTCTGGCCCGCGCTCGGCGAAGACTGGCGCCACCATCAGCAGGCCACGGGTATACACCGGCTCGACATTGATCATGTCCAACGGGGCCGACACCGCCATGCTCCCCGGCGCCGACGCTCGCGCCAATGTGGCTTCACGCAGTGGCTGGCCGAGCAGATCCAAGCCATAAGGCTGCCCCTGCAACGTGGCCGCTTGGGTATAGAGCACGGGATAAAAACGCTCGCGCGCCGCTGCTGGCTGCAACACGCCTTGCGCGTCCTGGTCGCGGATGTGATAAGGCTGGCCGAGCCAGGCACTGGCCTGACGCTCGAAGCTTTCTCGCTGCCCGGCCTCTACCCTCGGTGCCCAGGAATAGGCTTGGGTGCGATGCAACAGCGGTTTGACGTAGCCATCGAACTCACGCGGGGTGATTTCGCTTGAGTAGCTGAAGAATCGGCGCAGCCCGTCCAGGCGCTGCTCCTGATCATCGAAACGCTCGGCGATGCGGCTGTAGCGCTCATTGGCCAGCAGCTCGAAGCGCTGGCGCAACTGCTGCTTGTAGAAGGTCTGTGCGGCAATGGCCAGGGCGGCCGTGAGCAGGCCGCCAGCCACCAGGGCCACCAGGGCGACCGCCCACGCGGACAGCGCCTGGCTGAACAGGCCGAACACCTTCGCACGCACGCCACACTTGGACATAGAGCATTCTCGTCACGTCAGCGTCCTGCGAATTGTCCGGCCCTAGCTATTTATAGCCATTGGCCACTAGCGACGCAATGTACCTCGTCGCCTCAACGCAGTTGCAAACGCCATGCCCGGTGAATCTTGCTGTTACGCGCAAAGTCCGGGTCGACGGTCTGGGCGCTGATCTCCTCCACGGCGTAGCGTGCGCTCAGGCTCTCGTCGAGCTGGAACTTGCGGAAGTTGTTGGAGAAGTACAGCACGCCACCCGGCGCCAGACGGGCCAGGGCCAGGTCGAGCAACTGCACGTGGTCCCGCTGCACATCGAACACGCCTTCCATACGCTTGGAGTTGGAGAAGGTGGGTGGGTCGATGAAGATCAGGTCGTAGCTCTCGCGGCAGTTCTCCAGCCAGGCCATTACATCGCCCTGCTCCAGGCGATGGCGATCGGAATAGCCATTGAGCGACAGGTTGCGCCGCGCCCAGTCCAGGTAGGTCTTGGACAGGTCGACGCTGGTGGTGTCGCGCGCGCCGCCTTTGGCGGCATGCACAGTGGCAGTGGCGGTGTAGCAGAACAGATTGAGGAAGCGCTTGCCGGCAGCCTCGCGCTGGATGCGCATGCGCATCGGGCGATGGTCGAGGAACAGCCCGGTGTCCAGGTAGTCGGTGAGGTTGACCAGCAGCTTGACGCCACCTTCGTTGACTTCCTGGAAGCGCCCTTCGGTAGCCTGACGCTCATACTGGCGGGTGCCACTCTGGCGCTCGCGACGCTTGAGCACCACACGCTGCGGATCGATGCCAAGCGCCTGGGGAATGGCCGCCAGGGCATCGAGCAGACGGCCTTGAGCCTTGTCCGGGTCGATCGAGCGCGGTGCGGCGTATTCCTGCACGTGCACCCAATCCTGATAGAGATCGACCGCCAGGGCGTACTCGGGCATGTCGGCGTCATACAGGCGGTAGCAATCGACCTGCTCGCGGCGGGCCCACTTGCCCAGTTGCTTGAGGTTTTTCTGCAAGCGGTTGGCGAACATCTGCGCGCCTTCGGACAACCGCGCCGGTTCGCTGGCCACCGCCAGCTGACGCGGGCTGTCGACTTCTTGCGACTCGGACGAGCGTCGCTCGCCAGTGACGAACTGATCTGGTTGAACCTTGAACAGCAGCAATTTGCACGGCAGCGCGCCGTTCCAGAAAGCGTATTGCTTGTGGCTGCGGATCCCCATGCGCTTGCCCAGCTCAGGCGCACCGGTGAACACCGCAGCTTGCCAACCCAGGCAGGCCTGGCGCAGGCGTTCGCCAAGGTTCTGGTAGAGGTAGAGCAAGCTGGCTTCGTCACCCAGGCGCTCGCCATATGGCGGGTTGCTGATGACCAGGCCTTTTTGATTCTGGTCAGGACGCGGCTCGAAGCTGCCGACTTCACCCTGATAGATCTTCACCCAGTCCGCCAGGCCGGCACGCTCGACGTTGTTGCGCCCCGGTTGGATCAGCCGGGGATCGGCTTCATAACCACGAATCCACAGCGGTGGCTTGGCCAAGCCAGCCTCGGCGCGGGCTGCCGCCTCGTCGTGCACCTTGCGCCACAGCGCCGGCACGTGGCCGAGCCAGGCGCTGAAACCCCAACGCTCGCGCTTGAGGTTGGGGGCGATGTCGGCGGCGATCATCGCCGCTTCGACCAGGAAGGTCCCCACACCGCACATCGGGTCGGCCAGGGCGCCGCCTTCAGCGGCAATCCGCGGCCAGCCGGCGCGGATCAGCACGGCAGCCGCGAGGTTTTCTTTCAGCGGCGCGGCGCCTTGCTGCAGGCGGTAGCCACGCTGGTGCAAGCTGTGCCCGGAGAGGTCGAGGGAGAGGATCGCCTCGCCACGGTCCAGGCGCAGGTGCACGCGCAGGTCCGGGTTGAGCTTGTCCACCGAAGGACGCAGCCCTTCACGGTTACGCAGTTTGTCGACAATCGCGTCCTTGACCTTCAAGGCGCCGAAGTGGGTGTTGTCGATCCCCGAACCATGCCCGCTGAACTCCACGGCCAGGGTGCCATCGGCGGTCAGATGATCCTGCCAGTCGACGGCGTTGACGCCGTCGTACAGATCATCGGCGTTCTTCATCGAGAAGCGCTTGAGGACCAGCAGCACGCGGTTGCCCAGGCGCGACCAAAGGCACAGGCGGTAGGCGGTTTCCATGTCGGCCTCGCCACGAATCGCCGAGGTGTGCTCACGCACCTCCTCCAGACCAAGGCCACGGGCCTCTTCGGCAAGCAGGCCTTCCAGGCCCTTGGGGCAGGTGAGATAAAGTTCGAAACGGTCCGACATGAGTAATCCAGAGCCTTTGGCTATTTAAGTGACGGGTCGACGCATCGTCCCGCCGATGTTTACCCGAGCGCCCTTTTCACAGGCGCTCGGGTGGCGCTGCGTGCAGAGCAAGCGCCAGGCCACCCGACAGTTAAACGCTCCACCTGGGTGAAAACGCTTTGATCGTCGGGCAGTGTGAAAATTTCGTGGGTTCGCGGAGAAGGCGTGACCCTTCGTCGCATTACCAATTATTTCAGTCATGTGCCGGAAACAATGGCCAAATGACTGCAACCACCACTAAACCCTGATCATAGCGGGCTAAAGCCTAAACAGGGTTGAGTCGCATTTATTTACTTATCCTTTCATCGGCAGAAAGGTTACGTCCTTATGACAAATCGATCATTCACACTGTGACTCGCATTCGTTAGAACTGAACTCAGGTCGTTTCGCAATGGAACGACACTTCTGCTCGCGACGCCGGCAGCGAGCGCAAAACCGGCAGAAAGATTCTGCCCGGCCTCAGCGAGGCCGACGGGACATTACAGTCAACAAGTGAGGGCAACACCCTATGAGAAGACTTAAGCGTGATCCGTTGGAAAGAGCATATTCACGTGGCTACCAGTATGGGGTCACCGGCAAATCTCGCGAACTTTGCCCCTTCACCCTTCCATCCGTTCGCCAGGCCTGGATCAACGGCTGGCGCGAAGGTCGCGGAGATAACTGGGACGGTATGACCGGCACCGCTGGCATCCATAGACTCAACGAAAATCACGCCGTTGGCTGAACGAGGACATTGAATTCGAGTCACCATGCACGCCCCATCCGGGCGGCGGGCTACGGCCCAGGGGCCCCTTGATGGGGCCCTTTTTTATGCCCCGCCGTTACTGGCGCGGCATCGCAGCGATGGCATCCACCGCCTGGCGAATCAACGCCGGGCCCTTGTAGATGAAGCCCGAATAGATCTGTACCAGGCTCGCACCCGCGGCGATCTTCTCGGCAGCATGCCGGCCTTCGGTAATCCCGCCCGCAGCGATGATCGGCATCCGCCCGGACAGCTCGCCCGCCAGCACCTTCACCGTGTGGGTGCTTTTTTCCAGCACTGGAGCCCCCGACAGCCCACCCGCCTCGCCGCCGAACGGCAGGCCTTCGACGCCTTCGCGAGACAGCGTGGTGTTGGTGGCGATCACTGCGTCCATACCCGAGTCGAGCAAGGCCGCCGCTACCAGGGCGGTTTCTTCATCAGTCATGTCCGGGGCGATCTTGATCGCCAGCGGTACGCGCTTGCCATGCTCGCTGGCCAGTTGCTCGCGGCGCACGGCCAGGGCATCGAGCAGTTGCTTGAGCGAGTCACCGAACTGCAGCGAACGCAGGCCCGGGGTATTCGGCGAGCTGACGTTGACGGTGATATAGCTGGCGTCGTTGTAGACCTTCTCCAGGCCGATCAGGTAGTCGTCAACCGCGCGCTCGACCGGGGTGTCGAAGTTCTTGCCAATATTGATGCCCAGAATGCCGTCATAGCGCGAAGCCCGCACCCGGGTGAGCAAATGATCGACGCCTAGGTTGTTGAAGCCCATGCGGTTGATGATCGCGCTCGCCTCTGGCAGACGGAACAGGCGCGGCTTGGGGTTGCCCGGTTGCGCACGCGGGGTCACGGTACCGATCTCGACGAAGCCAAAACCCAGCTGGGCGAAGCCATCGATGGCCGCGCCATTCTTGTCCAAGCCTGCGGCCAGGCCCACCGGGTTGGCGAAGTTCAAGCCCATGACGGTCACCGGGGTTGCTGCCGGCTGCTTGCACAGCAAGCCATTGAGCCCCAGCCGGCCACCTGCGCCGATCAGGTCGAGGGACAGGTCGTGGGAGGTTTCCGGAGAAAGCTTGAACAACAGCTGGCGGGCCAGGGTATACATGGGCGGGCAAGACTCGGGGGTGAGTGAGGGGGCGATTATAGCCAGCACGCCGCCGCCGCGACAGGCCTTTACCGCACCTGTGGCATATCGCTTGCTTCGCTCAGGCTTCAAAGCCTATTGAGTACGGGCGAGGAGCTTCGTGAATACATTCCCCCGCGCAACACCTCTGGCCTGGGTCAACGGCAGCGATGCACCGGAAAAGCCCAGCCTGGACATTGGCTTCATGGCCCTGACCGATTGTGCTTCGGTAGTGGTCGCAGCCACCCAAGGCTTTGCCCAGCAACAGGGCCTGACCCTCAACCTCAAGCGCCAGGCCTCCTGGGCCGGCCTGCGCGATAAACTGGTCAGCGGCGAACTCGACGCGGCGCACTGCTTATATGGCCTGATCTACGCCGTGCACCTGGGTATCGGCGGCGTAGCGGCCAGCGACATGGCGGTGCTGATGGGCCTCAACCAGAATGCCCAGGCGATCAACCTGTCGCCGGCACTGCAACGCAAGGGCGTGACCAGCCCTGAAGCGCTGGCCAGGCTTGCGCACCAAAATGGCTCACGGCTGACCTTCGCCCAGACCTTCCCCACCGGCACCCACGCGATGTGGTTGTACTACTGGCTGGCCAGCCAAGGCATTCATCCGCTGCGCGACGTGCACAGTGTCGTGGTGCCACCGGCGCAGATGGTCGCTCACGTCCAGGCCGGGCGTATCGATGGCTTTTGCGTCGGCGAGCCCTGGTCGGCCGATGCCGTGGCCCAAGGCCAAGGCTTTACCCTGGCCACCAGCCAGTCGATTTGGCCAGACCATCCGGAAAAAGTCCTCGGTTGCGCGCGTGCCTTTGTCGAGCAATGCCCCAACAGCGCCCGTGCCTTGATCACAGCCATTCTCGCCGCCAGCCGCTTCATCGAGCAGAGCCCGGAAAACCGCCGCAGCACCGCCCAGTTGCTCAGCGGCACGGCGTACCTGGATACGCCGCTGGAAACCATCGAGCCGCGCTTGCTCGGCGACTACCAGGACGGCCTGGGCAACCGCTGGCAAGACCGGCACGCGCTGCGCCTGTTCGACCAAGGCCGGGCCAACCTGCCGTACCTGTCCGACGGCATGTGGTTCATGACTCAATTCCGCCGCTGGGGCCTTTTGCGCGAAGACCCTGATTACCTCGACGTCGCTCGCCAGGTGCAGCAGCTGGCGCTCTACCGGGAAGCTGCGGCAGCACTCGGCGTGCCTTGCGCTGAGCTGCCAATGCGCAGCAGCCTGCTGATCGACGGCATCCGCTGGGATGGCAGCGATCCCCACGGCTATGCGCGCAGCTTTCGCCTGCATGCCATGGCTGAGACACCCAGCGCCCGTGTCGGTCTGTGAGGGGGACGAACATGCTACGCATCCTGCTGATCGACGACACCGAAAAGAAAGTGGGCCGGCTCAAGGCCGCACTGGCCGAAGCCGGCTTCGAAGTCATCGAAGCCGGTGGGCTGACCATCGACCTGCCCGCCTGCGTCGAAACGGTGCGTCCCGATGTGGTGTTGATCGATACCGAGTCACCGGGGCGGGATGTGATGGAGCAAGTTGTGCTGGTCAGCCGTGATCGACCGCGCCCCATCGTGCTGTTTACCGATGAGCACGACCCGCAGGTGATGCGCCAGGCGATCCAGGCTGGGGTCAGCGCCTACATCGTCGAAGGCATCCATAGCGCCCGCCTGCAACCGATCCTCGATGTAGCCATGGCCCGCTTTGAGAGCGACCAGGCGCTCAAGGCCCAGTTGTTGGCGCGCGACCAGCAACTGGCCGAGCGCAAGCGCATCGAGCAGGCCAAGGGCTTGCTGATGAAGATGAAGGACTGCAACGAGGAGCAGGCCTTCACCCTGATGCGCCGCCAGGCCATGAGCAAACAGCAGAAACTGATTCAGGTGGCCGAGCAGATCATCGCCATGCACGAGATGCTGGGCTGAGCCTAACGGCCAGTATGCGCTGGCCGGCACTGACAAGCCAAAACCGCCAGCTCAAGATTGGCCCGGCTCTTGCTGAACAAATACCACAGGTAGCCAACGGCGGTTGCCCAACCCTCCGACAAAGACGTCGCTCTCCCCTCCACTGCGGTGGATCGGGTAGCGGCGTCTTTTTCGTTCCGGCCCTGCGCAGACAGGGTATGACTACCGTTGCAAGCCGCGCGAGGTGTTCGATGAGTACGAGTTTCTGGAAGTCCGGGCATGTGCCTACCCTGTTCGTCGCGTTCCTGTATTTCGACCTGAGCTTCATGGTCTGGTACCTGCTTGGCCCCATGGCGGTGCAGATCGCCGCCGACTTGCAACTGAGCCCGCAACAACGTGGCCTGATGGTCGCGACACCGATCCTGGCTGGCGCGCTGCTGCGCTTCGCGATGGGCATGCTGGTCGATCGCCTGTCGCCAAAAACCGCCGGCCTGCTCGGTCAGGTGGTGGTGATCCTGGCATTGGCCTGTGCCTGGTTGCTGGGTGTGCACAGCTATGAGCAGGCGTTGCTGCTCGGCGTGTTCCTTGGCGTTGCCGGCGCTTCGTTCGCGGTCTCGCTGCCACTGGCTTCGCAGTGGTATCCGCCACAACACCAGGGCAAGGCCATGGGCATCGCGGGTGCCGGCAACTCCGGCACCGTATTCGCCGCCCTGCTGGCCCCGGCGCTGGCGGCAGCCTTTGGTTGGAACAACGTGTTCGGCTTCGCCCTGATCCCGCTGCTGCTGACCCTGGTGCTGTTCGCCTGGCTGGCACGCAACGCCCCACAACGCCCCAAGCCCAAAGCCATGGCCGACTATTTCAAGGCACTGGGTGATCGTGACAGCTGGTGGTTCATGTTCTTCTACAGCGTCACCTTCGGCGGCTTCATCGGCCTGGCCAGCGCCCTGCCCGGCTACTTCAGCGATCAGTACGGGCTGAGCCCGGTGACTGCCGGTTACTACACCGCCGCCTGCGTCTTTGGCGGCAGCATGATGCGCCCACTGGGCGGCGCCCTGGCCGACCGCTTCGGCGGTATCCGTACCCTGCTGGGCATGTACAGCGTAGCCGCAGTGTGCATCGCTGCGGTCGGCTTCAACCTGCCCAGCGCTGCCGCGGCCTTGGCCTTGTTCGTCAGCGCCATGCTCGGTCTTGGTGCGGGCAATGGTGCGGTGTTCCAATTGGTGCCGCAGCGCTTTCGCCAGGAAATCGGCGTGATGACCGGGCTGATCGGCATGGCCGGCGGCATCGGTGGCTTCATCCTGGCCGCAGGCCTGGGCATGATCAAGCAGCACACTGGCGACTATCAGCTGGGGCTGTGGCTGTTCGCCAGCCTCGGCCTGCTGGCCTGGTTCGGCCTGCATGGGGTCAAGCAACGCTGGCGCACCACCTGGGGCTCGGCGGCGGTCACCGCGGCACGGGTCTGAGGCAGCCAACATGAGCCTGCAACTGAGCTTTGCCCAAGCCACGGCCACCGGCCCGCGCGCGGAAAACCAGGACGCTTTGCGCCTGGTCACCCCGGCACCGGAGCTGGCTGCCAGCAAGGGCTACCTGTTCGCCCTCGCCGACGGCGTCAGCCAGTGCGCAGACGGCGGCCTGGCAGCACGAGCCAGCCTGCAGGCGCTGGCGCTGGATTACTACGCCACCCCGGCGACCTGGGCCGTGCCGCAGGCGCTCGATCGCCTGCTGCTGGCGCAAAACCGCTGGCTGCGCGCCCAGGGCAGTGGCCAACCGCTGTTGACCACCTTGAGCGCGCTGGTGATCCGCGGGCGGCGCTTCACCCTGGCCCACGTTGGCGACTGCCGGGTCTATCGCTGGCACCAGGGGCGCTTGCACTGCCTGAGCGAAGACCATGTCTGGGATCAACCCGGCATGCAGCATGTGCTCAAGCGCGCCTTGGGGCTGGATCAGCACCTGCTGGTCGACTACCTCGAAGGCGAGCTGCACAGCGGCGAAAGCTACCTGCTGCTCAGCGACGGCGTGTGGGCCAGCCTGGGCGACCAAGGCATCCTCTCGGTGCTGCGCGAGCACGCAGATCTACAGGAGGCGGCCAATACGCTGGTGGCCAGCGCTCATCTGTGCGGCAGCCAAGACAACGCCAGCGCCCTGCTGGTGCGGGTCGAGCAACTGGGGCCAGCAAACTTGGGAGACACCCTGGCACAACTGCAACAGTGGCCTGTGCCAACAGCGTTGCGCCCAGGGCAACTGATCGATGGCTGGCGGGTCGATGCACAACTGGCGCGTAGCCGCCAGTCATTGCTGTACCGCGTTCACGACAGCCAAGGCCACCCGTGGCTACTGAAGACCTTGCCCACAGGCCAAGAAACACAAGCCGGCGCCGCGCAGCGTTTGCTGCAGGAGGAATGGTTCCTGCGCCGCGTTGCAGGCCGGCATTTCCCCGAGGTGCATGCCGCCAGCCATCGCCAGCACCTGTACTACCTGATGCGCGAATACCCAGGGCAGACCCTGGCGACCCTGCTGACCGAAAGCGGCCCGCTGCCGCTGGTGCAATGGCTGGAGGTCGCCCGCCAGTTGCTGCAAGCGGTAGGCGTGCTGCACCGACGCAACCTGCTGCACCGAGACATCAAACCAGACAACCTGCACCTGGGCGAAGACGGCCAGCTGCGCCTGCTGGACTTCGGCCTGGCCTATTGCCCGGGCCTCTCCGAAGACGCCCCGCATGATCTGCCCGGAACCCCCTCGTTCATCGCCCCGGAAGCGTTCGAAGGGCAACCGCCCAGCCCCCGCCAAGACCTCTACGCGCTGGGCGTAACCCTGTATCAGCTGCTTACCGGGCACTATCCCTATGGCGAAGTCGAAGCGTTCCAGCACCCGCGTTTCAACAACCCGATTAACCCGGCGCGCTATCGCCCAGACCTTCCCGAGTGGCTCCAGCGCAACCTGGAGCAGGCCGTCGCCGCGGACCCTGCGCAGCGTTTCGAAACCGCTGAACAGTGGCTGTTGTTGCTCGAACGCGGTGACCGCCAGGAGCTGACCGGCCGCCCTCGGCCATTGCTTGAGCGCGAACCGGTGAAAGTCTGGCGGACCTTGGCGCTGCTATCGATGCTGTTCAACCTGATTGCGCTGTTCTACCTGTTCAAAGGCTGAGCGGCGCTGCTGATGAGGAACTCCCCAATGCATGCAAAAGTCTGGCTGGTGGGCGCAGGCCCCGGCGACCCTGAGCTTCTGACCCTCAAGGCGGTGCGTGCGCTGCGCCAGGCCCAGGTGGTGATGATCGATGACCTGGTCAATCCGGCGCTGCTCGAGCACTGCCCGCAGGCGCGAGTGATTGCCGTGGGCAAGCGCGGCGGTTGCCGCTCGACGCCGCAAGCGTTCATTCAACGGCTGATGCTGCGCCATGCCCGCCAGGGCCGTTGCGTAGTGCGACTCAAAGGTGGAGATCCGTGCATCTTCGGCCGTGGTGGCGAAGAGGCACTGTGGTTGCAGGGCTACGGCATTGAAGTGGAGGTGGTCAATGGCATTACCGCAGGGCTGGCCGGCGCGACCCAGTGCGGTATCCCGCTGACCTTGCGTGGTGTCAGCCGCGGGGTGACGCTGGTCACTGCACACACCCAGGATGACAGCGAGCTGAACTGGGCAGGACTAGCCCAGGGCGGCACTACGCTCGTGGTGTACATGGGCGTCGCCCGCCTGGAGGAGATCCGCCAAGGCTTGCTCAGCGCCGGCATGCCTGGCGATACGCCTGTGTCGATGATCGAAAATGCCTCGCTGCCCCATCAACGCGAATGCCGCAGCCAGCTAGAGCGAATGGGCTTGGATGCCCGTGCATTCGGCCTGCGAAGCCCGGCGATCCTGGTGATTGGCGAGGTCGTGGCACACACCGCCCAGCAGAGCCTGCTGCAGCAGTTGGCCAGCTAGTTCGCAAGATGATTGCAGGCGTCCCCTCACTCAGATAGGTAAGGGATTGGATTAGCCAGGGTAGGCTGAGCTACGCCCTTTCCGCAGGGATGTTTTGCCCTCTAAAACAGAGCGGCTGTAACCACATCGTATTTCCCATTTGATCCGCAGGATGGCCCTAGATCAAAGGTCAAGAGCCCCACGGTGCAAGGCGTTGAGCATGCGCGCGGGCTCAGCGCCTGTCTCGTCCAGCAGACATAACGGGATTCCCTTCAAGGCCTGTTGCGAATCTGCCAGGCCTTTGCCGATCAAGGCCAGCGGACACACAATTTCCATCTGCAATGAACGCAGACGCTTAGCCAAGGCGGGGCTCACCGGCGTCTGAACTTTTATCACCAATGCCGCTGGTTGCATCGCCGCACACACGATGGGCAGCTCTTCCAGCGGCTGTCCGCAACCGAGCACTTCAATGTGCTGTTGCTCGCTGCTCAACAGTAGCCCGGCGCACAACAGCTGGAGTTCGGCTTGCCCCTCTGTACCTGCTAGCAACACCCGCGGGGCATCGGACTGATTCATTTGCAGGCGCAGCAGCAAGCGGGCGCGCAAGAACGTGTCGAGAAACATCCATTGGCTCCGCTGGCCTGGCGCTGCCCCTGAAGCCAGGTCATACCACACCGGCATTAGCACTTCACATAGCACGGTGGCCTTGGGGAAGAGCGTGAACAACTGACCATGGATCCCTTCCAGTGCCTGCCTATCGAATGCCCTGGATGCGCGCGCCACGGCGGCTCGCCATTGGTCGAAGGCCGAGGGCTGCACAGATACATCAGGCTGGCCTGCGAGCCTATCGCCAACTTTGCTGATGGGCACACCGTTGCCGGTCCAGCGCAAGATGTCGCGGATGCGCTGGACATCCCGCGCCGTGTACAGGCGATGGCCGCCCTCGGTGCGCTGCGGCCGTATCAATCCATGGCGCCGCTCCCAGGCACGCAAGGTTACCGGATTGATGCCGGTCAAGCTGACCACATCGCGCATGGGGAGCAAATCGGGTGGGCTGGCGTCAGTCATAACGAAGGGGGTATCGAGGTGGTGGAACATTCTAAACTCAATGGACCTTCTGCGGCGAACCTGCATGGTTCATCATGCAACAAACAGCACCGAAGCTTTCTGCACAGAAGCGACGCTGCGCCTATCGCATACGAAACGCCTGTAGGTGAGCCCCATGATCAACGCGAAACTCCTGCAACTGATGGTCGAGCATTCAAACGATGGCATCGTCGTCGCCGAGCAGGAAGGCAATGACAGCATCCTAATTTACGTTAACCCCGCCTTCGAGCGCCTGACCGGCTATTTCGCTGACGACATCCTCTATCAGGATTGTCGTTTTCTGCAGGGCGAGCGTCATGACCAGGAGGGCTTGGCAACCATCCGCGAGGCGATCCGGGAAGGCCGCCCCTGCCGCCAGGTGCTGCGCAACTATCGCAAGGACGGAAGCTTGTTCTGGAATGAGTTATCGATCACGCCCGTGCGCAACGAGGCGGACCAGTTGACGTACTACATCGGTATCCAGCGCGACGTCTCAGCACAGATTTTCGCTGAGGAAAAGGTACGCGAGCTAGAGGCTGAAGTGGCTCAATTGCGGCGACAACTGGAACAGCCCGAGCGCTGACAAAACTATACAAGAGCATATTTTTGTATAGATTAATGCCGGAATTTCAGCTATACCTGTACAGCAAACGAGTTTTGTACAGGTTTTCTGGAGCCCAGCATGTCAGCCTACCTACAGCAATTCGCCGAGCGCTTCGCTGGCCTTAATGGGGCGAACCTCGACACGCTGGAAAAACTGTACAGCGAAGATGTCAGCTTTCGCGACCCTCTGCATCATATACAGGGGCTGCAGGCCCTGCGGGCATATTTCGAGCAGTTGTACGCCAATGCCAGCGATATCCGTTATGCCATCACCAGCACCGACGAGGTGAGGCCCGGGCAGGGCTACCTGCGCTGGACACTGCAATTTTGCCACCCACGCCTGTCCCGAGGTCAGCAGATCACCTTGCAAGGGTGCAGTTGCCTGCACTGGCGCGACCGTGTGTATTTTCACCAGGACTACTTCGACGCTGGCGCCCTGCTTTATGAGCACCTTCCCATCATGGGCGGGGCAATCCGCTGGCTCAAAGGTAGGCTGGCATGAGCCGCTGCTGGTTGACCGGCGCAAGTAGCGGTATCGGCGCCGCGCTCGCACACATTCTTCTGGAACAAGGCCACCAGGTTGCCTTGGGTGGTCGCCATGGCGATCGTCTTGCCGCTCTGGCCGAACGGTTTCCCAATCAGGTACTGCTGGCCGTTGGTGACCTTGACCACCCGGAGCAGGTCGCCGGCATCGCTGCCCGGATCGAGCAGGCCTGGGGAGGGCTGGACATGGCCATTCTCAATGCAGGCACCTGCGAATACCTGGAGCCGGGGCATTTCGATCCGCTGTTGGTCGAGCGTGTGATGCGCACCAACCTGCTGGGTGTCAGCTACTGCCTGGCGGCGGCACTACCCTTGCTTCGCGTCGGCCAGCGTCCCCACCTGGTGGTGATGGGCAGCTCGGTGACCTGGCTGGCCTTGCCCCGCGCCGGCGCCTACGGCGCGTCCAAGGCCGCAGTGCGCTATCTGGTGGAGTCACAGCGAATCGACCTGAGTCACGAGGGTATCGCGGTCACGCTGGTCAGTCCTGGCTTCGTCGACACGCCGCTGACCCGTCGCAACGATTTCCCCATGCCGCAGCTGTGGACCGCACAGCGCGCTGCCCAGTATATCGCCAGGCGCCTGCCCCGGCGTCCCTTGGAAATCAACTTCCCCGGGCTTTTCACCTTGCTATTGCGCCTGCTCGGGGCGCTCCCCGCGCGCTTGCGTTTGGCGCTTGGCCAACGCCTCGCCCGCCATCAACAGGAAAGATGATCCATGCGGATAGCCATCATCGGCAGTGGCATCGCGGGGCTGACCTGCGCCCATCTGCTGTCACGCAAGCACGAAGTAACGGTTTTCGAAGCCGAGCAGTGGATCGGAGGTCACACCCACACCCTCGATGTGGTCTGGAAGGGCCAGCGCCATGCAATAGACACCGGCTTCATCGTTTTCAACGACTGGACCTACCCGCACTTCATCCGATTGCTCGACCAGCTCAAGGTCCCCTCGCAGCCGACTGAAATGAGTTTTTCCGTGCATGACCCGAGCACTGGCCTGGAATACAACGGTCACGACCTCAACACACTGTTTGCCCAGCGCCGCAACCTGGTGTCCCCAGGTTTCTGGGGCATGATCCGGGATATTCTGCGCTTCAATCGCCAGGCACTGGCCGACCTGGACACCCAGCGCATCGATAGCAACACCACCTTGGGCGCCTACCTTCAAGCACAGCGTTATGGGCAGCGCTTTATCGAACACTACATCGTGCCGATGGGGTCGGCGATCTGGTCGATGTCCCGGGCAGACATGCTCCACTTCCCCCTTGAGTTCTTCGTGCGCTTCTGTCGCAACCACGGTTTGCTCTCGGTCAATCAACGTCCTCAGTGGCGGGTGATCAAAGGCGGTTCGCGCAGCTACGTCGCGCCGCTGTGCCGACCGTTCGCCGAGCGTATCCGCCTCAACTGCAAGGTTTACCGGGTCAGCCGCGACGAAGGCGGGGTGACCGTCTTGAGCGCGGCTGGCACCGAACGCTTTGACAATGTGGTGTTCGCCTGCCACAGCGATCAAGCCCTGGCGCTGTTGGAAACGCCGAGCATGCAGGAGCGAGAAGTACTTGGGGCCATAGGCTACGCCAGCAACGATGTGGTGCTGCACACCGATACCCGTCTGCTGCCTCGCCGCACAAACGCCTGGGCCAGCTGGAACTATCGCCTGGGCGGCTCGGAGCAGGCTCGCGCCGCACTGACCTACAACATGAACATTCTGCAAGGTATCCAGGCACCGACAACCTTCTGCGTGAGCCTCAACCAAACTGCGCTGATTGACCCCGCGCAAGTGATCGCCCGCTTCCAGTATGCCCATCCGCAGTACAGCCTTGCAGCGTGCGCCGCTCAGGCATGCCAGGCACAACTGCAGGGCCAGCAACACAGTTACTTCTGCGGCGCCTACTGGGGCAACGGCTTTCATGAGGACGGAGTGGTCAGTGCACTGAAGGTGGCCGCCCATTTCGGAGAACAACTGTGAACTGCAGCCTCTGTGTGGGCTGGATCAGCCACCGTCGACTGACGCCGCGGCGCCACGCGTTCCGCTACCGGATCGGCATGTTCTACCTGGACCTGGACGAACAAGCCTGGCTAATGGGCCTGTCCCGCTGGCTGGGACGTTGGCGCCTGGCACCGCTGTGCTGGCGCGAAACCGACTACCTGCCAGCGCAGACCCGCCACGGCGAATCCCTGGCCCAGGCCGCGCGCTTGTTGGTCTCCCAGGCGACGGGGCATATGCCCGAAGGCCCGGTAAGGCTGCTCACGCAACTGCGCTGTTGGGGGCTGTCATTCAACCCAGTGAGTTTTTATTTCTGCCATGACCGCGACGGGCGCCTGACGGCGATCCTGATGGAGGTGCGTAACACCCCGTGGCGAGAACGCTTTCATTATGTGCTACCGGTGCAAGACAACCTTGCCACGCCCTTGATCGTGGCTAAGGCCTTTCATGTATCGCCATTCATGCCACTAGAAATGGACTATCACCTGCGCTTCTTGCTGAGCACGGACCATGTACGCATTCACATGCAGAACTGGCAAGGCGCCAGCAAGGTGTTCGAGGCCGACCTCGCCCTGCACCGTCAGCCACTGAATGCAACCGCGCTACGTCGATATGTACTGACCTTCCCCTGGATGAGCCTGCGAACTCTCTTGGCCATCTACTGGCAAGCGCTAAGTCTTTTGCTCAAGCGCACCCCAGTACATGACCACACCACCAGCCAGGGTGACCTGGCGCTCGGCCAACCTTGCGAGGACCCTGAAGATGTCGAATCCCACCCTGAGCGTTAGTAAGTTTGCAGGTCTTGCGCCATTGCTCGGCGGGCTGGCACGCAGCGCCGTTCTCGCCCAGATGAGCACGCTGCGCCACGGCCACCTGCGCCTGCTCAGCCACGGGCAGCTGTGGAGCTTCGGTGATGCCGACAGCCCGCTGCAGGCCGAGGTGGAGATCCTCGATGATGCAACCTGGAACCTGATTGCCGGCAATGGTTCGATTGGCGCTGG
The DNA here is from genome assembly GCF_025847435.2 of Pseudomonas sp. BT-42-2. NCBI lineage: Bacteria > Pseudomonadati > Pseudomonadota > Gammaproteobacteria > Pseudomonadales > Pseudomonadaceae > Pseudomonas > Pseudomonas sp. BT-42-2. The sequence goes on from NZ_JAOYTM010000006.1 coordinate 18,115, forward strand.
AGAAGCGTACATCCACGGCTATTGGCGCAGCCCCGATCTGGCGCGGGTGACTCGCCTGTTCGTTGCCAACCTCCAAGTGCTCGACGCGCTCGAGGGTGGCCTGGCCCGCTTCGGCCGCCCTGCCCTGCAACTGCTGCACCGACTCAACCGAAACAGCAGGCGTGGCGCCCGGCGCAATATTCTGGCGCATTACGACTTGGGCAATGCACTGTTCGAGCGGCTGCTGGACCCAACCATGATGTATTCGGCAGCCCAATTCGAGCATCCAGGGCAAACACTGGAGCAAGCCCAGATGCACAAGCTGGAGCGCATCTGCCAGAAGCTTGAACTACGCCCTGGCGAGCACCTGCTGGAAATTGGCTGCGGCTGGGGCAGTCTGGCGATCTACGCGGCTACCCGATATGGCTGCCGTGTCACCACCACCACGCTCTCCGAGGCGCAGTACAGCCATACCCAGGCGCGCGTCAAGGATTTGGGGTTGGAGCACTGCGTGACGGTGCTTCGCGAAGACTACCGCGATCTTCAAGGTAGTTTTGACAAACTGGTCTCGATCGAGATGATCGAGGCTGTCGGCCATCGTTACCTGCCGGTGTATTTCCGCCAGTGTGCCTCGCTACTCAAGCCCGAAGGCCTGATGCTGTTGCAAGCAATCACCATCCGCGACCAGCGCTACGCCCAGGCGCGCCGCTCGGTCGACTTCATCCAGCGCTACATCTTCCCCGGTGGCGCCCTGCCTTCGCTGAGCGTGTTGCTCGACACTGCCAGCCGGCACACCGCACTCAACCTCGTGCATATGGAGGACTTCGGGCAGGACTATGCCCACACCCTGCGGCACTGGCGTGAGAATCTGCGCCAGGCGCGCACAGCGCTGATCGACCTGGGCTACGACGACATGTTCCAGCGCTTGTGGGAGTTCTACTTGTGCTACTGCCAGGGTGGTTTCGAAGAACGCACCATCGGCGTTGCGCACCTGCTGTGGGCAGCGCCGAAGGCACGCTGTGCCCCCATGCCTGGCAGTGCCTGATGCCCAACCGCTGGGTGGTTGCCAATGCCGTCTGGTTACAGGCTGCCTGGTGGGGCTGCGTACTGGGCGCCGAACGCCCCTGGCTGTTGCTGCTGGTGCTTGCGGGCGTGGCGGTACACCTGCGCCTGTGCACGGACTTCAACGCCGAGGTCAAGGCGCTGTTGCGCGTAACTTTAGCCGGCTGTGTGCTCGACAGCGCGCTGGGGATATTGGGCGTATTCGCCTTCGACGCCTGGCCGCTACCCCTGTGGCTGGCGCTGCTTTGGCTGGTGCTGGCCAGCGGCATGCGCCACAGCCTGGCATGGGCCGCCAGGCACTGGCAGCTCGCAGCGCTGCTAGGCGCACTTGGCGGCCCACTGGCCTATGTAGGCGGCGCAAGACTTGCGAATGTCGCCTTGCCGTTGGGCACGATGCTAACCGCCCTGCTACTGATGCCGATATGGGCTTTGGCCCTGCCTCTGCTAGCGCGCCTCGCGGCGCGACGCTGACCTGCGGCATCGCTCGGAGCAGTAGCGCACCTGTTGCCAACAGCGAGTCCAGCGCTTGCGCCAGTTGAACGGCCGACCACACACCACGCAGATCTTGCTGGGCAAAAGACTTTTTTTCATAACGCCTGATCTGAATCAAGCCGCGCCAACAGTGACTGGCCACGCTGCCAGACGGCGTCACGGCGGCTAGCCGACATGTTATCGAGACTGCGATAGACCAAGGCCAGACGCGGGTTAGGCGAAAGCACGGGGCGATGGCGGATGAGAAAATGCCAGTACAGGGCATTGAACGGGCAAGCATCCTCCTCGATCACTTGGTCGACCCTGTAACTGCAAGCTTTGCAATGATCGGACATGCGCTGAATGTAACGACCACTGGCACAGTACGGCTTGGACCCCAAATAGCCGCCATCGGCGTGCATCACCATGCCAAGGGTGTTGGGCAGCTCGACCCAATCGAAGGCGTCCATGTAGACCGCCAGGTACCACTGACAAATCGCCGTGGGCATGATACCGGCCAGCAAGGCGAAGTTGCCGGTGACCATCAACCGCTGGATATGGTGAGCGTAGCCCAAGCGCAGGGTCTGCCCGATGGCTTGTTCCATGCAGCGCATACGGGTGTGCCCAGTCCAATAGAATTGCGGCAACGCACGCTGGTTGCCCAAGTGATTGAGCTCTGCATACTCAGGCATGCGCAGCCAATAGATGCCGTGCACATACTCACGCCAGCCGATCAACTGGCGGATGAAACCTTCGGCTGCATTGAGCGGCACCCGCCCCTCACGCCAGGCCTTGTCGACCTCATCGCACAGACAACGCACATCCAGTAGCCCGATGTTGAGCGCCGCACTGATGCGCGCGTGGAACAGGTACGGCTCGCCCTCGGCCATGGCGTCCTGGTAGTCACCGAAGGCGGCCAGGCCGAAGTCCAGGAAATGCTGCCAGAGCTGTTGTGCCTGGGCATGCGTGACGGGGTAGTCGAAGCCGTCAATGGCCCCGTAGTGGTCGCTAAAGCGCTGACGCACCATGACCAGCACCGCCGCCGTGATCTCGTCGTGCGGGAAATGCGCAGCAAACGGCCCGCGCAACTGGCGTGGCAATGGCTTGCGATTGTCGCCATCAAAATTCCAGGCCCCCCCTGCCGGGCGGCCGTCAGGCTCCAGCAGCAGGCCGGTTCGCTTGCGCATACCACGGTAGAAGTTCTCCATACGCAGCTGCCGACGCTCCTGGGCCCAGCGTGCAAAGGCTTGGCGAGAGCACAGAAAACGCGTATCGCGATGCCACACAAGCGGCAATTGGGCCTCGCGCAACGCCTGCTCCAGGCGCCACTCACCGCACTCGGTCAGGTGGATGTGCGTGGCACCCAAGGCGTGATGCCAACGATGCAACTCGCCTACGATGCTACCGCTGTTGCCGTCGGCGTCCAGCTCGACATAATGAACTTGCCACCCCCGCTCACGCAGTGCCTGGGCGAAGTGCCGCATGGCACTGAAGATGAGCACGATCTTCTGTGGATGATGCGGCACGTACCGGGCCTCGCCCTCCACTTCCGCCATCAGGACAGCATCGCGTGCAGGGTCAAGGGCCGTAAGACTTGCAAGATCGAACGACAGCTGGTCACCCAGCACCAGGCCCAGGCGCATCGTTCAGGCTACCACTGACTGGCCAGCGCTACTGGTACGCGCAGCGGCGCAATGGGCCCGTCGCGTTGCCCGCACATCTCATCATGCACCACCTGCTGTACCAGCATGCAGGGCACCGGCGGCAAGTCGGCCAGCAACTGCCGCAGCTCGGTAGTGGAGCGCACGCGAACGGGCTGCCCATGGGCATCGCTCAGTGTCACGGGACCGGCGTCGGTCAAGGCGCGCAGTATGTAGAATCCACCCTCCAGCGAGAGCAGTTCCAGCTCCTTTGCAGCGCCGGTAGATACAAGCTGGGTAAGCGCGATCAGGTTCATGGTGTGCCCTCTGGCAGGCGGCGGAAGAACAGGGTGATCTGGCCGATCTCCACGCCCAGTTTGCTCATGCTTGAGCGGTTGATCAGGGTGTCGTCATCGATGAGATACATCCAGTCGTCCAGGTCTACCTGCCAGCGCCGCCCGTCAACCGGCAGGTCTAACTGGTAACGCCAGCGCAGCGCGTTACCCGCCACTTCGCCGCGCGCCTCACCGATCACGTCCCCGGCGGTTCCGCGCCAGCGGCCTGGGCCGTCAGGCACTAGCGTCCAGGTACGCTGCTGGCGTGTGCCATCGCTGTAGAGAAAATGCTCGTCGAGGATCAGCCGCTCGCCTTCGCGGCGGCTGTCGATGCGCACGTGGAAGCGCTTGACCACCTCCCCAGAACGCTTCTGGAACATCCCCCAGGCTTGCACGGGTCGCGAGAAGAACGCCGCCAGGTCCAGCGTTGGTTGCTCCTGGGCATAGTGCTCGACACCGACATTGCCACAACTGCCCAGAAGTAGGCAGACGGCCAGCAGCAGCGCTCGGTACATGTTCAGGTTCCTCGGTTAGCGCCAGCCAGCCCAAGCAGCCGCTGACGCAGTTGTGGGTCCCTGGCCCGCGGATCGAGCCAGATGGCGAAGAACGCCCGGGCAAAGACCGGGTCGGCGATTGCGTGGCTGAGTTTGCCGTCAACGAAGAAACGCACGCCCTGCCCCGGCAGGTACAAGCCAGTGATCCGCATGCCAGGGCGTACGTCCACAAATGCGCGCTCAATTGCCTGGGCCCACGTCGCCCTTCGCTGCGGCGTCATGCTGCCGGCATCCAGGCGCTCCATTTCCGCGAGGCTGGCACCTACCAGCGAGTCCTTGGATAGCTGCCTGTGATACACAATCTCCAGGGCAAAAGGCTGGTTCCAATCATGAACCGGACCCACTGTCCATAATTGGGCGGTGTATAGGCGTAGGCCAAACCAGGTGAAGTCACCCACGCCCAGCTCTCGCCCCTCAGGCAGCTCCGATCTCCAGTCAGCCGCCGTAGCCAGGGCACTGAACAGCAGGCATAGGCAAGTCCATCGAACAGGGTGCGCCATACAGGCCTCGAGCGCCACGAAATACTGTACAATATTATATATTTGTACAACTATTTTACCTTTCTGCATAGATTTTAATGACCAGCGTCTCACCTGAAAATGACGCCGCAGGCATTAGCAGACTCAACAGCGGACAATGGAGAAATCGCTGATGCTGTACATCGTCATGCTCGGAGGTCGACATCCACGAGCCAATATCGAGGTTCACGATGTGCTGTTCGCGCAGGCGGACTCACTCGAGCAGGCGTACCCACAACTGTGCCAGGCTTGGTTCGGCAACCGTGCGGGCCTGCACATCGACTCATGGATGGAAGTCGACGGTATTGACCACTACCGTGTCGAATCCAGTGATGTGGCGCCGGGCCCGGATGACCCACGGCTGTTCTTCATCAATTTTGGTGGCTACGAGGACAGGGTATTTGGCGAAGCCCACCGCTACCTACTGGTGGTGGCCAGGGACAAGGCCGATGCCAAGCAACGAGGTAAACAACGCCTGCAGGCAGCAAGTTGGCTTAAGCCTCATACCGACACGGTGCTGGACGTCGACGACTGCTTGCCGATCGACTGGGTGAACGGCCGATACGTACATTTGATCGAGGGATCGCATAGCGGCTTACGCCAATACAGCGACTATATCCTGCTCTGAGCCATCCCCTGCCCTGCGAACCACGTAGGCAGGCACCAGAGGAGTGAGGCGTGAGCGCGTCACAATCATTGTCCAGTCAAGGGTACAGCTCAATGAGTCTGATCAACGACCTTCACTCACCCGCCAATGTACTGGTCTGCGGGGCTAGCCGAGGAATTGGCCTTGCATTGTGCGCGAACTTGCTGGCACGAGATGACATCGGACTGGTGTTTGCTGTCTCGCGACGTGCAACCCGCAGCCCTGAGCTGGAGACCTTGTTCAAAGACCACCAGCGACGCTTGATTCGCATCGACTGCAACGCCTGTGACGAGCATGCGTTACAAGCACTAGCAGCGCACGTTAGAACCTACTGCGACCAACTGAACTTGGTCTGTTGTACGCTGGGCGTGCTGCAGGAGGCACCGGCACGGGCCGAAAAAGCACTGACCCAACTTGATATGGCGGGGTTGCTAGGTAGTTTCACGACCAACTGTTTCGCCCCTATCCTCCTGCTTAAGCACTTGCTGGCGCTGTTGCGCCGGCAACCGATGACCTTCGTTGCGTTGTCGGCCAGGGTTGGGTCGATCAGCGACAACCAGTTGGGTGGGTGGTACAGCTACCGTGCCAGTAAGGCAGCGCTGAACCAGCTTATGCGTACTGCGAGCATCGAGCTCAAGCGACTAAACCCCGCGTCAACAATACTCGTAGTACATCCCGGCACCACTGACACTCAGCTTTCCCGGCCCTTTCAGAGCAATGTGGCGCCGGGCAGGCTATTTTCTCCCGCCTTTGCCTCCACCTGCATCCTGACGCTGGTTAGCCGTCACGGCCCCACGCAGAGCGGTACGTTTTGGGCCTGGGACGGTACCCCGATCGCTTGGTGACGCTCGCACGCAGGCCTATGGGTAGCAGCATTTCGATGCTTTGATTGCATGCCAGTGTAGGAAGCGATGTGGATATGCGTCAGTTTTCGACGCAGGGCTTGCAGATGCAATTGGCACGATGCTCGGGCAACACGAGCAAAAGGGCATAAAAAAACGCCGACGTTTCCGTCGGCGTTTTTCCTATCGACATAGTGACACATCGATAGCGATGAGGCTGAACAACCCGGCCTAGAGGCTCCTACACCGCTTGGTCACTGCTATGCATGTGTAGGGCATAGGTACCTTTGCCGGGTTGTTCATGAACCTCAAACCAATTACTTGGCCTGAGCTTCTACTTGCGCTTCAACGCGACGGTTAACAGCGCGACCTTCTTCGGTGGCGTTGTCAGCAACCGGACGGGTCTCACCGTAGCCAACCGAATCAACACGGCTGGATTCAACACCGTACTGCTGGGTCAGCACTTGCTTGACAGCGCTGGCACGACGCTCGGACAGCTTCTGGTTGTAAGCGTCTGGACCGACGGAGTCAGTGTGACCTTCAACGGTGGTGGTGGTCGACGGGTACTGCTTCATGAAGTCGGCCAGGTTTTTGATGTCGCCGTAGCTGTTTGGCTTGACGACCGACTTGTCGAAGTCGAACTTCACGTCCAGCTCAACACGTACGACTTCGGCAACTGCCGGGCAGCCGTCGGCGTCAACGGTAACGTTGGCCGGGGTGTCTGGGCACTTGTCGACGTTGTCGCAAACGCCGTCGTTGTCGCTGTCGGAGCAAACTTCAGCAACTGGAGCAGGAGCAGGAGCAGGCTGCTTGCCGCCGCTACCACCGAAGTTCAGACCCAGACCAACGGTTGGGCCCCACTCGGTGTTGCCGTTGTCGATGTTGTACATGGCTTCAACGCCGGCACGGGCGAAGAACATGTCGGTGATGTACCACTTGGCGCCAGCGCCAACGTTGGCGAAGGTGGAGTGGTCGCGGCCGCTACGGGTAGCTTGGCCCAGGCTCTCGTGGGCGAAGCCAGCGGAGACGTACGGACGCAGCGCGTCGCCAACGGTACCGAAGTGGTAGGTGGCGTCCAGCTTGGTTTTGGAACCTTTGATGTCTTTGTTGAAGACTTCGCCACGAGCGTTGTGGGTCTCGTTGTAGCCCAGATCCAGGGAGACGTCGTCGGTCAGGAAGTAACCGAGGCGAACACCAGGATTGGTGCCGTCGTTCTTGAAGTTACGCTCGCTGTCGTAGTACTGCTTGGTGACGTTACCTTCGATTTCGACAGCGCCTTGGCCTTGAGCCAGAGCACCGAACGAAGTAGCAGCTACGAGCGAGCCAATGGCCAAGCCCAAAGTGTTTTTCAATTTCATCCGTTAAATCCCCATCTGGTGATAGTTAAGCGGTCCCACCAAAATCCGGGGGACAACTCGACGGCTAGTCTAGCAGAACTCGCCGGTGGTTAGAGACATTTGCCGGTCACTAAGTTTCAACCTCACCTGCAAATTTCTCTCTAAGCTTGTCGAGCGCACGCTTGTAACGCATTTTGGTTGCGCTCAAGCCCATGTGCATGATATCGGCGATTTCCTGGAATTCCAGCTCTGCGACAAATCGCAGCACCAGGATTTCCCGATCGATCGGATTAACATGCACCAGCCATTTGTCCAGGCCACCCTTCTCTTCGGGCTTTGGAGCCTTGTCTTCAGACGCCTCTTCAACAGGGTCAAGACTAAGGGCATCCATCAGCCTTCGTTTACGACGCTCCTTGCGATACTGGGTGATGCACTCGTTGTAAGTGATGCTGTAGAGCCAGGTCTTGAACTTCGATTTACCTTCGAAGTTCTTCAGGCCGTACAGCACTTTCAACATCACTTCCTGACAGACATCGTCCGCATCCCGGTCGTTCCCAAGGTAACGCGCACAGACGTTGAACAAGGTCCGCTGGTAGCGCCGCATGAGCTCTTCATAGGCGCGAGTAACATGAAACAGCTCCTCATGCGAACGCGCCACCAACTCCTCGTCGGTGAGCTCGCGGGGGTCATAGCGCATGGGCAGCGAGTGAACTTTATTCAAAACGGATCTGGCCGACAGTCAGGTCAATTCGCCGCGCCGCCCCAAAGGGTCGGTTTTTCGCGGCGGCATACATTAACAGCTTTTGTGCGGTTAGCGGCTATCGACTCGCTGCTCGAGCAGTTCTCGATTCGACAACGACACCAGTTCGCCATCATCGGTCAGCAATGTCGTCTTGACCGTGCCGATCTCTTCGATCTGCCCTTCGACCTCTCCAATCCGCACCTGCTGGCCGACTTGATAGAGTTCGCGAACGTAAATTCCGGCCAGGATCTGCCCGGCGATTTCCCGGCTACCCAGCCCCATGGCCAAGGCAACTGCCAGACCAACGGTAATCAAACCGATGACGATGACGTGGTTGAGCAGGTCGGTCTTGACCTCAAGCTGGCTGATGGCCACCGAGATCGCGATCATGATCACCAGGCCCTGGGCAATGCGCCCAACGCCTGCTGCGTATTCCAGGCCAATACCCTCAGCCGCCCCCCGCGTCAGGCCGTTGACCAGTTGCGCCAGGAGCACACCGGCAAGCAGTACCAAGGCTGCGCCAAACACTTTGGGCAGGTACAGCGCAAGCATGTCCAGGGTCGCCGAGACCCGCTCAAGGCCGAGCGACTCCGCCGCCGAGACGAGGAAGATCAGCAGTACGAACCAGTAGACGATCTTGCCGATCAGGGTCGAAATCGGCACCTGGATGCCGACCCGGCTGAGCATCTTGGTCAGGCCGGTGCCACTCATCAAGCGGTCCAGGCCGAACTTGGCCAGCAACTTGGACAGCAACGTGTCGAGCAGCTTGGCCACCACGAAACCGAGCAGCACCACGACCAGCGCGCCGAACAGGTTGGGGATGAAGTTCGCTACCTTGGTCCAAAGGGCGGTCATCGCAGTGACCAGGCTCTGGGTCCAGAGATCGAGTTCCATATTCAATCGGCCTTATCAGCTTTGCTGCCAGCGGCAGCGGTGCGGCGCACCGGCGCAACATGCGCCGAGCCATTGTTCACGGCGATCATCAGCGCCTGGCCCCAACGGCCAAGCAGGCTGAACAGAACGCCGGCACCAACCTGGCGGTTGGCAGTTTTCAGCACGCGCCCCAGGCACGCAGCGTCGTCTCGGTCCTGGCCGGACGGCGACGCGTTGAGCAGGTCGCGCAACGATTGTTCAAACGGATCGTGCATAGGCACCTCGCGCAGTGTCAGTCAAAGACGAGGGCGCCAGGCGATGGGTCACACGGCGCAGCGTGACGATTGTTTCAAAATGCACCATTCACACCCACCGCAGCTTGCGGAACAACCACCACTGGCCCAGCGCCAGGCCCAATACCACCAGGCTGGCGAACAGGAAGCCATAGGGGCTGTCGGCACCGGGGATACCCCCGACGTTGATGCCCAACAAGCCGGTAATGAAGCTCATGGGCAGGAAAATGCAGGTGATGATACCGAAGCGGTACATGGTCCGGTTCATCCGCTCACTGCGCCGCCGGTCTTCGCTTTCCAGGACCAGCGCCGCGCGTTCGCGGGTCAGCTCGAGCTCTTCCAGATAACGGATCAGGCTGTTGTTGAGCTCGTTCCAGTAATCGGCGTCGGCATCGGCGAACCAGCTCCACTTGTTGCGGGAAAGCTGGGCATAGATGTCCCGTTGCGGCGCCAGAAACCGTCGCAAGCCTGCGGCACGTCGACGAATCTGCTGGAGGCTGCCGTGCTCTGGACTATACCGTTCGTCGGATTCGACCTTCTCTTCTTCGATATCGACCAGCTCGGACAGGTCGCTGACCAGGGCCTGGACCTTCTCGGTCAACAGCTCACCCATCAGCAACAGCAGCTCGGACGCCGACTTCGGCCCGCGCCCTTGGTCCAGCAGCTGGAGAATTTCATCGCTGGCACGCAGTGGCCTCAAGCGCAGCGAGATGACCCGCTGCGCCTCGGCGAAGATGCGCACAGACACCATGTCTTCGGGCTCGGCGCCCGGATTGAGGTTGACCCCGCGCAAGAACAGCAACACTTGTTCATTGGCCAACGGCAGCAGACGTGGACGGGTGTTTTCTTCCAGCAGCAGATCGCAGCTGAATTCGCTCAGGCCACTTTCGCGCAGCAACCAGCTGCGGGTCTGCGGATGACTGCGGTCCCAATGCAGCCAGAGGCTTTCCTGCGGCTGCAACTGCAAGCCATCCAACTCGGTCCGAGCGATAGAACGCGCGCCACCTTTGCCATCGAGCACCAGAGCATGGACTAGCCCCCACTGCGCGTTGTCTTCCTCGAACATTCAGGCTCCATCAGCGCGCGCGGCGCATCACTCCGGCATTTTCAGCGGGCTTGGCGAGACCAACACACCGTTGTTGTCGGCATACACGTACTCACCCGGGCGGAAGGTCACCCCGGCAAAGGTCACGTTGACGTTGAGATCACCCAGGCCGCGCTTGTCGGTCTTCATCGGGTGACTGGCCAAGGCCTGGACGCCGAGGTTGGTCTGCGCCAGCACATCGACGTCGCGCACGCAGCCGTAGATCACCAAGCCTTCCCAGCCATTTTTTGCCGCTTTGTCGGCGATCATGTCACCGAGCAGCGCACAGCGCAGCGAACCGCCACCGTCGACTACCAGCACCTTGCCTTTGCCGTCCAGTTCAGCCTGGGCTTTGACCAGCGAGTTGTCTTCGAAGCACTTGATGGTGACGATCTGCCCACCAAAAGAGTCGCGACCACCGAAGTTGCTGAACATCGGCTCCAGCACCTGGACCAGCTCGGGGTAGGCATCGCACAGGTCGGGCGTTACGTAATGCTGCATGGGAAAGCTCCTGTCAGGCACAACGAAAACATGGGTTGAGTGCAAGGCTACACCGGGGACGGTGTCGCAGTCATCCGGGACCGAGCAGTCAGATTGATTGGCGCCGCATCGCGGGGCAAGCCCGCTCCCACGCCAATTGCCTGGCAGGACGATTGTCGTCTCATCGCGAGGCGAGCCCGCTCCCACGCCATTATCCTGCGAGTCTAACCGCGTGGGAGCGGGCTTGCCCCGCGATGAGGCCACAACAGCCACCCCACGCTAAACCGCTGGCACCACCTGCGAAACCGCCACAGCCCCGTGCACCTGCGCCAATGGATCGCGCAGCCACCCCTCCACCAACGGCCACACCTGCTGCTGAGCGGCCTTGCTGACCAGCATGTCGACGTGGCCGAACGGCTCGAAGCCCTCTTCGCGCCCCAACCGCAGAAACTGCTTGCGTTCGCCGCCCAACTGGTCGAACAACTTGCGACAGGCCCACACCGGATCCTGGAAATCGCCCGCCCCGGCCACCGCCAACACCGGCACATCAACCTGCGCCAAGCCGGCCCACCAGTCGCCGTCCTTGCCGCCAAAGCGGCCGAACAAGCCATGCCAGCGCATGCTTTCCAGCGCCAGGCCGATCGGTTCATCTTCCGGACCACGCTTGAGCCGCGAGCCGGAAATCTGCGCAAAGCGCTTGAGCACCAGGCGCGCGCCCCACTCCACCGTCGGCACTTTCAACGGCCAATAGACGCGGCTGACCTGGGTGCCGAAGAACGCCGCACTGGCGACCCGTTCCGGCTCCAGATAACCGCCACCCAAGGCCGCAGCCAAGGTAGTGCCACCCAATGAATGGCCAAGCCAATGCGGTGCCTGGCCGGCTTGTTCCTGCACGAACGCAGCAATCAATGGCAGGTCATAGCGGGCATAGTCGGCCACCCGGTTATGGCGCCACTGGCGGTTGCGTGGCGACAAGCCATGGCCGCGCATCTCCGGAATCCACACATCGAACCCGGCACGCGCCAGAAAGGCGCCCAGGCCCACGCCCTTGGGCGAGAACCAGAAGCGCCGATTGGAAAAACTGCCATGCAGAAGAATCACCGGCACGCCCGGGCCACGGCTATGGTCGGCTAGCCCCAGGCGGGTCACGGCCAGTTCGACGCTCGGGTCGGGGCTGTTGCCGGCCTTGATCCGATATACGTCTTCACTGAGATCGCCGCGGCGCTCGGCACTTTGCAGGGCCACGGGGAAAAGGGTGCTGCTGCTTTGCATAAGGTACTTGTATGAAAAAGGGCGCGAACCATCACTGGAACTCGCCCCGAAGAACACGGGCGCAGGCACGCGAAGGTGCCTGCGCATTGGCTGGATCAGGCTGCGCCTTGGCCTTCGGCCAGGAAGAACCAGGTCTCGAGTACCGAGTCCGGGTTCAGCGACACACTCTCGATGCCCTGCTCCATCAGCCACTTGGCCAGGTCTGGATGGTCCGATGGACCCTGGCCGCAGATACCGATGTACTTGCCAGCCTTGTTGCACGCCTGGATGGCGTTGGCCAGCAGCTTCTTCACGGCGGGGTTACGCTCGTCGAACAGGTGAGCGATGATCCCCGAATCGCGGTCCAGGCCCAGGGTCAGCTGGGTCAGGTCGTTGGAGCCGATGGAGAAGCCGTCGAAGTACTCAAGGAACTCTTCAGCCAGGATGGCGTTGGATGGCAGCTCGCACATCATGATCACGCGCAGGCCGTTGTCGCCACGGGCCAGGCCGTTTTCGGCCAGCAGGTCGACGACCTGGCTGGCTTCGCCCAAGGTGCGCACGAACGGCACCATGATCTCGACGTTGGTCAGGCCCATCTCGTCGCGCACACGCTTGAGTGCACGGCACTCGAGCTCGAAGCAGTCACGGAACGACTCGCTGATGTAACGCGAAGCGCCGCGGAAGCCCAGCATCGGGTTCTCTTCTTCCGGCTCGTACAGCTTGCCGCCGATCAGGTTGGCGTATTCGTTGGACTTGAAGTCCGACAGGCGCACGATGACCTTTTTCGGATAGAAGGCCGCAGCCAGGGTGCTGATGCCCTCGACCAGCTTCTCGACATAGAAACCGACCGGGTCGTTGTAGCCAGCGATACGCTTGTCGACGCTCTCTTTGAGCTCCGCTGGCAAGCCTGCGTAGTTGAGCAGTGCCTTGGGATGCACGCCGATCATGCGGTTAATGATGAACTCCAGGCGCGCCAGGCCGACACCGGCGTTGGGCAGCTGGGCGAAGTCGAAAGCGCGGTCTGGGTTGCCGACGTTCATCATGATCTTGAACGGCAGGTCAGGCATGGCATCGACCGAGTTCTGCTTGATGTCGAAGCCCAGTTCGCCTTCGAAGATGAAACCGGTATCGCCTTCGGCGCAGGAGACGGTAACGCCCTGGCCATCCTTGAGCAGTTGGGTGGCGTTGCCGCAGCCCACTACAGCCGGAATACCCAGCTCACGCGCGATGATCGCCGCGTGGCAAGTACGCCCGCCACGGTTGGTGACGATGGCGCTGGCGCGCTTCATCACCGGCTCCCAGTCTGGGTCGGTCATGTCGGAAACCAACACGTCGCCTGGCTGGACCTTGTCCATCTCGGATACGTCGTTGATCACCCGCACCTTGCCGGCGCCGATGCGTTGACCGATCGCGCGGCCTTCGACCAGCACGGTACCCTTCTCTTTGAGCAGGTAGCGTTCCATGACATTGGCGCTGGCGCGGCTCTTCACGGTCTCAGGACGGGCCTGGACGATGTACAGCTGGCCGTCATCACCATCTTTGGCCCACTCGATGTCCATCGGCCGCTGGTAGTGCTGCTCGATGATCATCGCCTGCTTGGCCAGCTCGCTGACCTCGGCGTCGGTCAGGCAGAAGCGCGCGCGTTCGGCACGGTCGACTTCGACGGTCTTGACCGAGCGACCGGCCTTGGCCTCGTCGCCGTAGATCATCTTGATCGCCTTGCTGCCCAGGTTGCGCCGCAGGATGGCCGGGCGGCCGGCCTGCAAAGTGTTCTTGTGCACGTAGAATTCGTCAGGGTTGACCGCACCCTGCACCACGGTTTCGCCCAGGCCATAGGCGCCAGTGATGAACACCACGTCGCGGAAGCCCGACTCGGTGTCGAGGGTGAACATCACACCGGCAGTGCCCGTTTCCGAGCGGACCATGCGCTGCACACCCGCGGACAAGGCCACCAGCTTGTGGTCGAAGCCCTGGTGCACGCGGTAGGCGATGGCGCGGTCGTTGAACAGCGAGGCGAACACTTCCTTGGCGGCGCGGATCACGTTGTCGACGCCGCGAATGTTCAGGAAGGTTTCCTGCTGGCCGGCAAAAGAGGCGTCCGGCAAGTCTTCGGCAGTCGCCGAGGAACGCACCGCGACCGCCATGTTGTCATTGCCGGCGGCCATGGCAGCGAAGGCTGTTCGGATTTCCGAATCCAGGCGCGCGGGGAACTCAGCTTCCATGACCCACTGGCGAATCTGTGCGCCGGTCTTGGTCAGGGCATTGATGTCATCGACGTCCAGCGCGTCGAGCGCGGCGTGGATGCGGTCGTTCAGCCCGCTCTGCTCGAGAAAATCGCGGTACGCCTGAGCCGTAGTGGCAAAGCCGCCCGGCACCGAAACGCCGGCACCGGCGAGGTTACTGATCATCTCGCCCAGGGATGCGTTCTTGCCCCCCACATGCTCCACATCATGGACGCCGAGCTTATCGAGGGAAACTACGTACTCTACCAAGGTGATCTCTCCACTAACTGTGTTGGAAAAGCTCAAAGGGCGCCCGCCTGCCTGAATTGACTGGGCCGGACGCTTGTGGCCTGGACCTGGAAAATAAGTGAGAATGCCGACAGCCGCATTCGGCAAACCGAACTTATCATATCCAAGAAACGTCATCAGCTTAAGGCCTAGGGTGCAAATGAAACGAACCGCGTTTTTCATCTCCGACGGCACCGGCATCACTGCCGAGACCCTGGGTCAAAGCCTGCTCGCCCAATTCGATAGCATCGGCTTCAATAAATTCACCCGCCCATACATCGACAGCCCTGACAAAGCGCGGACCATGGTCCAGCAAATCAACGCTGCGGCCGAGCGTGACGGCGTGCGCCCGATCATCTTCGACACCATCGTCAACCAGGACATTCGTGAGATCCTGGCGACCTCCAATGGCTTCATGATCGACATCTTTTCGACGTTTTTATCCCCGCTCGAACAAGAATTGACTGCCCATTCGTCGTATTCGGTGGGTAAATCCCATTCGATCGGCGGCAATTCCAACTACATGGAGCGCATCGAAGCGGTCAACTTCGCCCTGGATAACGACGACGGCGCCCGCACCCATTACTACGACAAGGCCGACCTGATTCTGGTGGGTGTCTCGCGCTGCGGCAAGACCCCAACCTGCCTTTACATGGCGATGCAGTTTGGCATTCGTGCGGCCAACTACCCGCTGACCGAGGATGACATGGAGCGCCTGCAGCTGCCGGCGGTGCTGAAGAAGCATCACAACAAGCTGTTTGGCCTGACCATCGACCCCGATCGTTTGACCGCCATTCGCCATGAGCGCAAGCCCAATAGCCGCTATGCCAGCTTTGCCCAGTGCGAGTTCGAGGTGCGCGAGGTGGAGAATCTGTTCCGCCGAGAGAACATTCCCAACATCAACTCGACGCATTTTTCGGTGGAAGAGATTTCGGCGAAGATCTTGGTCGAGAAAGGGGTTGAGCGGCGGTTCAAGTAACCACTGAGGTTGGCGCGACCGCGGGAGAGCAAAGATTCAAGCAAGCCAGCAGGTTTCTCGAAGTTGCGTGGGAGCGGGCTTGTCCCGCGATAGCGTCAGTGAATTCTGCATGGTTATCGCGGGGCAAGCCCGCTCCCACGCAAGCGCAATCTACAACCGCAACAGACAACTGAACTGCGAATGAAAAAGCCCCGGCATCGCTGCCGGGGCTTTGTTTTAGCTCACCTCAGGGCTCAGGAAGGCACCACCGCCGCCTGGCCACTCATGGCCAGATCCACCAGCTCGCGGTTGGCCACCGCGTACATCGCGTAGTCGGTCCCGGTAGCGTTGCGCAGATCATCCAGCATCGCGCGCCAGCGCTCGACCATCACCCGGTGCTGCTCGGCCCACAGGGCCACGCGGGCGTCCATGTCTTCGGGCGCATCGACCATCTGCAACACAGAAATGGTAATGGCCCGCTGCTGCAGGTCGATATCGTCGCGGAACGCCTCGCGGGCCAGGGCCTGCCAGTTGTTCTCCACCGGCAGGTTGCTGATCTCCTGCAGGTACCAGGTCAGGTCCAGCGCACTGCCCACGGCGAAGAACGCCTTGGCGACCTGGGCCGGATCGTGGCCGGTGACATCCGAGGCCTCGATGATCGGCAACAGGGTGTACAGATGGGTCGTGCCAGCGACCATCCGCGCCAGCAACTCCGGCACGCCAGCCTCGACGAAGCCCTGGTAGCGGACCTGCCAGCGTTCGCGGGTCGGCCCTTCGAGCAACTCATCGAGCTTGAGCCCCAGCTGGGCGATCTTCGGCCCGAAGTGGGCGCTGTCACGACCGGCGTCCTGCTCGTTACGCCGGCTGCGCAGGAACCAACGGGTCGCACGGCGGCCCAGGCGCATCAACTCGTCCATCAGGGTCAGCTGGATCTCGGCCGGGACTTGATAGTCGAGGGCCTCGATCTGGCGGAACCAGTGCGGCAAGTGGAAGATGTCGCGCACAATCACATAGGCCCCGGCAACGTTGGCCGGACTCATGCCAGTGGACTCCTTGAGCCGCTGGACGAAGGTGATGCCCATGTTGTTGACCAGGTCGTTGGCGATCTGGGTGCTGACGATCTCGCGCTTGAGGCGATGACGCCGCATGGCCTCGCCGAACTGGCTGAGCAACGACGGCGGGAACGCGGTTTCCATATCACGGGTCAGGTAGTCGTCGTCCGGCACCAGCGATTTGAGCAGTTGTTCCTTGAGGTCGATCTTGCTGTAGGAGATCAATACCGACAACTCAGCACGGGTCAGGCCCTGGCCAGCAGCCAGACGCTCATTGAGCTGCTCTTCCGAAGGCAGGAACTCGATGGCCCGATCGAGCTTGCCGCGCGCCTCAAGGTCAGCCATCAGGCGCTTGTATTCGGCAATCCGCTCGCGGGCCCGACGCGCCGCCAGCGACAGCGCCTGGGTCTGCTTGTAGTTGTTGCCCAGCACCAGCGAGGCCACTTCGTCGGTCATGCTGCCCAGCAGCTGGTTGCGCTGCTTCTCGGTCATGTCGCCGCCCTGCACCACTTCGTTGAGCAGGATCTTGATGTTGACCTCGTGGTCGGAGCAGTCGACGCCGCCGGCGTTATCGATGAAGTCGGTGTTGGTCGCGCCACCATTGAGGCCGAACTCGACCCGGCCAAGCTGGGTCATGCCCAGGTTGCCGCCCTCGCCCACCACCTTGCAGCGCAGCTCGTTGCCGTTGACCCGCAGGGCATCGTTGGCCTTGTCGCCGACATCGGCGTGGCTTTCGCTGCTGGCCTTGACATAAGTGCCGATGCCACCGTTCCACAGCAGGTCGACCGGCGCCTTGAGCAGCGCGTGCAACAGTTCGGTCGGCGTCAGGCGGTCGGCTTCGATGGCGAAGCGCTCCTTCATCTGCGGGCTGATGCTGATGCTCTTGGCACTGCGCGGGAAGATCCCGCCGCCTTCGGACATGATGCTGGTGTCGTAGTCGCTCCAGGCCGAGCGCGGCAGGTCGAACAAGCGCTTGCGCTCGGCGAAGCTGCTGGCCGGGTCCGGGTTGGGGTCGATGAAGATGTGCAGGTGGTTGAACGCCGCCACCAGTTGCAACTTATCGGACATCAGCAAGCCGTTACCGAATACGTCACCGGCCATGTCGCCGACACCAATCACGGTGATCGGATCTTGCTGCACGTTGATGCCACGCTCACGGAAGTGGCGCTGCACGCCGACCCAGGCGCCACGGGCAGTGATGCCCATTTTCTTGTGGTCGTAACCGGCCGAACCGCCCGAGGCGAAGGCGTCGCCGAGCCAGAAGCCATAGTCGATGGCGATGCCGTTGGCGATATCGGAGAAGGTTGCCGTGCCCTTGTCTGCGGCCACCACCAGGTACGGATCGTCATCATCGTGGCGAACCACGTTGGCCGGTGGCACCACGCCGCCGTCCTTGAGGTTATCGGTGATGTCGAGCAGGCCAGAGATGAAGATGCGGTAGCAGGCGACCCCTTCAGCCGCGATCTCGTCGCGGCTGCCACCGAGCGGCAACCGCCGTGGCAGGAAGCCGCCCTTGGCGCCGACCGGCACGATCACCGAGTTCTTCACCTGCTGGGCCTTGACCAGGCCGAGCACTTCGGTGCGGAAGTCTTCTTCACGGTCCGACCAGCGCAAACCGCCGCGAGCGACGTTGCCAAAGCGCAGGTGCACGCCCTCGACCCGTGGCGAATAAACGAAGATTTCGAACTTGGGTACCGGCTTGGGCAGCTCGGGGATCAGCTTGGGATTGAACTTGAAGCTGAAGTACGACTTGTTCTGGCCATTGCCATCAGGCTGGTAGAAGTTGGTCCGCAGGGTGGCCTTGATCAGGTCCAGGTAGCGGCGCAGGATGCGGTCTTCGTTGAGCACCTGAACGTCGTCCAGGGCACTGTTGATGGCCTGCTCCAGACGCAATTGCTTGTCGTCCAGATCATCCTGGGTGAGCTTGCGCGCCAGGTAGAAGCGGGTCTTGAACAACCGGGTCAGCTCGCGGGCGATGTCGGTGTGGTTGTTCAGGGTGCTGGCGATGTAGCCCAGGTCGAAGCCCAGGCGAATCTGCTTCATGTAGCGGGCGTAGGCACGCAGCAGCGCCACGTCGCGCCACGGCAGGCCGGCGGTCAGCACCAGGCGGTTGAAGGCGTCGTTCTCGGCGTCGCCCTTGACGATGTGGATGAAGGCGTCTTGCAGGGTGTCGTTGAGCTGCTGCAGATCCAGGCTCAGGCCTTCGCTGTAGGTAAAGGCGAAGTCGTGAATCCAGAACTCGCGACCGCTGGCATGGCGCAGGCGATAGGGAAACTCGCCGAGCACCCGCAGCCCCAGGTTTTCCAGGATCGGCAACACATCCGACAGCGCCAATGGCGTGTCGGCGTGGTACAGCTTGCAATGCAACAGGCGCTCACCCAGTTGGGTCAGCGGCTGGTAGAAGCTCATCGCCAGCGGCTTGCTTTCACTCAAGGCCAACACATGCTGCATGTCGACCACCGCCGAATGGGCGGCGAAGCGCTCGCGGTAGCCGGCCGGGAAGCCTTTGGGGAAGTCGGCCAGGATGTTGGTGCCCTGGGCCTCGCCGAAGTTCTCCACCACCAGGGTCGAGTAGTCGTCATGCCACGAGCGGCAGGCCTGGATCACTTCGTTTTCCAGCTGCTGCGGGTCGATGTCGATCCGATTCTTCGGATCGACCCGCAAGATCAGTTGCACGCGTGCCAGCACCGACTCGGAGAAGAAGGTCCAGAACTCGCAGTCGCTGGCCTTCAGACGCTCCATCAGTACCTGCTGGATCTTCTGCCGCACTTCGGTCGAGTAGATCTCCCGCGGTACATAGGCCAGGCAGTAGCAGAAGCGGCCATAGGGATCCTTGCGCAGGAATACGCGGATCTTGTTGCGCTCCTGGATCTGCACGATCGACATGACGGTACTGAACAGCTCGTCGATCGGCGTCTGGAACAGGTCGTCGCGCGGCAGCACTTCCAGCACCTGGGCCAGTTCCTTGCCCAGGTGCGCCTTCGGATCGAAACCAGAACGTCGCTCGACTTCCGCAACCTTGACCCGGATGTAGGGGATGGCATGCACGCTCTCGCCATACACCGAGGAGGTGTACAGGCCCATGAAGCGGCATTCCTTGATGACCTTGCCGTCGGCATCCAGTTGGCGGATCGACACGTAGTCCGGGTAGGCCGGACGGTGCACGCGGCTGGGCAGCGCGGCCTTGGCAAACGACAGCAGCAGCGGCTCGTTGAGGTAGGTGACGGCGTAATCTTCGATGCGCAGCTCTTCAGGCGTCAGGCCGACCCGCAGACGGCGCGGCAGGCCGAGGAAGGACTGCTCGTCGTAGTCGATCCGACCACCTTCGGCATCGCCCTGGACGGTGAATTCTTCATAGCCGAGGAAGGTGAAGTGGTTGTCCAGCAACCATTCGAGGAAAGCCTTGACCTCGGTCTTCTCGTGTTGCGCCTGCGGGTAGGGGGTCTGCTCGACCAGCGCCACGACCTCGCGCAGCTTGGCTTTCATCGGCTCGAAATCAGCCACGGCAACGCGCACTTCGGCCAGCACCTGCTCGATTTCGCGCGACAGCACGTTGAGCTCGGCGGCATTGGCACAGCGGTCGATCTCCAGGTACATCAGCGATTCATGCCGCACGCCTTCACCCTGGGTGCCCTTGGGCAGCAGCTCGAGCAGCTCGCCCTTTGCCCCGCGACGCACGCTGAGCACGGTGGTCTGCAGGGTGTGGATGCTGTAGCCACGGCGGTTGAGCTCGGTGCGTACCGAGTCGACCAGGAACGGCAGGTCATGGTGCAGCACCTCGACCACGGTGTGGGTCGACTGCCAGCCGTTGCGCTCGTAATCGGGGTTGTACACCCGCACTTGCGGGGTTTGCGGATCGAAGCGCTCGATGATGCGCCAGGCAGAGAGGGTGCAGCCAGCCAGGTCGGAAAGCCTGCGCTGGGTAAGTTCGTCCAGAGAGATGATGCCGAAGAACTGTTCGGCGAACAGCGCCACTTGTGGCAGTGACTGCTCGCTGATGTGCTGCGCCAGGGCCGTTTGCAGTTGATGCTGGAAGTCGGCTTTGCTGGCTGCGGTGAAGAACGCCATCTGTGGTACTCCGCTTGGGCTTTGTTTTGTAAGAGAAGCGTCGTGCGCGTCCGCCTTGCATGGATCAACCATAGCTAACCCACGGCAAAACAGGACGATGAAACCGGGCGTTGAGCGTGATCGGCACACTCATCCATTGCACGATGGGTACCTGCAAAAGCGACTGCCTGCGGCTGTGCCTTTACGCGAATCCATCGACTGGGCAGCTTAACGACTGAGCGGTCATCCCGGCTTGCAGCGCTGCGACATATTCGGTCAATGGCCGGTAACATTCGTTTATGGATTCGCCCAACACTGGCAGAATTCACTTTCACTTCACTTGACCCGAGCTGCCCATGCAACTGAAAACCGCCCTGCTCTTCGCCACCCCTTGCGATGACGAGGAAGACAACATGGCGACCCTGTGCTGCCACAGCGACAAGGGCCAGATGTTCTTGCTCACCCGTTATCCAGACGAAGACACGGTCGACCTGACCCTGGATGATGAGCCCTCGACCCTGGATGGGCTGAAGGTGACGCTCAGTGCCGAACGGCTGCTGCTGGAGGTGGCTGCGGGGGATACCGATGCACTCAAGGGGGATGACACCCTGGAGATCGTGTTGACTAGCCAAGGTACCGACCTGGCTGAGGTCGAGGAGACTCTGCGGATCATCCTCGAAGGCACCGGGACCTACGTCAGCGAGCTCTGAGTGATGGACTGAAGGTGCTGGCCTCATCGCGGGACTAGCGCCAGCCCTGAGCGGGCTTATCCCGCGATGAGGCCAGCACTGTAAACACACCACTCACTGAAACAATTGACAGCCAACCTTCCCGACAGGCATTGTCTGACAACCTGATCAATAGGCATCACCGTCCATGCTAGAGCTCCAGCGCCCAGACACCTTGGTAGAACGGGTCGTCAGCGCCATCCGCGCAGAGATCGATTCCGGCCGCCTGGCCGCCGAATCGCGCCTGCCTACCGAACAGCAACTGGCCGAGCAGCTCAATGTCAGCCGCTCGGTGGTGCGCGAGGCTGTGGCTCAGCTCAAGGCCGACGGTGTATTGATCGCTCGCCGCGGGCTCGGTTCGTACATTTCGCAAACGCCCAATGGCACGGTGTTCCGCTTCCCCGGCAGCAACGGGCGCAAGCCGGACCTGGTGCAGATGTTCGAGATGCGCCTGTGGATCGAAACCCAAGCCGCCGCCATCGCCGCCCGCCGCCGCGACGCCGCGGACCTGGCGAGCATTGCCAAGGCCCTCGAGCAGATGCTCGACAAGCGTAACGATCTGGCCGCCGCTGCCGCCGCCGATGTCGCCTTTCACCGCGCCATCGCCGAAGCCAGCAAAAACGACTACTTCGTGGCCTTCCATGATTTCCTCGGCGGCCAATTGGCCGCCGCGCGCCGCAATGCCTGGGAAAACTCCGCCACTCACTCAGTGGGGGGTTCGGCAGACGCCAATCGCGAACACCAGGCACTGTACCAGGCCATCGCCGACGGCGATCGCCACGCCGCTGCCGCCTGCGCCGAAGCGCACCTGCGCGCTTCGGCCAAACGCCTGAAAATCGACCTGCCCACCCTCGACTGAATCCGGAGAACCCTATCGCGACCTGGCGAGGTTTTCACACGCACTAGTTAGTCTGACAACCTGATAAGCAGATCCACCGACAAGAACACCAAGGTACCCCTGCATGACTTACGACTACCTCATCATTGGTGGCGGCATCGTCGGCCTCGCCACAGCGATGGCCCTGCTCGAACAGCGCCCCGGCGCCTCATTGTTGATTCTGGAAAAGGAATCCAGCCTCGGCCGCCACCAGACCGGGCACAACAGCGGCGTGATCCACGCGGGGATCTACTACGCCCCGGGCAGCCTCAAGGCCGAACTGTGCAAACGCGGCGCCCAGGCTACCAAGGACTTCTGCACCGAACACGGGATTGCCTTCGATGTCTGCGGCAAGCTGCTGGTGGCCTCCAACGAGCTGGAAATGCAGCGCATGCAGGCGCTTTATGAGCGCTCGCAGCAAAACGGCTTGAAGGTCGAGCGCCTGGATGGCGCCGAGCTCAAGCAGCGCGAACCGAATATCGCAGGCTTAGGCGCGCTGTTTGTCGATGCCACCGGCATCGTCGACTACAAGCAGGTCTGCTACGCCATGGCCAAGGTGATCGAGCAAGCCGGCGGCGAAGTGCGCCTGTCGACCAGCGTGCAGGCCATTGCCGAGCACGGTGATTACGTAGAAGTGAGCAGCGCCGAGCACAGCTGGCGCGCCCGTCAACTGGTGGCCTGCGCGGGCCTGCAATCGGACCGCCTGGCGCGCTTGGCCGGGGTCAAGATCGACCACCAGATCATCCCGTTTCGTGGCGAGTACTACCGCCTGCCGGCGAGCAAGAACCAGATCGTCAACCACCTGATCTACCCGATCCCCGACCCTGAGCTGCCGTTTCTCGGCGTGCACCTGACGCGGATGATCGATGGCAGCGTCACCGTTGGCCCCAATGCAGTGCTCGGCTTTGGCCGGGAGAACTACCGCAAGCTCTCGGTGAACTGGGGCGATGTCGCCGAGTACGCGCGCTTCCCGGGCTTTTGGAAAACCATCTGGAACAACCTCGGCTCCGGCACCCGCGAGATGAAGAATTCGCTGTTCAAGCGCGGCTACCTGGAGCAGTGCCGCAAATACTGCCCGTCGCTGCAGGTGGAAGACCTGCTGCCCTATGAAGCCGGCATTCGGGCCCAAGCGGTCATGCGCGACGGCAGCCTGGTGCACGACTTCCTGTTCGCCGAGACCCCGCGCATGGTGCATGTCTGCAATGCCCCCTCGCCGGCTGCCACCTCGGCTATCCCGATCGGCCAGATGATCGCCGAAAAGATCCTCCAGGCCCGCTGAACCTGCTGCACACACAACTACAAAGACAATAAGGAAACCTCAGATGTCGGTACATGAGGCGGCTGTGGCCGCAACGGAAACCCCCGATCAGAAACGCAAACGCCTGCGCAAGGTGGCCGCAGCGACCATCTTCGGCTCGATGCTGGAGTGGTACGACTTCTACCTGTACGCGACCATGGCGGCGATCGTGTTCTCGAAGATCTTCTTCGACGCCAGCAACCCGGCAGTGGCCTCGCTGCTGGCGTTTTCCACCTTCGCCATCGGCTTCATTGCCCGGCCCTTCGGCGGCATCCTGTTCGGCTACCTGGGCGACCGCTTCGGTCGCAAGCACGTACTGGTGATCACCTTCTGCATGATGGGCGTGTGCACCGCGCTGATCGGCCTGATCCCCAGCTACGCCTCGATTGGCATCTGGGCGCCGATCCTGCTGGTGGTGATCCGCATCATCCAGGGCCTGGGCGCTGGCGCGGAACTGTCGGGCGCCGCGGTGACCTCCTACGAGCACGCCAGCGAAGGCAAGCGCGGCAGCCAGGGTGCCTGGCCGGCGCTGGGGCTGAACCTGGGCCTGCTGCTGTCGTCGCTGACCGTGTACCTGCTGACCATGAACGGCAATGACTTCCTGCTCGCCGGCGGCTGGCGTATCCCGTTCATCGCCAGCATCGTGCTGGTCGCTGTCGGCCTGTGGGTGCGCAAGAGCATTCCTGAGACCCCGGACTTCAAGGAACTGGACAAGTCCGACGACAAGCCCAAGGTCTCGCCGCTCAAGCTGCTGTTCAAGAATGACCTCAAGGGCCTGGCCGTGGTGTTCTTCGTGGCCGTCGGCTACAACGCCCTGAGCTACATCTTCAAGACCTTCTCGCTGGCCTACCTGACCCAGTTCAAGGGTGTCGAGGCGCATGTCACCTCGCTGTCGGTGACCATCGCCAGCCTGGTGGCGATTTTCGCCGTGCCGTTCTTTGGCTGGCTGTGCGACCGCTGGAGCAGCAAGACCGTGCTGATGCTCGGCGGGGTGTTGTCGGCGCTGTTCGCCTACCCCTTCCTGCAACTGCTGGGCACTGGCGAGCCGACCATGATCTACATCGCGATCGGCATTGGCACCGGCATCCTGGCGCCGATGATGTTCGCCCCACAGGGCTCGTTCCTCAGCCGCCAGTTCCCGACCCAGACGCGCTCCTCGGGGTTTGGCACCGGTCGCGAGATCGGCACCGCGGTGGCCGGGGGCCTGGCGCCGTTGGGCGGCCTGGCGCTGGTGGCCAACTCCGCGACCCACTCCACCGAAGGTGTGGCGTTGATCCTGACCATCGCTGGCGTGCTGGTGGTGGCGTTCGCCTTGTGTGACCAGGGGCGCAAGCACTCCAACTCGAAAAACTGATCGGCGAAAACCGATCGGCGTATCCAATGCGGGGCCGCCAATGGCCTCGCGTTCGCTCAGCGGTTGGCGTGCACCGCCCGCCCACCTTCTGCGGGACGGTCGATGTAGGCCAGGTCGAGGATACTGTTACGCAGCCCCTTGAGCGGGTTCCAGTGCGCCGAAGCGTGAATGTAGCGGCCCTGCAGCAGTTGCTGTTCCTCCTCGGTCAAGCCCGGCTGTGCAGTACGCCCCAGGGCGAACTCATGCAACTTACGGCTGATTTCATGCAACGCCTGCGGCAATCGCCATGCCTGGCGCGTCTCATCCAGCTCAGCGAACGGCACCCCACTGCGCACCGCCAAGGCGTGCATGATGCGCAGGTAGATGCGCGACAGATGCCCGTACACCTCGCGCTCGCGCTGCAGTGCGGCATACACCTGTTTCTCTGGCAGCTCACGCCGGCCGCCGCCTGCGGGCATTTCCCAAGTGATAATGGTCGGACGCGGCGCTGGGCTATCGCTGTACTCACGTTCCAGCTGGGCCTGGGCCAGGAAATAGGCGCGACTTTGCGTCACCGGGGTGCGCAACGGCAGTCGATTGGACTGCGGCTTGCTCAACAGCACCCGTTCGACGCTGCGTTCAGGGTAACCACCGCCAATGTCTGAATGCACGCCAGGCAGCACGATGTCGTGCTCAGTGCGCACCAGCGGGTAGTTGTAACGTCGCTCATCGCCGGCCACCAGCTGTACCACCTGCTTGGCCACACCCGGCTCAAGGCCCAGGCGCAATCCCGAATAGCGGCCATTGGCCGGGCTGAAATTACCCTTGAGCGGCGCCACGATAGCCGCCACGGTATCGAACAATCCGACGAACTCAATGGTGATCTCGCAGCGTATGGCCAAACTTGCCAGCGCTTGCGCCAACTGGCTTTTTTCGCCCAGATGCAGATCGTTGACCAGATGCCGGGCCGCCGCCGCCCCGCGACTAAAGCCAAACAAATCGAACTCGAGCGTGACGGTGCGTCCGCCTGGATACGCCTGGCGCCAGCCCAGCAACTGCTCAACAATGGCCTGCACGGCTTGCCCCACCCGCGCCTTGACCCCAGTAGAGCCCCGCCCGGTCAGTTGATGATAGAGCGAGTCCTGCGCACCCCGGGTGGTGCCGATGCCTTCGACGTAGAGTGTGAAGCACTCGCGCAACGCGCCGTCAGGCAGTTTGGCCAGACCAGTGGGATACAGCTGGTGTAACAGGGCGACGTTAGTCGGTGCGTTGGCGTAGCTGCCCTGGCGCGTGTCGGCTGCAGCCGGGTTATCGTCAGCCCGCAGGCTGTTGCAGAAATTATTGCCCGTGCCGTCGAAGAACACCCCCAGACGCAGGGGCGTCGGGTGTCGCGGGAATGCCGCCGCCTGATGATCCGCCATGTCACTGCCCGTCCTGATTACCGAGCCTCCATCAAAAAACACAGTCACCGTTGGCGAGAATCAGGGTTTTTCCGCTTGCTCGTCGGAATCGGCCGAGGCCGCTGTCGTCTGTAACCCTTACATAAATTTGCGTGCCGCCATTAGTCGGCATGGGCCCGGATGGATTAAAGTATCACCCCCTGCCCGGGCTGCTCGTTTACCGCACCCCCGGCCCCTTTCCAGGAACCGTCGCCGATGGAACACCGTGAAGCGCTGATCGCGCTGCGCACCTTTCTTTCCTCCCAGATCCTGGGCCAGGAAAAGCTGGTTGAACGCCTACTGATCGTCCTCCTTGCCGACGGCCATATGCTGGTCGAGGGTGCACCGGGCCTGGCCAAGACCAAGGCCATCAAAGAGCTGGCAGAAGGTGTCGAGGCGCAGTTCCATCGCATTCAGTTCACCCCCGACCTGTTGCCTGCCGATATCACCGGCACCGAGATCTATCGCCCGGAAACCGGCAGCTTCGTGTTCCAGCAAGGGCCGATCTTCCATAACCTGGTGCTGGCCGACGAAATCAACCGCGCCCCGGCCAAGGTGCAATCGGCACTGCTCGAGGCCATGGCCGAGCGCCAGGTCAGCGTGGGCCGCAGCACTTACGACCTGTCGCCGCTGTTCTTGGTCATGGCCACGCAGAACCCGATCGAGCAGGAAGGCACCTACCCGCTGCCCGAGGCGCAGCTCGACCGTTTCCTGATGCACGTGAAAATCGGTTTCCCCGACGCCGCCGTGGAGCGGCGCATCCTGCAGCAGGCCCGTGGCGAAGCGCTCAATGGCGAGACCAAGCCGGAACGCCGGGTCAGCCAGCAGGCGATCTTCGCAGCGCGCAAGGAAATTCTCGGCCTGTACATGGCCGATGCAGTGGAGGAGTACCTGGTGCAACTGGTAATGGCCACGCGCACCCCAGCCAAGTTCGACAGCGAGCTGGCCGACTGGATCGCCTACGGCGCCAGCCCCCGTGGCTCGATCGCCCTGGACCGCTGCGCGCGTGCCCACGCCTGGCTGGCCGGACGCGACTTCGTCAGCCCTGAGGATATCCAGGCGGTGCTGTTCGATGTCCTGCGCCACCGGGTGATTCTCTCGTTCGAGGCTGAGGCGGCCGGGGTCGACCAGGACCGCGTGGTCCAACGCATCCTCGACGTCGTCGCAGTCGCCTGAGCCCATGCCCACTGCGACGTTGGCCGAACCCGGTATCCGCACCAGCCTCGGCGAGTTGATCGACATGCGCCACCGCGTGCGCGAGATCCAGCTGTTCTCGCGGCCCGGCCAGCGCAGCCCACTGGTCGGCCTGCACCATTCCAAGCTGCGTGGCCGTGGCGTGGATTTCGACCAGGTGCGGGTGTATCAGGCTGGCGACGATGTGCGCAACATCGACTGGCGCGTTACCGCACGCACCCAGGAGCCGCATACCAAGCTGTTCCACGAAGAGCGCGAGCGGCCGATCTTCATCATGGTCGAGCAAAGCCAGCGGCTGTTCTTCAGCTCCGGATTGATGTTCAAGTCGGTCCTGGCGGCCCAGGCTGCGGCGCTGTTCGGCTGGGCCGCGCTGGGCCATAACGACCGCATCGGCGGCCTGGTGTTTGGCGATAACGAGCACCATGAAGTCAAGCCGCGGCGCAGCAAGCAAAGCCTGTTGCAACTGCTCAACCGGTTGGCCAAGGTCAACCAGGCCCTGCACACCGAAGCGGTGCCGCAGGCCGACAGCCTGGCCCTGGCCCTGCGCCGGGCGCGCGAAGTGCTGCGCCCGGGCAGCCTGGCCATCGTCATTTGCGACGAACGCGCACTCAGCGAGGGCGTCGAGCAGCACCTGTCGATGCTCTCACGCCACTGCGACGTGCTGCTGATGCCGGTCTCCGATCCGCTCGACCATGCCCTGCCCGCTGCCGGCCTGCTGCGCTTCGCCCAGCGCGGGGCCCAGCTGGAACTCGACACCCTCGATGCCAACCTGCGCCGCACCTACCACCAGCAGGCCGAAGCACGGATCGAGCGCTGGGAGCTGCTGGCGCAAAAGCTGCGCGTGGTGCTAATGCCACTGAGCACCCAAAGCGAGATGATCGAGCAGCTGCGCGAGTACCTCAACGCCCAGCGACCAGGGAGCAGCAAATGAACCCGCTGGATTCGCTGCAGCCGTTGATCGCCCCCGCGGCGATTGGCTGGTGGCCGCCTGCACCCGGCTGGGGGGTGCTACTGGCGCTGCTACCACTGCTCGCTTGGGGCTTGTGGCGGGTGCGTAAATGGCGCCCTGGCAAGCGGCGGATCGTGCGCGCCGAACAACCCCTGGACCCGGTACGGGTGGAAGCCCTGGCCGAGCTCGCGCGCCTGCCCCGTCCCTATGACGGTGCACCCGCAGGCGCCTGGTTGCAGCAGATCAACGCCCTGCTCAAACGCCTGTGCCGCAACCACTACCCCGGCGCCAACAGCCACACGCTCAGCGGCCGTCAATGGCTGGCGTTTCTCGATAACCGCTGCCCCGCTGCTGGCCTGACCCGCTGGATGGTACTGGTCGAAGGCACCTACAAACCCGAGTGCAAGCTCGACGACAAAGCGATCGCCGGGCTCAGCCAGGCGGTCGAAACCTGGATTCGCAAGCATGTTTGAGCTGGCCTGGCCGTGGATCTTCCTGCTGCTGCCGCTGCCGTGGCTGGCGCGCTTGCTGCTGCCGGCCGCCGACAGCGGGGAGCCGGTGCTCAAGGTTGGCTTTCTCAATGAGCTCGAAGGCCTGGCCGGCCGGCGCGCGCGACTCAACCTGCCGACCTGGCGCCAGCAGGCACCCTACGTATTGATCTGGCTGCTGCTGCTGATCGCCGCCGCCCGCCCGCAATGGCTCGGCGAACCGGTGCCGGTGGCGGCCAGCGGGCGTGACCTGCTGGTGGCCGTGGATGTCTCCGGGTCGATGGATTTCCCCGACATGCAGTGGAAAGATGAGGAAATCAGCCGCCTGGACCTGGTCAAGGCGCTGCTCGGCGATTTCCTCCAGGACCGCGAGGGCGACCGGGTGGGCCTGATCCTGTTCGGCAGCGAGGCCTACCTGCAAGCGCCGCTGACCTTCGACCGGCGCACCGTACGCACCTTCCTCGATGAAGCGCAGATCGGCATCGCCGGCAAGAACACGGCAATTGGCGATGCCATTGGCCTGGCCGTCAAGCGCCTGCGCCAGCGCCCGGCGCAGAGCCGAGTGCTGGTGCTGATCACTGACGGCGCCAACAACGGCGGGCAGATCCATCCGCTGACCGCCGCCCGTCTGGCCGCCCAGGAAGGCGTGCGCATCTACACCATCGGCATCGGCGCCAACCCCGAGGCCAGCGGCACTCCTGGCCTACTCGGGCTGAACCCGAGCCTGGACCTGGATGAAGCCTCGCTGCGGGAAATCGCCGAGCTGACCCAGGGCACCTATTTCCGCGCCCATGACGGCGCCGAGCTGGACGCGATCGGCGACACCCTCGATCAGTTGGAGCCAGTGGCGCAGCAACCGACCCAGGCGCGCACCGCCAAGGAGCTGTATGCCTGGCCGCTGGCCCTGGCGCTGCTGCTGAGCGTGTTGCTGGTAGTCGCTGTGCAATGGCCGGATAACCTGTTGCAGCGGGTCCTGCGTCGCCCCAGCTTCTTGCAACCGCACCCGCAATGGCGCGAGCGCTTGAAACGCCTACGGCTTAGGAGGCGGCGATGATCGATCTCTGGCCACAATGGTTGCGCCCGCTCTGGCTGCTGGTCGTTCCGCTGCTCGCCTGGCTGCTGTTCAAGCTCTGGCACCGGCGCAAGCGCGCCGGGCGCTGGCAGATGATCCTGCCGCCACAATTTCATGCGGTACTGCTTGGCGGCGGCAGTGGCAGCAACAGCAAGTTGCCGTGGATCGCCTTGGGCCTGGCCTGGTTACTGATCGTCCTGGCCTTGCTCGGCACCAGTTGGCAGCGGGTGGAAGAAACCCGCCAACGCCCCGCCGACCCACTGGTGATCATGCTTGAGCTAACCCCGCAGATGCTCGCCGAAGACAGCCCGCCCAATCGCCTGGAGCAGGCTCGGCGCAAGGTGCTCGACCTGCTCGAACACCGCCGCGACAGCCAGACCGCGTTGATCGTCTATGCCGGTAGCGCCCACACCCTGGTGCCGCTGTCCGACGACCTGGGTACCACGCGCAACCTGCTGGAAGCGATCGACCCGTCGATCATGCCCCAGCCCGGCCAGCGCGCCGACCTGGCAGTGCACAAAGGTCTGGCTTTGCTAGCCCAGAGCGGCTTGGGCCAAGGCCGCCTGTTGCTGATCGGCTCGGCCTTGAGCGATCAGGAGCGCGACGGCATCAAGCAGGCGCTAGGCCGCCAGGGCCCCAGCCTGCTGATGCTCGGCATCGGCAGCAGCGAGGGCGCGCCGGTGCGCCAGGTCAATGGCGAATACCTCAAGGATGAGCAAGGCGGTATCCTCCTCCCCCGATTGGACAGCGCCAGCCTCAAGGCCTTCATCAATGGCACTGGCGGGCGCTATCGCCACGCCCGCATCGACGACCTGGACCTGCGCGGCCTGGGCCTGTTCGATAGTCCGCGCGGCTTGCGCAACGATGGCCAGACCCTGCAGTTGGACAGCTGGGCCGACCAGGGCTACTGGCTACTGCTGCCGCTTTTGTTGCTGGCTGCCTGTGCCGGACGGCGCGGCTGGCTGTTTTGCCTGCCATTGCTGCTGGCGCTGCCGCAACCGAGCCAGGCGTTCGAATTCAACGACCTGTGGCTGCGCCCTGACCAGCAAGGCCAGCGTCTGCTGGAGCAACAACGTCCGGCCGAGGCCGCACGCCACTTCGACGATCCGCAATGGCGTGGCATGGCGCTGTACCAGGCCGGTGACTATGAAGGTGCGGCCAAGGCATTTGCCCAAGGCAGCACGGCCGCCGCCCACTACAATCGAGGCAATGCCCTGGCCCGTGCCGATCAACTGGAAGCAGCCCTGGACGCCTACGAGCAGGCCCTTGAGCGCCAACCGGAACTGCAAGCGGCACTGGACAACCAGGCCCTGGTCCAGCAACTGTTGCTGCAGCGTCAAGCCAAGGCCGAACAGCAACAAGCCAGCAGCGATGCCCAAGGCACCCCAGGCAGCGAAACCGACGGTAACAGCAGCTCAGCGGCCAATCAGGCGCAAGCCACCCCCGGCAACGAGGAGCAAGCGCCCGGCCAGGAGCAAGGCGACAGCAGCAACGGCCAGCCGCCGTCAGGCAATCAGGCCGGCGACGACGACAGCCTTACCCAGCCGCCGCAACGCCCGACTGCCACCAGCCTGGATGCCGAACAACGCCAGGCGTTGGAACAGTGGCTGCGCGAGATCCCGGACAACCCAGCGCAGCTGTTGCGGCGCAAATTCTGGTATGAACAGCAATTGCATCAGGAAAACCCACGATGAGTCGCTTCGGCGTCTTGCTCCTCACCCTGCTCTGGATCGTCCAGGTCCAAGCCCAACCGACCCTGCAAGCCAGCGTCGATCGCAGCCGCCTGCTAGCCGGTGAAACCCTGGAGCTGATCCTCGAAAGCCAGGATGTCACCCAGTTCGGCAAACCCGACCTGCGTGCCCTGGATGCCGACTTCGAAGTGCGCGGCACCCGTCAGCTGAACAGCCTGCACACCCTCGATGGCGAAACCCGCGCCAGCACCCGCTGGATCATCACCCTGCTGCCGCGGCGCAGCGGCAGCTTGAGCATCCCCGCGTTGCAACTGGGCCAGTCGCACAGCCTGCCCATCGACCTGCAAGTGCTCCAAGCCGATGCCAGCCGCCCGGACAGCGCCGCCAAGGTGTTCGTCGAAGCGACCCTGGACAGCACTGAGGTCTACGTCCAGGCCCAGGCCGTGCTGACCCTGCGCATCTACCATTCGGTATCGCTGTACGACGACAGCAGCCTCACCCCGCTGCAGTTGGACAACGCCAAGGTCGAGCCGCTGGGCGAGTCGCGCACCTATGAAAAAGACATCGACGGCGTGCGCCACGGCGTCATCGAAACCCGCTATGCGGTTTATCCGCAGCACAGCGGCAGCCTGGATATCCCCTCGCTGACCTTCACCGCCACCGCCGCCGACAGCGCCGAGCAGCGCGCCGGTCGCCAGGTACAAGTCAGCTCGCTGCCGCTGCGCCTTAGCGTGCGGCCGATCCCGGCCAACTATCCTGCCGACACCCCGTGGCTGCCAGCACGCAGCTTGACCCTGGAAGAACGCTGGAACCCCGACCCCAGCACCCAAACGGTGCAGATCGGCGATTCAATGACCCGCAGCGTCACCCTGCGCGCCGATGGCCTGTCCAGCACTCAGTTGCCGCCACTACCGGCCACCGAAATCCTTGGCCTGCGCCGCTACCCTGACCAGCCGTTGCTGCGTAACGAGATCAACGAGCGCGGCATGACCGCCAACCGTGAAGAACGTGAAGCGCTGGTACCGACCCACAGCGGCGAGCTGACCTTGCCGACCGTCGACGTGACCTGGTGGAACACCCGCGAGGATCACCTGGAACACAGCAGCCTGCCGGCGCGCAGCCTCAACGTGCAGGACAACCCTGCCTTGAGTGCCGAAACCCCGGTGGGTGATAGCAGCTCTGCCAGCACCCTGCTGTGGCCTTGGCAACTGGCGACCCTGGTGTTGGCATTGACCACGCTGCTCGGCTTCGCCTTGTGGTGGCGCGCACGCTCGCAGCCAGCGGTGTTGCGCGCGGCGCAGGCTGGCCCGAGCCCGCGTACCTTGCTCGATGACCTCAAGCGCGCCTGTCAGGCCAATGATCCGCAGGCTACCCGACAGGCGCTGGATGCCTGGGCACGCCAGCAGCCCGAAACCCTGGCCGAAATGGCGGCGCGCTTTGTGCCGTTGTCGGATGCGCTGGATGGATTGAATGGCGCGTTGTATAGCGAGAGCGGCCAGTATTGGCATGGCGATGAGCTGTGGCGGGCGATTGGGGCCATCCCGCCAGCCGAGCAATTGCTCGCGCCGACTGGGGATAGCGGCAGCTTGCCGCCGCTTTATCCCAAGTAGCGTTTCGCTGGTGTGGGTACGGGCCTGGTGCCGCGATGAGGCCCGCACATCCACCGCACATTGCGGATCGCAACTTGGGTTACCATACCCACCCGCAAAAATTCCATCGCAAGCAACCCCGACTCAACACCTACAGGTCACCCATGCGTCTGTTTCACACCTCCGACTGGCACCTGGGCCAAAGCCTGCATGGCCAGGAACGCGATTTCGAACACGCCTGTTTCCTGCACTGGCTGCTCGGCCAGCTGAAACTGCGCCAGCCTGACGCGCTGCTGATCGCTGGCGATATCTTCGACACGGTCAACCCGCCGGTCAAAGCCCAGGAACGCCTCTACGAATTCATCGTCCAGGCCCACGAGCAACAGCCCAAGCTGGACATCGTGATGATCGCCGGCAACCACGACTCCGGCTCGCGTATCGAGCTGCCCGCCGCGCTGATGCGCCGCCTGCGCACCCACGCCCTGGGCCGGGTGCACTGGCTCGACGAAGGCCAGCTGGACGCCGAACGCCTGTTGATTCCCCTGACCAACGCCCGTGGCAAGGTCAGCGCCTGGTGCCTGGCCCTGCCGTTCCTGCGTCCTGCCGAAGTCACCGGCCCGCAGTTGGGCGACGATTACCTGCAAGGCATCACCCAGGTGCATCAGCAACTGATCGCTGCCGGCCAGGCCAAACGCAAGAAAGACCAGGCGCTGATCGCCATCAGCCACGCGCATATGGCAGGCGGCTCGATCTCCGAAGACTCCGAACGCAGCCTGATCATCGGCAACGCCGAGGCGCTGCCGGCCAAGCTGTTCGACAAGGCCATCAGCTACGTCGCCCTGGGCCACTTGCACAAGCCGCAGAAGGTCAATCGCGAAGAACGCATCCGCTACAGCGGCTCGCCGATCCCGCTGTCGTTCGCGGAAATCAACTACCCCCACCAGGTGCTGGAAGTCGAGCTGGACGGTGCCGAGCTGGTCAGCGTCGAACCGCGGCCGGTGCCCCGCGCTGTGGCCCTGCAACGCATGGGCCCGGCGCCGCTGGCCGAGCT
The DNA here is from genome assembly GCF_025847435.2 of Pseudomonas sp. BT-42-2. Taxonomy (NCBI): domain Bacteria; kingdom Pseudomonadati; phylum Pseudomonadota; class Gammaproteobacteria; order Pseudomonadales; family Pseudomonadaceae; genus Pseudomonas; species Pseudomonas sp. BT-42-2. The sequence goes on from NZ_JAOYTM010000006.1 coordinate 52,497, forward strand.
GCTCGAACAGCTCGCCGAGCTGCCGGTGATCGACCTGCTCGAAGACCCCAATCGCCAGCCCTGGCTGGAAGTGCGGGTACGCCTGGACGAGCCACAGCCAGACCTGCGCCAGCAGATTGAAACGGCGCTGCAAGGCAAGGCCGTGCGCCTGGTGCGCATCAGCGCCGAATATGCCGGGCGCGGAACGCTGGAGGAGGACGAGCTGGAGTTCGTCGAGCTGAGCCAGATGACCCCGCAGGACTTGTTCAGCCGGGCCTGGGAGCAAGCCTACGGCAATCCCGTCGATGAGCAGGCCCTGAGCGATTTCGCCCTGCTCCTGCAGGATGTCCAGCTGGAGCAGGAGCAGCCATGAAGATCCTTGCCATTCGCCTGAAAAACCTCGCCTCGCTCGCCGGCCCGATCGACATCGACTTTACCGCCGAGCCCTTGGCCAGCGCTGGTCTGTTCGCCATTACCGGCCCCACCGGCGCGGGCAAGAGCACCCTGCTCGATGCCCTGTGCCTGGCCTTGTTCGGCACCGTGCCGCGGCTCAATGCGATCGGCCGCGAGGCCAAGGTGCCAGACGCCGACGGCGACATCCCCACTTACGATCCGCGCAACCTGTTGCGCCGGGGCACCGGCAGCGGCTTTGCCGAGGTCGACTTCGTGGGTATCGACGGCCACCGCTACCGCGCCCGCTGGGAGGCCAACCGCGCCCGCGACAAGGCCAACGGCAAGTTGCAGCACAGTCGCCAGAGCCTCTACGATCTGGACAGCGAGCAGCTGCTGGGCAGCGGCAAGAACGAATACAAGCAATTGGTCGAAGCGCGCCTGGGCCTGAACTTCGAGCAGTTCACCCGCGCGGTGATGTTGGCCCAGAGCGAGTTCAGCGCCTTCCTCAAGGCCGACGACAAAGAGCGCAGCGAACTGCTGGAAAAGCTCACCAATACTGCGATCTATACCCGCCTCGGTCAGCGTGCGTTCAGTAAATCGCGAGAAGCGGGCGATGCCCACAACGCCCTCAAGGAGCGCGCCAGCCACCTGCTGCCGATGGCCGTGGAGGCTCGCGCCGAGCTCGATCAGCGCCTGGAGCAGGCGCAACAAGCGCTCAAGGCCGAGCAGGCGCGCGAGCGCCAACTGCAACAGCATCGCGCCTGGCTCAGTGAACAGCACCAACTGCAAGCCCAGCACAGCGCCGCCAGCCAAGCCTTGCAAAGCGCTGAGCACGACTGGCAACAACTGGCCGGACAGCGCCTGGATCTGCAGCACCTGGAACGCCTGGCGCCGCAGCGCCACCCGTTCCATCGCCAGCAAGCCGTGGCCAGCCAGCTTACGCCGTTGGCTGCTGCGCTTGCGGCGCAGCAAGACCAGCAACAGAGCCTGCAAGCACGCGCCCTGGAGCTGCAACACGCTCTGCAAGCGGCACGCCAGGCGCTGAGCCAGGCCCAGACCGTGCAAAGCGACAGCGCCCCGCGCCTGCGCCAAGCCTTCGCCGCCCAGGACAACCTGGCGCGTCTGGACAGTGAGTCAGCCAAGCTTGGCGACCTCGCCCGAGACGCCGAGCAGGCCGTCAGTGACGCTCAGCAGCAGTTGCAGCAACTCGACGAGCAGCAGCAGCGCAGCCAGCAGCAACTGGCCGCAATCGATGCCGCCCTGGCCGACAGCGCCCCGCTGGCCACATTGGGCAGCGCTTGGCAGGCCTATCGCGGGCAACTGCAGCAGCTGCTGCAAATCGGCAATCGCCTGCGCCAGGGCCGCGATGAACTGCCCGGCCTGCAAGCCCAGGCCAGCCAGGCCAATGCCCAGTTGCAGGAGCAGCGCGACGCCTTCGAGGTGTTGTTCCATGAAGCTGGCGCCGAGCCGCAGGCGCTGGCCGAACAGCTCGACCTGCTCGGCACCATGCTGCAGGAGAACCGCAAGCAGCAGCGCGCAGTGGAAGAACTGTCACGCCTGCACGCCCGCGAGCAAGAGCTGCAACAGAACATCCAGTCGCTGCGCGAACGTCAGCAACAGGGCCTGCACCAACGCCAGCAATTGATCGCCGAAGGCCGGTCGGCCAAGGCCGAGCTGGAAACCGCCGAGCAAGCCCTGACGCTGACCCGCCAGTTGCTCGAACGCCAGCGCCTGGCACGCAATACCAGCGTCGAAGAACTGCGCGCCCAGTTGCGCGATGGCGAGCCATGCCCAGTCTGCGGCAGCGCCGAGCACCCGTTCCATCAGCCCGAGGCGCTGCTCAATAGTCTTGGCCGACATGACCAGGCCGAAGAAGCCGCTGCCTTGGCTCAGGTGGAAAGCCTCAATACGCGCCTGATCGACCTGCGCACCCAGGTCGGTATGGTCAATGGCCAGGTCAAGGAGTACCAGCACCAGCAGGGGCAATTGGTCGAACAGCTGCAACCGCTGCAGCAGCAGTTGCAGGCGCATGCCCTGTGGCCTTCGCTCAGTGCTCAGGACGACAGCAGCCGCAGCAACTGGCTGGAGGGCCAATTGCGCCGTCTGGACGGCGAAATCAGCCGCGACGAACAACGCCAGAGCGCGCTACTGACCCTGCAAAAGGACGCTGCCCGCCTCACCCAGCAATTGCAGGCCGCCAACGAAGCGCAACAGCAGGCGCAGCGGCGTCTCGACCAGCAGCACCAGGCACTCGACGCCGACCAGGAACGCCTGGAGCAGGCATTGGCCGATTTTGCCGGGGTATTGCCTGCTGACATTCTCCAGGCCCTGCGCGACGAACCTGCGCATGCCTTCCTGGCTCTGGATCAGCAGGTGGCCCAGCGCATGCTCCAGCTGGAGCAGCAACAGGACGAACAGCAACAACAGCAGCAGCGCCAGCAACAACTGGAACGCCTGCGCGACCAGCAGCAAGCGCGCCTGCAACGTCAGGGCGAGCTGCAGCAGCAGCTGGCCAGTCTTGCCGAGCAACAGCAACAAGCGCGCGCGACCCTGGCCGAGCTGTTGGCCGAGCACGCCAATGCCGAAGCCTGGCAGCAGCATCTGGAGCAGCAGGTAGAACAGGCGCGCAGCAGCGAAGCCAGTACTGCCCAGGCGCTCCAGGATGCCAACACGCAAAGCCTGCAAGTGGCTGCGGAACTCAAGGCCAATCAACAGCGCCGCGAGGCCCTGGAGCAGGAGCACCAGGCGCTGCAACAGCAAATCAGCCAATGGCGCGCCGATCATCCGGAGCTGGACGACCAAGGCCTGGACCGGCTGCTGGCTATCGACGATGGCGCAGTGGCCGAGCTACGCCAACGCGTACAAGCTGCCGACAAAGCCATCGAACAAGGCCGCGTGCTGCTGCAAGAGCGCCAGCAGCGCCTGCAACAGCACAACCAGCACGCCATCAGCGAAATGCCCACTGAAGAACTGGAGCAGGCCCTCAGCGAGCTGCAGCAACAACTGGCAGTGCATGAACAGCAGTGCGCCGAACTGCGCGCGCAACACGCCGACGACCAGCGTCGCCAACAAGCCCATCAGGCCCTGGCCGCAGAGATCGAGCAGGCCTATCAACAGTGGCAACGCTGGGCGCGCTTGAATGCCCTGATCGGCTCGGCCTCTGGCGATGTGTTCCGCAAGATCGCCCAGGGCTACAACCTCGACTTGCTGCTGCACCACGCCAACAGCCAGCTGCGCCAGTTGGCCAAGCGCTACCGCCTCAAACGCGGCGGCAGTGCCCTTGGCCTGCTGGTGCTGGACACCGAGATGGGCGATGAGCTGCGCTCGGTGCACTCATTGTCTGGTGGCGAGACCTTCCTGGTTTCGCTGGCCCTGGCCTTGGGTCTGGCCTCGATGGCTTCGAGTACCCTGCGCATCGAGTCGCTGTTCATCGACGAAGGTTTTGGCAGCCTTGATCCTGAGTCGCTGCAACTGGCCATGGACGCCCTCGATGGCTTGCAGGCCCAGGGCCGCAAGGTCGCGGTGATCTCGCACGTGCAGGAGATGCACGAGCGGATTCCGGTGCAGATCCAGGTACGCCGTCAGGGCAATGGTTTGAGCGATGTGGAAGTGTGCGGATGATCCTCTACTCGTTCCGCCGCTGCCCCTGGGCCATGCGCGCGCGCCTGGCCCTGCGCTATGCCGGCTGCGCCGTGCAGGTGTGTGAAGTGGCAATGAAGAACAAACCGGCTGAACTGCTGGCACTGTCGCCCAAGGGCACGGTGCCGGTGTTGGCGACTGCCGACGGCGTACTGGAAGAAAGCCTGGATATCATGCGCTGGGCACTGGCGCAGAACGATCCGCAGGACTGGCGGCTGCAAGCAGATCCGGCTGCGGCGCAGCACGCTGAGGTCCTGATCGCACGCAACGATAGCGTGTTCAAGACCCAGGTCAACCTGTACAAGTATGCCGAACGCTACCCCGAGCATTCGCGGGAGCATTACCGCCAGCAGGCCGAGCCCTGGCTGGCGGAGCTTGAAGGACTGCTCGAAGGCCGGCCTTATCTACTTGCCGGGCATCCCAGCCTGGCCGATGCTGCCCTACTCCCCCTTATGCGCCAGTTTGCCGGGGTCGAACCGCAGTGGTTCGCCGAGGCGGCTTATCCGCGCGTGCGGAGCTGGTTGCAGGGGTGGCTGGCTTCAGAGCTGTTCAAGGCCGTTATGGCTAAATAGCTATCAGCCTGGGAGCGGAACCTGTGGGAGCGGGCTTGCCCGCGAACCAGGGCAAAGCCCTGGCCCTACGCCGCAGTGTATGCTTTGCGGGCACAAGCCCGCTCCCACAGGTTCAGTGCTCACACCGCGTTCTTGCCACTCAATGCCGCATGAAAATGGGCACTCTGGCGCAGGTACTGCTCGGTATAGCTGTGGGTGGCAGATGCCTTGCGGCTGGTGTCGGCGTGCACATGGGCAGGCAACACGACAGAAGCGGAAATGGCGGAAGCGGCAATAACCGGGAAGAGATTGAAGTTCATCTGGGCTGACCTCGACATCGGTGGTTTGACAGTGGCCCGGGTGGGCCTTGGGTCAAACTTACGCCGCCAAGCTCTGCCACTGAAATTCATTGCAGCAGTAGCAATTATCACCCCGGTTGATAGTCGCTGTTGATAGCCCCTGTTGATAGTCACTCGATGAACTTGAGGTCCGAGGGCGCATCCTGGGCCAGCTTCTGCACCGTCTCCCCGAGCTTGCCGCTACGCGGGTCGCGGCGCATGACCACGATCTGGTTGCTCTTCTGGTTGGCCACCAGCAGGTAGTTGCCACTGGGGTCCAGGGCGAACTCACGCGGATGATCGCCCTCGACCGAACGGCGCTGCAGCAGGGTTAGCTGGCCGTTATCCTTGGCCACTGCATACACCACGATTTCATTTGCCGTACCGCGGTTGCTGACATACAGAAAGCGTCCATCGACCGACAAGTGCAAGCCGCCCGAAGCCTTGGCAGCGGCGTCTTGGCTTTCGCTCAAGGCCAGGCGCTGGCGCTCGATCAGGGCGCCATCCTCAACATCGAACACCACCACTTCGCCACTCATCTCCAGGGTGAGATAAGCGTGCTGGCCCTTGGCATCGAACAGCAAATGCCGCGGCCCGCTGCCTGGCGGCAGGCTGACCGAGGCCGGAATCGCCGCGCTCAGCGGCTGTTCGGTACTGGCGCCGTCGTAGCGGTAGATGAACACCTTGTCCGCGCCCAGGTCGCTGGCATACAGGTGGCGGCCTTCAGGCGAAGGCACCAGCGAATGCACATGGGCGCCGGCCTGGCGCTCGAGGTTGACCTTGCTCGGCGCATGCCGCGCCTGCTGCACCACCGGCTTGAGCTTGCCGTCCTTGGCCACCGGGATCACCACCAGGCTGCCGCCCGGGTCGGCGGCGACCGCGTAGTTGGCGACGAACAAGTAGCGCTGATCGTGGCTGAGGCTGGCGTGGGTCGGCTCATCGCCTTGGCTGGCGACCTGGTTCAACGGTTTGATCTCGCCCTTGCTGCTGAGGGCAAAACTGCTGACCTGGCCCTTGGGCGTTTCATTGACCGCAAACAAGAGGCGCTGGTCGGCAGAGAGCACCAGCCACGACGGGCTGACGCTGTTGACCACTTGCAGTGGCTGGGTATCGATCTGGCCGCGTTCAGTGTCGAAATGGTAGCGGTAGATACCCTTGCTGGCGCCGTCGGTGTAGCTGCCCACCAGCAGGGTCGCGGCGTGGGCCTGGAAAACAAGGCTCATCAGACTAGCGGCCAGCAGGCACTTCCAGGTCCGGTTCATCATCGTCGTATTCATCGTCATCGTCCGAGCCGTACACGGCACTCATACAGACTAGTTGATGCTCGCCCTGATCATCGTTGAGGCGCCACTCTTCACCCGCGCCGATTGCCGCGGCGACTTGCTCAGGGGTGAAGGTCCAGCGCTTGAGTTCGCGGCCGTCCATGCACTCGATCAGCAGACCGTTGGCGTCGAAGGTGAAGTCGAAGGCGTGCAGGCCATCGATCAGGAGCATGTCGCTGGATTCGAGGGCGGTGGCGAGGGTGGTCATCGAAGGGGTACCTGAAGTGCAAAGATCCGCAGTATACCTGTGGGGCCGCTTTGCGGCCCCGTACACCGATCAATGAGCGAAGATCGAGCCGCCCTCCTTGCCCGCCAACTTCTGCGGTTTGATCAAGAACCGCGCCAGCGCCGGCAGCAGCCACAGCGCACCGAACATGTTCCACAGCAACATGAAGGTCAGCATCAGGCCCATGTCGGCCTGGAACTTGATCGCCGAGAAGATCCAGGTGCACACGCCAATCGCCAGGCACAAACCAGTGAACAGCACTGCTTTACCGGTCGAGCGCAGGGTCTGGTAATAGGCTTCCTGCAACGGCAACCCAGCCCGCAGGAAGCTCTCCAGGCGGCTGTAGATGTAGATGCCGTAGTCCACGCCAATCCCCACCCCCAGCGCCACCACCGGTAAGGTGGCGACCTTCACGCCAATGCCCATGAAGGCCATCAGCGCATTACCCAGCACCGAGGTCAGTACCAGTGGCAGAACGATACACAAGGTCGCGGCAAACGAGCGGAAGGTGATCATGCACATCACCGCTACGCACAGGTAGACCAGGATCAGGATGGTCAGCTCGGCCGACTTGATCACCTCGTTGGTGGCCGCTTCGATACCCGCGTTACCCGCCGCCAGAAGGAACTGCAGGCCTTCTTTGTTATGGCTGTCGGCAAACGTCTTGGCCACCGCGGTCACCCGCTCCAGGGTCTCGGCCTTGTGGTCGTTGAGGAACACCAGCACCGGCGCCAGCGAGCAGTCGGCGTTGTACAGGCCATCGGCACGGGCGATCGAGCTGTTGAGCACATCCGGGTTACGCGACAAGGTCTCCCATTTCAGGTTGCCCTCGTTCATGCCCTTGATCATCTGCTTGGACACCGTCACCAGGGAGATCGCCGACTGCACTCCCGGGGTGTTCTGCATGGTCCACATCAGCTCGTCGATCGGCGCCAGGGTCGAGTGGATCGAGCAGCTTTCAGGTGGGGTCTTGACCATGATCACCAGGACATCGGAACTGGTCGAGTAGTTGCTGATGATGAAGTGGTTGTCCTGGTTGTAGCGCGAGTCCGGGCGCAGCTCAGGCGCGCCTTGGTCCAGGTCGCCGATCTTCAGGTTCTGGCTGTACCACAGCCCACCGGCGAAGGCGACCAAGGCCAGGGCGATGGAGATCGGCGCGACCTTGGCGCTGGCGAAATTGGCCAGCAGGCGCCAGAACGGATGCTCGCGGGTCGCATCCTTCTTGCTGCGCTCGATCGCCTTCTTGCTGATGCCCACATAGGAGATGGCGACCGGCAGCAGGATCAGGTTGGTGAAGACGATGACCGCCACGCCAATCGAAGCGCCGATGGCCAGCTCGCGAATCACGCCGATGTCGATGATCAGCAGGGTGATGAAGCCCACGGCGTCGGCGAGGATGGCGATCATCCCTGGCAGGAACAGCTGGCGGAAGGTGCGTCGGGCAGCTGTCAGGGCATTGTCGGCGCCACTCGATTGCAGGGCGATGCCGTTGATCTTCTGCACCCCGTGGGAGATGCCGATTGCGAAGATCAGGAACGGCACCAGCATCGAGTACGGGTCGAGGCCGAAGCCCACTGCATGCATAAGTCCCAGCTGCCAGACCACCGCCACCAAGGTGGTGATGAGCACGGCGATGGTGCTGCGGATGCACCAGGTGAACCAGTACAGCAGGATCCAGGTAATCACCAGCGCCACGCCAAAGAACAGCGCCACCATCACCAGGCCATCGATCAGGTCGCCGACCTTCTTGGCGAAGCCGACGATGTGAATCTTCACATTGGGGTTCTGCGCCTGGAACTTGTCGCGGATCTTCTCTTCCAGCTGGTGGGAGAATTGCTGGTAGTCGAGCTTGATCTGCTTACCCTGATCCTGCGGATCGGGGTAGCTCTCCAAGAGCGGTACATCGACGATGCTCGACTTGAAGTTGTTGGCCACCAGGCGCCCGACCTGGCCCGACTTGAGCACGTTGTCGCGCAACTGGTCGAGGCTGTCGGCCGAGCCGTTGTAGGTATTGGGGATCACCTCGCCGCCGGCAAAGCCTTCCTCGGTGACCTCGGTCCAGCGCACGCTGGGGCTCCACAGCGACTTGAGCCCGGCCCGATCGACACCGGGGATGTAGAACACCTCGTCATGGATCTGACGCAGGGTCTCCATGTAGTCCTTGTCGAAGATATCGCCATTGACCGCTTCGACCGAGATGCGCACGGTGTTGCCGAGGTTGGCCAGGTCGTTGCGGTGCTCGAGCATCTGTTCGATGAAGGGGTGCTCGAGCGGGATCATCTTCTCGAAACTGGTCGATGGCCGGATCTGCGTGGCCTGCCAGAACAGGAAGATGCTCACCAACAAGCACAGGCCGATCACTACCGGGCGGTTGTTGAAGATCAGCCGTTCGAGCAGCGTGGCCTTGTCCTGATGGTGCTGGTGCATGTCAAAGCTCTCCTGGCGAGTCATGGCCGCACCTCTTCTTCGGCGCCTTCGCCGTTGGCCAGGTGCAGCCCGCCTTGGCCGACCAGTAGCAGGCCGCCATCGGCCAGGCCACTGACCCCGGCCAAGGCAATCCGATCAGCACGGTTGTAGACCGTGAAAGTCTGGCCGTCGTCATGGCTGCGCAGCACGCTGCCGCCATTGCCGACCAGCACCAGGCTGCCGTCATCGAGAAGCGTAGCGCTTGCCAGGCCGAATTCGAGCGGGCCACGCGCGGCCTTGAGATCGATCTGTTGCCAGCTGTCGCCAAAATCCGTCGAGCGGTACAGGTTGCCGCGCAGGCCATAGGCCAACAGGGTCTGCGCCTGGGCGGTGCCGATCACGCCAAACAGCGAGCCCTCGTAGGGGCCTTGCACGGTGGTCCAGCTCTGGCCGTTATCGCTGGAGCGGAACATGCTGCCCTGCTCACCGACGACGAACAGGCCGGCGTCCTTGATTGCGGCAATGCCATTGAGGTGCAGCTGATCAGGGTTGTCCAGGCGCTCGGCGACGTCCTGCCAATGCTGGCCGCCATCGGTGGTTTCCAGCAGCGCACCATAAGCGCCCACGGCAAAGCCATGCTGGGCGTCGAGGAATTTGACGTCGAGCAACGGCGCTTCGCGGGAAAGGTCTTCGAACTGCTTGCTCCAGGTGGCGCCGCCATCGGTGCTGGCGAGGATCTGTGCGTCGTGGCCGACCGCCCAGCCGCGCTTGTCGTCGAGGAAGAACACTGCGGTGAGCAGTTGCCGGGTGGGCACCCGGGCCTGGGTCCAGGTCTTGCCCTGGTCGTCGGAGAACAGGATATGGCCGCGATCACCCACCACCACCAGACGCTTGCCGGCATGGGCAGCGTCGATCAGCAGGCTTTCGCTGGCCTTGGCAGATTCGGTCGAATACTCATCGGCAGCAGCAGCTTCAACGCTGCCTGTCCATATCCCCAGTGCCAGCACCAGCATCGCGCCGGTCGCCAGCGGCCAGGCACCACGCCTGGCTTGCGCCATTCCCCGCTCCCTCATGACCGTCCCCTGTTGTGTTCTTGTAAGTGGGTCAATTCATTGCAGGCACTGCGAAAACCCTGTGGCAGAGCCCTGCAATAGCTTTGGGCCATCCTATCGGGGATTTCTTGGGGAACACAACGAGTGGGACGTTATGTTTTGTTAAGCAGCCAAAAGCATCGCGGGGCAAGCCCGCTCCCACGCGTGGGAGCGGGCTTGCCCCGCGATAGCGTCGGTGAATTCACTGGCGCTATCGCGGGGCAAGCCCGCTCCCACGTTCGTTTCACGGGCAGAAAACTGCTTCTATTTATATTCCAAAAGGTTAGTTCATAAAGTTTTTATAAGCGAATAGGGTATATGCACCGGACCACCGGACCAACAAACGTCTGTCGCCACCACCACCCGCGACACAGCCACTTTTGTGAGGTAAGGAATGGTCAGGATCACAATCACCCCAGTGCATAACGCCAGGGCATTGAGTGCAGCCAAGGAGCGGTACTGATGTCCAGCCAGCCAGAAACCCTGTTCGCCAGCGACCTCGACAGCTCACCGCTGCTGTTGCCTGCCAAGATCCTGCGCAATGACGCCGAAGCCCTGCAGGCCGCTCACGAACTTGCCCAAGTTGCCCGCCAGCAAGCCGCCCGCCGCGACCAGCAGCGCAAACTGCCTTGGGCCGAAATCGAGCTGTTCACCCGCAGCGGCCTGGGCAGCATCAGCATTCCCAAGGCCTTCGGTGGCCCGGATGTTTCTTTTGAAACCGTCGCTGAAGTGTTTCGCATCATCAGCGCCGCCGACCCTGCGTTGGGGCAGATCCCGCAAAACCAGTTCGGCATGCTCCAGCTGCTGCGCCTGACCGCCACCGAGGCTCAACAAGCGCTGATTTTCCGCTCCGTGCTCGACGGCTGGCGCATCGGCAATGCCGGGCCTGAGCGCGGCAGCAAAGACACCCTGACCCTCAAGGCGCGAATCAGCCGCGATGGCGAGGGCTATCGCATCAGTGGTGAGAAGTTCTATTCCACGGGGGCGCTGTTCGCCCATTGGGTGGCGGTCAAGGCCCTGGATGACGAGGGCCGCCAGCGCCTGGCATTCGTGCGCCGTGGCAGCCCTGGCTTGCGTATCGTCGACGACTGGTCCGGCTTTGGCCAACGCACCACGGCCAGCGGCACGGTGCTGCTCGACCAGGTGCCGGTGGACGCGGAACTGGTCATCGACAACTGGCGTCAGCGCGACCTGCCGAACATCCAGGGCGCAGCTTCGCAGTTGATCCAGGCCGCGATCGACGCGGGTATCGCTGAAGCGGCCATCGATGATGCGATCAGCTTCGTGCGGGACAAATCGCGGCCGTTCATCGATGCCAATGTCGAGCGCGCCAGCGACGACCCTTACGTGATCGCCGACATCGGCCGCCTCAAGCTCGAACTGCACGCCGCCGAGGCGCTGCTGCGCAGGGCTGCGCGGGTGCTCGATGAGGTCAATGCCGGGGAGATCGATGCAGACGCCGCCGCGCTCGCCTCGATTGCCGTGGCGCAAGCCAAGGTGCTCACCACCGAGATCGCCCTGCAGGCCAGCGAGAAGCTGTTCGAGCTTGCCGGCAGCCGCGCCAGCTTGGCCGAGTTCAATCTCGATCGGCATTGGCGCAATGCCCGCGTGCACACCCTGCACGATCCAGTGCGCTGGAAGTATCACGCGATTGGTGCCTACCACCTGAACGGCACCCGTCCTGCCCGACATTCCTGGATCTGAGTGAGCGCCTGGGGCCGCTGTGCGGCCCTTGGCGGGTAAACCCGCTCCCACAGGGACCGCGCCGCCCTTGAAGACGGCGCTGTACCTGTGGGAGCGGGCTTGCCCGCGAAGGGCTGCGCAAGCGGCCCCAAGGCCCCGGAGAACACTATGAACGCAGCAGTCATCAGCAGCGACGCCCAAGCCCTGGCCGTCGCCGAACACATCGCCCAGCAATTGCGCAAAGACAGCGCCCTGCGCGACCGCGAGCGCCGCCTGCCACACGCCGAACTGGAGCTGTTCACCCGCTCCGGCCTGTGGGCCATCAGCGTGCCCAAGGCCTTCGGCGGCGCCGGCGTATCCAACGTCACCCTGGCCAAGGTCATCGCCCGCATCGCCCAAGCCGACGCCTCGCTCGGGCAGATCCCACAAAACCACTTCTACGCCCTGGAAGTGCTGCGAGTGAACGGCAGCCCCGAACAACAGCAACGCCTGTACGGCGAAGTGCTGGCCGGTCGACGCTTCGGCAATGCCCTGGCCGAACTGGGCACCAAGACCGCCCACGACCGCACCACCCGGCTGAGCCGTGACGGCGACGGTTATCGCATCAACGGCCGCAAGTTCTATTCCACCGGCGCCCTCTACGCGCAACGTATCCCCACCTCGGTGATCGATGACGACGGCGTCCAGCAACTGGCGTTCGTCCCCGCCGACGCGCCGGGCGTGCAGGTGATCGACGATTGGAGCGGCTTCGGCCAGCGCACCACCGGCAGCGGTTCGGTGGTGTTCGACAACGTGTTCGTCGCCGCCGCTGACGTGGTGCCATTCCAGAGCGCCTTCGAGCGCCCGACCATCGTCGGCCCGCTGGCGCAGATCCTCCATGCGGCAATCGACACTGGCATCGCCCGCGCCGCCTTCGAAGACGCCCTGCACTTCGTCCGTACCCGCAGCCGGCCATGGGTCGACTCGGGCCAGGACAAAGCCAGCGACGATCCACTGACCCTGAAAAGCTTCGGCCACCTGTCGATCCGCCTGCACGCCACCGAAGCGTTGCTCGAACGCGCTGGCGAATACCTCGACCGCGCCGCAGCAGCAGTCACAGTCACAGCCTCAGCTTCAGCAGCCAACGTGGGAGCGGGCTTGCCCCGCGATGAATCCGCCACCGATCTGGTCGCCTCCGCCTCCATCGCCGTGGCCGAAGCCCGCGCGATCAGCACCGAGATCTCCCTGGCCGCCAGCACCACCCTGTTCGAACTGGCCGGCAGCCAGGCCACCCTGGCCGAGCACAACCTCGACCGGCACTGGCGCAACGCCCGCGTGCACACCCTGCACGACCCGGTGCGCTGGAAGTACCACGCCATCGGCAACTTCTACCTCAACCAGGTCAATCCACCCCGTCGAGGGACCCTCTGATGAGCAAGCAGATCCTGCTCAATGCCTTCAACATGAACTGCATTGGCCACATCAACCACGGCCTGTGGACGCATCCGCGCGACACCTCGACCCAATACAAGTCGCTGGAGTACTGGACCGACCTGGCCAAGCTGCTCGAGCGCGGGCTGTTCGACGGGCTGTTCATCGCCGATATCGTCGGCACCTATGATGTCTACGGACAATCGGTCGCGGTGCCGCTCAAAGAGTCGATCCAGCTGCCGGTCAACGACCCACTGCTGCTGGTCTCGGCGATGGCCGCCGTGACCCGCCACCTGGGCTTCGGCCTGACCGCCAACCTCACCTACGAGGCGCCGTATCTGTTCGCCCGGCGGCTTTCCACCCTGGATCATTTGAGCAACGGCCGGGTCGGCTGGAACATCGTCACCGGCTACCTGGACAGCGCCGCGCGCGCCATGGGCCTGGACCAGCAGCCCGAGCACGATCGGCGCTACGACCAGGCCGACGAATACCTGCACGTGCTGTACAAGCTGCTCGAAGGCAGCTGGGACGACGACGCCGTGGTCGCAGACCGCGAGCAGCGCGTGTATGCCCGGCCCGACAAAGTGCGCAAGGTCGAGCACCAAGGCGAGTTCTACAAGGTCGAGGGCTATCACCTCTGCGAGCCGTCGCCGCAGCGCACGCCGGTACTGTTCCAGGCCGGCAGTTCGCCACGTGGCCTGGCCTTCGCTGGCAACCACGCCGAATGCGTATTCATCAGCGGCCAGGACAAGCCCGCCACCCGCGCCCAGGTCGACAGGGTACGCGCCGCAGCCCAGGCAGCAGGCCGCGATCCGCAGGCGATCAAGGTGTTCATGGGGATCACGGTCATCGTCGCCGCCACTGAACAACAGGCGCACGCCAAATATGCCGAGTACGTGCGCTACGCCAGCCCTGAGGCGGGTGTCGCGCATTTCGCCAGTTCCACCGGGATCGACTTTGCCGCCTATGGGCTGGACGAGCCGATCGGCTTTACCAAGGGCAACGCGATCCAGTCGGCCACGCGCCAGCTGCAAGACAGTGCCTGGACCCGCCGTCGCCTGTTGGATCAGCACGCCCTCGGGGGTCGCTACGTGACCCTGATCGGCACCGCCGAGCAGGTTGCCGACGAACTCATCGCCTGGATCGACGAGACCGGTCTGGACGGCTTCAACCTGACCCGCACAGTCACCCCGGAAAGCTACGAGGACTTCATCGACCTGGTCGTCCCCGAGCTGCAAAACCGTGGCCGTTACAAGACCGCCTACCAAGCCGGCAGCCTGCGCGAAAAACTCTTCGCCAGCGACCTGCCGCACCTGCCCGCCGACCATCCCGGCGCCAGCTACCGCAACCCTACCCCTGCCCCGACTGGAGCCCTGCACCATGCTTGATAAATTGTTCCGGCCCGTCGCGGCCGCTGTGTTGTCCCTGGGTATCGCCGCCAACGTATTGGCCGCCGAGCCGCTGAAAATCGGCACCACCGCCGCCTTCGCCATCCCGCTGGAAGCCGCCGTGGAAGAAGCCCACAAGCAAGGCCTGGAGGTGAAGCTGATCGAATTCAGCGACTGGATCGCACCCAATGTCAGCCTCAACAGCGGCGACATCGACGTGAACTACTTCCAGCACATCCCGTTCCTGGAAAACGCCAAGGCCGCGGCCGGTTTTGACCTGGTGCCTTATAAGCCGGGGATCATCAACAACGTCGGGTTGTATTCGAAAAAGTACAAGCGCTTCGCCGAGCTGCCTGAAGGCGCCAGCGTGGCCATCGCCAACGATCCGATCAACAGCGGCCGTGGCTTGCAGCTACTGGCCAAGGCTGGGCTGATCAGCCTCAAGCCAGGCGTTGGCTACAAGGCCACCGAAGATGACATCGTCGCTAACCCGAAGAAGCTGAAAATCCTTCAGGTCGAGGCGGTGCAACTGGTGCGCGCCTATGACGATGCCGATCTGGTCCAGGGCTACCCGGCCTACATCCGCCTGGCCAACACCTTCGACGCCACCTCGGCGCTGCTGTTCGATGGCCTGGAAAACAAGGAATACGTGATCCAGTTCGTCATCCGCCCACAATCGAAGGACGATCCGCGCCTGGCCAAGTTCGTCGATATCTATCAGCACTCCCCGGCCGTGCGCGAAGCGCTGAACAAAGCCCATGGCAGCCTCTACCAGGCCGGCTGGGAAGGCTGATATGAGCAGCGCCAGCGCCCTCAGGGCGCCCACTGTCCAAGCCTCGCCGCCGCCCGCTCGCGAACAGGCCTTGCGCCCAGAGGTCAATGACGCCCATGTGCGCTTCATAGGCCTGGGCAAGACCTACACCGGCCAGGCCCAACCTGCGCTGCAAGGCATCGACCTGAACATCCGCCGGGGCGAGATCTTCGGCATTATCGGCCGCAGCGGCGCTGGCAAGTCGTCGCTGCTGCGCACCATCAATCGCCTGGAGCAACCGAGTCAGGGCCGGGTGCTGATCGATCAGGTCGATATCGCACCGTTCGACGAAGACCGCCTGGCCGAGCTGCGGCGGCGCATCGGCATGATCTTCCAGCACTTCAACCTGATGTCGGCCAAGACCGTGTGGCAGAACGTCGAGCTGCCGCTCAAGGTTGCCGGCGTGGCCAAGGCCGAACGCCAACGCAAGGTGCGGGAACTACTGGAGTTGGTCGGCCTGGCCGAAAAGCACCATGTGTACCCGGCGCAGTTGTCCGGCGGGCAGAAGCAGCGCGTCGGCATCGCCCGAGCGCTGGTCCATGACCCAGAGATTCTGCTGTGCGATGAAGCTACCTCGGCGCTCGACCCGGAGACCACCGCCTCGATCCTCGAACTGCTGCGCGACATCAATCAACGCCTGGGCCTGACCGTGGTGCTGATCACCCACGAGATGGCGGTGATCCGCGATATCTGCCACCGCGTGGTGGTGCTCGAACGTGGCGAAGTGGTCGAGCAAGGTGAGGTCTGGCAGGTATTCGGCAGCCCCCATCACGAAGTGACCCGGACCCTGCTGGCACCGCTGCAAGCCAAGCTGCCTGCGGCATTGCAAGCCAGCTTGCGTTCCACCCCAGGCAGTCGGGATGCCGCTGTGGTGCTCAAGTTGGTGGCACTGGGCGAGTTGGAGTTGTCTGGCCTGTTCAAGGATCTGGGCGGACAGGTCAGCCTGCTCCAGGGGGGTGTAGAGACCATTGGTGAACGAGCGTTGGGGCGCTTGATCCTGGCGGTACGCGGCTCGGTCCACCAACCGCATCAGTTGCTGGAGCGCGCCCGCCGTTGGGCCGATGACGTGGAGGTGCTGGGCTATGTGGGTTGATCGTCTGCTACAGGGCTTGCTGGACACCTTGTTGATGGTCGGCGTGTCGTCGCTGATCGCGCTGTTGGTCGGTGTGCCGATGGCAGTGCTGCTGGTCACCAGCGACAAGGGCGGGATCTACGAGGCACCGGCGCTTAACCGGGTGCTCGGTGCCTTCGTCAACCTGTTCCGCTCGATCCCGTTTCTGATCCTGATGGTCGCGCTGATCCCGTTCACCCGTCTGCTGGTGGGTACCACCTATGGCGTGTGGGCCGCCGTGGTGCCGCTGACCATTGCCGCGACGCCGTTCTTTGCGCGGATCGCGGAGGTGAGCTTGCGTGAGGTCGATCATGGCCTGGTTGAGGCGGCCCAGGCCATGGGCTGTCGGCGCTGGCACATCATCTGGCATGTGCTGCTACCTGAGGCGTTGCCGGGCATCGTCGGCGGTTTCACCATTACCTTGGTGACGATGATCAACTCATCGGCCATGGCCGGGGCGATTGGTGCTGGGGGCTTGGGCGACATTGCCTATCGGTATGGTTATCAGCGCTTCGACAGCCAGATCATGCTGACCGTGATTGCGATGTTGGTGGCATTGGTGGCGCTGATCCAGTTGGGTGGCGATCGCTTGGCGAAAGGCTTGAACAAGCGCTGACGCTATCGCGGGGCAAGCCCGCTCCCACGCTGCCCCGCAATCGATCTGGGGAAGGCGTGGGAGCGGACTCGCGATGACCTATTCAGCCCCAACGCAAATCCTGCGCAGGCACCGGTCGTCCAAACCAATAGCCCTGCCCCAGCTGACACTGCTGCTCCAGCAGAAACCGTGCCTGCTCCGCCTGCTCGACCCCTTCGGCATGCACCTGCATACCCATGCTCTTGGCCAAGGCGATGATCACCCGAACAATCGCGATGTCATCCTCATCCAGCGGCAGCCCGGCAACAAAGCCCTGATCGATCTTGAGCTTCTGCACCGGCAAGCGCTTGAGCCGCAGCAGCGACGAATAACCCGTGCCGAAATCATCGATCGCCAGGCTCAAACCCAGTTCGCGCAGGCGGTGCAACTGCTCCAGCGCCACCTCCGGGTCTTCCATCACCGCACTCTCGGTGACCTCCAGCTCCAGCAACGCCGGATCCAGGCCGGTCTCATGCAGCACCTCGGCGACTTGCCGGTACAGCTCGCGCTGGCCGAAAAGCCGGCTGGAAATATTCACCGCAACGAACGCCAACGCATGCCCCTCGGCCTGCCACCGAACCATCTGCCGGCACGCCTGGCGCAACACCCAGGCATCGATCTCGGCGATCAATCCGGTACGCTCGGCAATCGGGATGAACTCGCCCGGCGGCACCAGCCCGCGCTCCGGATGCTGCCAGCGCACCAGGGCCTCGACGCCGATCATCTTGCTGGTGAACAGGTCATGCACCGGCTGGAAGAACACCCGCAGCTCTTCCTGCTCCAACGCGCGGCGCAACTCGCCGGCGGTCTCCACCCGCTGCTGGGCGTGAGCGGTCAGCTCTTCGGTATACAGCGCATAGCAGGCGCGGCCATTGCTCTTGGCCTTGAACAGCGCGGCATCGGCGTTGCGCAGCAATTGCTCGGCGCTCAGGGCATCGCTGGGGAACAGGCCAATGCCAACGCTGACACTGATGAACAGCCGGTTACCCTCGAAGACGAACGGCTCGCGCATGCGCTCGATGATCTCTTGCGCCAAGGTCGCCGCCTCGCCGACCTGCTGGCAGTTCTCCAGCAGCACGCCAAACTCGTCACCGCCCAGGCGCGCCAGGGTTACGCCTTGGCCCAGCACTTCGCGCAAACGCTCACCCACAAGCTTGAGCAACTGGTCGCCAATGGTGTGCCCAAGGCCGTCGTTGATGCTCTGGAAGTGGTCGAGGTCGAGCAATAACAGGCCACACCCGCGCTTGTGCGCTTGAGCGGCGGCCAGCGCCTGTTGGGCGCGGTCGTTGAACAACAGGCGGTTGGGCAGGCCGGTCAGTGGGTCATGGTGCGCCAGATAGGCCAGTT
This sequence comes from Pseudomonas sp. BT-42-2, assembly GCF_025847435.2. Lineage (NCBI taxonomy): Bacteria > Pseudomonadati > Pseudomonadota > Gammaproteobacteria > Pseudomonadales > Pseudomonadaceae > Pseudomonas > Pseudomonas sp. BT-42-2. The sequence continues at coordinate 70,826 of NZ_JAOYTM010000006.1, forward strand.
CCTGCTCGGAGTGCTTGATCGCACTGATATCGCTGAACACCGCGACGTAGTGGGTCAGCTCGCCGCTGTCGTCGCGAATGGCGCAGATGGTCTGCCACTGCGGGTAGATCTCACCACTCTTGCGCCGGTTCCAGATCTCGCCGCTCCATTCGCCCTTGTCCGCCAGCGTCGCGTAGATCTGCTGGTAGAACGCCGCATCGTGGCGGCCCGACTTGAACTTGCTTGGGCGTTGGCCGAGCACCTCGTCCTGCTGATAACCGGTAATGCGCATGAACGCCCGGTTGACGTGCACGATCAAGCCATTGCGATCAGTCACCAGCACCCCTTCCAAGGTGCTGTCGAACACCGCAGCCGCCATGCGCAGGCGCTCACGGTCCTCGCTGCGCAGGCGCGCACCGATACCAATGAAGTTGAGCAGCCGGGCGCGCGAGACGAAGATCAGGAACGCGCTGAACAGCACCCACACCAGCACGTTGATGCAGCGTCCCAGGTTCAGCGCCAGTGGATCCTCGGTCAATCGCTGCAAAAGCTGCTCGGACAGCACCAGCCAGAGGATCGAGAACACCACATAGAGCGCAGCCATACGCAAGGCGTCGCGAACGGAAACAGACATGTCGGGTGTGTAAGCCCATAGAAAACGATGGGGCATTATAAAGGCGGAAACATGCCGTGACTCATTCACGGATCAGAAATTGGTCTAGACGATGAGCGCTTGAACCCGCTCTATCAGCGGTGCACGGCGCGTACAGGAGTGGGCTTGCCCCGCGATAAGGCCAGCGCTATCAAAACAGGCCTATGGTTTTATTTCCCTGCCAAGGGATAATGCCAAACGCTACTCCCCCGTTTTTCCGAGGGCTTCTACACCTATGTGGTACTACGGTTTACTCGACTTGTCGGCCTGGCAACTGGTCGCGGTCACCCTGCTGATGACCCACGTGACCATCGTCAGCGTCACCATCTACCTGCATCGCTATTCGGCGCACCGCTCCCTGGAGCTAAACGCCGGACTGAAGCACTTCTTCCGTTTCTGGCTGTGGCTGACCACCGCGCAGAACACCCGCGAGTGGACGGCTATCCACCGCAAGCACCACGCCAAGTGCGAAACCCCCGACGACCCGCACAGCCCGGTCTACAAGGGCTTGGGCACTGTCCTGCGCAAGGGCGCCGAGCTTTACCGCGAGGAAGCGCGCAACCCTGAGACCTTGCGCATCTACGGCAAGAACTGCCCCGACGACTGGATCGAGCGCAATCTCTACAGCCGCTACAAGCTGGGTGGCATCGCGCTGATGGCCGTCATTGACCTGCTGCTGTTCGGCACCATCGGTATCACCATCTGGGCCATCCAGATGATGTGGATTCCGTTCTGGGCCGCAGGCGTGGTCAATGGCCTGGGCCATGCTGTGGGCTATCGCAACTTCGAATGCCGCGACGCCGCCACCAACCTGGTGCCGTGGGGCATCATCATCGGCGGCGAAGAGCTGCACAACAACCACCACACTTACCCCAACTCGGCCAAGCTGTCGGTCAAGCGTTGGGAATTCGACATGGGCTGGGCCTGGATCCGCCTGCTGAGCATGCTGCGCCTGGCCAAGGTGCAACGCGTGGCCCCCATTGCCCACCGGGTCGAAGGCAAAGCCAACCTGGACATGGACACCGCCATGGCGATCCTCAACAACCGCTTCCAGATCATGGCCCAGTACCGCAAGTTGGTGATTGGCCCGCTGGTCAAGCAGGAGCTGAACAAGGTCGACGCTTCGGTGCGCCATCGTTATCGCCGCGCCAAGCGCCTGCTGTCGCGTGAAACCAGCCTGCTGCAGGATCGCCATCACGTGCGCATCGAGTCGATCCTCGCCCAAAGCCAGGCACTCAAGACCATCTACGAAAAGCGCCTGGCCTTGCAGCAGATCTGGGCCCGCACCAGCGCCAACGGCCACGACATGCTGGCTGCCATGAAAGACTGGGTACACGAGGCCGAAGCCAGCGGTATCCAGTCGCTGCGTGACTTCGCCAGCCAGCTCAAGACCTACTCGCTGCGCCCCACCGCCTGACCGCCGTTGATCGGCACGCCCCGCTCTGGGGCGTGCCATCCGGAACTTCACCCCCGGTAGTTACTCAAATTCGGCATATCGCCCGCGTGGCGGGCCGGATCGTGGCCGCACGCTTTCAGCCGAGAATCGCTCCGTGCTCATGGCCAATAAAATCAATCCACCGTTGCCCGGCAACCCGCCACCTGAAGCCGCCCAAACCCTCCTTGCCCTGTTTCATGCCCAAGGCGAAGTCGCTCGCTTGAGCGAGCGCGACCAACTGTTCAGCTCATTGCTCGATAGCGTCAACGCCGTACTGTGGGCATTCGACTGGGAAACCCGCCAGGTGCTCTATGTCAGCCCGGCCTACGAACGCATCTTCGGCAGGCCCGTGAGCCTGGTGTTGGCTGACTACAACGAGTGGCGCGACAGCATCTTCCCCGACGATCTGGAATACGCCGAGCGCAGCCTGGCCCAAGTGCTCACCAAGGGCTCGGTGGAAGATCGCGAGTACCGCATCATCAATGCCGCAGGCGAGACCCGCTGGCTCAGCGACAAGTGCTACATCAACCAACAACAGGAAGGCGATCGAGTGATCATCGTCGGCATTGCCGAAGACATCACCGAGAAGAAGCACCTCGAAGGCGAATTGCAGCGCCTGGCGACCACCGATGTGCTGACCCAGAGCAGCAACCGCCGGCATTTCTTCGAGTGCGCCCAGCAAGCGTTCGACAGCGCCCGCGCAGAGGGTTCGCCGCTGGCCTTCTTGCTGCTGGATATCGACGACTTCAAGCAGATCAACGACAGCTACGGTCACCAGGAAGGCGACCAAGTGCTGCAGCGTATTGCCGACAGCGGCAAGGCGGTGTTGCGTCGGGGGGATCAGTTTGGCCGCATCGGTGGTGAGGAGTTCGCCGCGGTGTTTCCGGGCTGCACGGCGCAGGTCGCCGAGCAGATTGCCGAGCGTTTGCAGCGCGAGATTCAGCGGTTGAGTTTCACCCACGGGCAGCAAACCTATGGCGTCACCGTAAGCCAAGGGCTGACCGGGCTGACCGATGAAGACGCGACCCTCGATACCTTGTTCGCCAGGGCCGATGCAGCGATGTACCAGGCCAAGCGCCAGGGCAAGAACCAGATCGTGCGGGGCTGAGGTGGTAGCGGCTTCGGTAGTGTCAGGGCTGGCCCGAACAGAAGTAATTGGTTTCAAGTTAGCAAAGGTCTTACACCTTAGCTGGAGCCCGATGGGGCCGCTGTGCGGCTCCATCGGGCTCCCGTCCAGCGCGAGGTCAGCAACACCCTAGAGCTGATCAGATTCAGGGGCAGCCCGCCCTTCTGGAGCTGGTTCGACTGCTGCAGCATTGGCTTCCTGCGGCTTCGCCGGTACGTTGTCAACCTTACGCAACCGGTTCAACTCCGGCAGCCCCAGCTTCAACAACCGCGCAGTCTTGTTACTGGCCACCTTCTCCAGCCCCTGATCCGCCGGCAACCGCGCCAGCTGCCCAGCGAGGTTCATCGCCAGGATCTCGCGCGAATACACCCCGCCGCCCAACGCATACACCGCAGCGATCAGTTCGCGCAATGTCAGCGGCAAACGCCAGCGGGTACGCAGTGCCGAGCCAAAGGGAGCACCGAACTCGTTGAGGGCCAGTTGCACCTGATCTTCATCGAGCTCGCCCCCGGCCAAACGCCATTCTTGCAGGCAGCGCAGCACCGCAAGGTCACCCAGGCAATGCAGCAGCCCTGCGCAATAGCAGCGCGCTTCGTCCACTTCCAACTGGCGCGCCAGGGTGCGGCCGTACTCGGCGGTGTGCAGCGACAGGTTCCAGTAATGCGTCGCATGCTTGGCCAGCAAAGGATCACTCAGCCGCGCACTGCGCTTGAGGGTCAGGCCGAGGATAAGGTTCATGCTTTGCGTGCTGCCCAGCTTGTTCAGCGCCTGCAGCAGGGTCTGCACCGGCGCCTCGCGGTGCATCGCGGCGCTGTTGGCGGCGGCGATCAGCACGCCGGTGATCTGTGGATCGTTGCGCACCTCTGCTTCCAGCACCTTGAGGTCGAGCCCCTGGGGGTTGAGCGCGCGTTTGATCGCGACCTCGACATCAGCCAGCAGCGGGCCGCCGTCGGCGCTAGCGCGACGTTCCTCAAGAAACGCAGGCAGCTTGGCGCCGGGGTGCAAGGGCGGCACCGGGCAGGCGATCTCTTCACCGCCGGCAATCAGCAGAACTTCCAGGCGTTTGCGCAGCTTGTCCAGGTTGAGCGGCTTGCTCAGGTACTCGGTGGGTTGAAACGGCAACGCTTCACGCACACTGGCGCTGTCGCTGCGATTGCTCAGGAGTATGAACGGCAAGCCAGGGTTGTCGCCTTTGGCGCGCACCTTGCGTAACAAGTCCAAGCCATCGAAGTCGCTGAGTTCACGCGTGGCGATGATCAGGTCAGGCTTGCTCGACAGTGCGCTGAGCGCTTGTGAGCCGTCGGCGCAGATCTGTAGGCGGGCGTCACAGCGCACGCTGAGCAGGGTTTCGCGCAGCATATCGCGCACCCAGGGATCGCCTTCGGCAATCAATACGCAAGGCGGGGTGGGGTCTGCAGCGCTCATTGGTCAACTCCTGAGTAATCCTGACGCGCAATCCGTTGCAGCTTCCAAGGCAAGTCCATCGGCTAACCATAGCGCTCCAGGCAGACAATAGGCATAAAAAAAACCCGCCTAGGCGGGTTTTTTTCTGACGCGTGTCACAGATTTCACGCCAGCTCAGCGAAGCACTCTTCGATGATCGCCAGGCCTTTGTCCAGCAGCGCGTCTTCGGCAGTCAGCGGCACCAGGATGCGCAGGACGTTGCCGTAGGTACCGCAGGACAGCAGGATCAGACCCTTGTCACGTGCCTTGGCAACCACTTGGTTGACGGCAGCGGCGTTCGGCGCGTGCGAGTCTTTGCCCTCGAACACTTCAACAGCGATCATCGAGCCCAGGGCGCGAACGTCACCGATGATTGGGTGCTTGGCCTGGATTTGCTTGAGGCCAGCGACCAGACGCTCGCCAACAGCCTTGCTGCGATCCAGCAGTTTCTCTTCTTCGAACACTTCGATCACGGCCAGGGCCGCGGCGCAAGCGATCGGCGAGCCGGCGTAGGTGCCGCCCAGGCCGCCTGGCGCGATGGCGTCCATGTACTCGGCCTTGCCGCATACACCGGCCAGCGGGAAGCCACCAGCGATGGATTTGGCGAAGGTGGTCAGGTCAGGCGCGACGCCCATCTGTTCCATGGCGAAGAAGGTGCCAGTACGGCCAGCGCCGGTCTGTACTTCGTCGGCGATCAGCAGGATGCCGTGCTGGTCGCACAGGGCGCGCAGGCGCTGCATGAACGGCTTGGTCACCGGAATGAAACCACCTTCGCCCTGAACGGGCTCGATGATGATCGCGGCGATGTCGCGTGGCTCAGCGTCGTTCTTGAAGATGCGCTCGATCGAAGCGATCGAGTCGTCGATGCTCACACCGTGCAGCTCGTTCGGGAACAGCGCGCGGAAGATGCCGCCTGGCATCAGGCCCATGCCAGCCGAGTAAGGAACGACTTTACCGGTCAGACCCAGGGTCATCATGGTACGGCCGTGGTAACCGCCGGTGAAGGCGATCACGCCAGCGCGGCCGGTAGCGGCACGGGCGATCTTGACGGCGTTTTCCACAGCTTCGGAGCCGGTGGTGACCAGCAGGGTCTTCTTGTCGAAGTCGCCTGGGACCAGCTTGTTGATCTTCTCGCACAGCTCTACATAGGGCTCGTACGCCAGAACCTGGAAGCAGGTGTGGCTGACTTTGGTCAGCTGCTCTTGCACCGCTGCAACCACTTTCGGGTGCAGGTGGCCGGTGTTGAGTACGGCGATGCCGCCAGCGAAGTCGATCAGTTCGCGGCCTTCAACGTCGATCACCGTCGCGTTCTTCGCGGTATCGACGAAGATCGGGTGAATCTGGCCAACGCCACGTGGGACGGCGGCGACACGGCGTTGCATCAAGGATTCGTTGGTCTTGCTCATAATGCCCTCATTCGCGCCGACTCTGACGGCGCTTTTATTCGGGGGTGGCTGGGTCTGTGCACGATCAGTATTCGTTGATCGACTGGCGTGAACGCCCGGGCCACCAGGTACTGCGATGTAAAAAAGACCAGCGAGACGTCGCTCTCGCGCCCCGCTGGCAGAGGTAAAAACCTTGCTACTTAATCAGTTGCTCAGACGCTGATGCACAGGTACTTGATCTCGAGGTAGTCCTCGATACCGTACTTGGAACCTTCGCGGCCCAGGCCCGAGGCCTTGATGCCACCGAATGGCGCAACTTCGTTGGAAATCAGACCGGTGTTGATACCGACCATGCCGTATTCCAGCGCTTCGGCAACACGGAACACACGGCTCATGTCGCGGGCATAGAAGTACGAGGCCAGGCCGAACTCGGTGTCGTTGGACATGGCGATGACTTCAGCCTCGTCCTTGAAGCGGAACAGTGGCGCCAGCGGGCCGAAGGTCTCTTCTTTGGCGACTGCGGCGCTCTTCGGAACGTCGACCAGAATGGTCGGTTCGAAGAAGTTGCCTTCGATCAGCTTGCCACCGGACAGCACCTTGGCGCCTTTGGAGACGGCGTCTTCGATGTGTTCCTGAACCTTGGCAACGGCTTTGCCGTCGATCAGCGGGCCGGTGGTGGTGCCATCTTCCAGGCCGTTACCGATCTTCAGCTTGCCAACAGCAGCCTTGAGCTTCTCGGCGAACGCGTCGTAGACGCCGTCCTGCACGTAGATGCGGTTGGCGCAGACGCAGGTCTGGCCGTTGTTGCGGTACTTGGAGATGATCGCGCCTTCGACAGCCTTGTCCAGATCGGCGTCGTCGAACACGATGAACGGGGCGTTGCCACCCAGCTCCAGGGAAACCTTCTTGATGTCCTTGGCGCATTCTTCCATCAGCTGGCGACCGATTTCGGTCGAGCCGGTGAAGGACAGCTTGCGTACCAGGGAGTTACCGGTCAGCTCGCCGCCGACTTCACCCGCGCTGCCGGTGACGACGCTGAGCACACCCGCCGGGATGCCGGCGCGGGTAGCCAGCTCGACCAGGGCCAGAGCGGAGTACGGGGTTTGCGACGCAGGCTTGAGCACCATGGTGCAGCCAGCGGCCAGGGCCGGGCCGGCTTTACGGGTGATCATCGCGGCCGGGAAGTTCCACGGGGTGATCGCGGCAGTAACACCGATTGGCTGCTTGATGACGATCAGGCGCTTGTCGGGCTGGTGGCCTGGGATGGTGTCGCCGTAGACGCGCTTGGCTTCTTCGGCGAACCACTCGATGAACGATGCGGCATAGGCGATTTCGCCCTTGGCTTCGGCCAGTGGCTTGCCTTGCTCGGTGGTCATCAGGCGAGCCAGGTCGTCCTGGTTCTCGATCATCAGCTCGAACCAGCGACGCAGCTTGTTCGAACGCTCTTTGGCGGTCAGTGCACGCCAGGCCGGCAGGGCCTTGTCGGCGGCTTCGATGGCGCGGCGAGTTTCGGCGGCGCCCATCTTCGGCACGGTGCCGATGACTTCACCGGTGGCCGGGTTGGTCACCTTGATGGTCTGGCCGTTGTCCGCATCCAGCCATTCACCGTTGATGAAGGCTTGCTGGCGGAACAACTGAGCGTCTTTGAGCTGCATGTCGGCTTCCCTTGAGCACCGTGCGCGCACGGGGCGAATTATTGATTGTTGAATAAGCGCCCCCATCAAGGGAGCTGCCGTCAGGAATTCAGGCACCGGGTTGAGCCAAGTGTTCAACCTGCGGGCGTCGAGCGTTTGAAATCTCAAACGAATCCTAAGGGTCTGTTGGGTCTTGGACAATAGGCTGTTCGAAAAAAAGAACGAGTGGTTGAACACCTCGTCTGAATTTCACCTGGGATGGATGGCGAGGGCTGCGCCCTCGTTCGCGGGCAAGCCCACTCCCACAAGGACCGCGCAGAATCAGAGCCCGCGCTAACCTGAATGAGGAAAAAAGGAGGGCCGGACGGCCCTCCCGGCAGGCATCAGAACGCTTTATCCAGATCGATCACCAGGGCGCGATAACCGACACTGCCCGGCTGCCGGCTGAGCACCTTGAGCTCCACCAACACGTCCTGGCTGCCCCGGCGCACTTCATTGAGGGTAGTGCTGGTCAGCTTCTCCTTGGTCAGGAAGCCCACCGAAGCGGAATAGATGAACTGGGTATCGGTCTCCGGCCGATAAGCCACCACCGAGGTCACCGGGCTGTACCACTCATCGCCACGCTCCTTGCCATACTCCCAGACCTGCTCGACCGTGCCCTTGGCCTCATCGATGCGGTATTCAACGGCGCGGCTGTAATTGCCGCTGAGTTTGGTCGGCTCGAAGTTGCGTCCCCAGCCGTTGTCGAACACGGTCAGCGTGCCTTTGCCGGTAAGCCAGGCGGTGTGCTGGGTCCACGACCAGTCGAAGCCTTCGCTGGCCACGGGCGTCAGTACCTTGTCCTTGAGCCGCTCGGGCCAACCCTGGGGCGAGGCGAGGATCCACTTGACCTGTTTGTCTCGGCCAATCTTCACCACGCCTTGATGACGGGCTGAAACGATGATGCTGTCGTCTTCTGCGTCGTAATCGATGGCATTGACGTGCGCCCAGTTGCGCCCGGTGCCCACGCCCGGGGTATCGCCGAACGGCAAGTCACCTTCGGCAAGTTCGTTGGCCAGGGTGCTGTCCTGCTTGGCCACGCCGTCCGGCAACTGGATCGCCGCCTTGCCGAGCGTCTCGAGCAACTCGCCACGATACGGATCGAGGATCTGGTTGAGGTCCCAGAAGTCCAGCACGTCACCCGCCTCGTTGACCTCGATGATATGGTCGCGGATCGAACGCACCCGCTTGCCATCCGGGCGGCGGTAATCGGTGGTGCCGACGCGCAGCAGGTAGGTGCCGTTGACCGTTTCGCGGATCTCGTGGGAGAAGTCGGCGAATTTGTCCGGCAACGTGCGCTGCCACACCTGGCGGCCGAGCAGGTCGTACTTGGAATAGGTCTGGCCTTGGCCCCAGATCAGCTTGCCGTCGCGGGTCTGCTGGAAGCCCATGGTCCCGCCCAGGCCGTCGCGGCGGTTGGAGTCGTGGATCTGCTCGATGTCCAGGTACCAGCGCACGTCGCCATTGCTGTCGGCGATCCAGTTGTTGCCGACCTGATCCCATTCGGCAGCGCCGCCCAGGGCGTTCCACTTCAGTGCGCGGCCACCCGGAATATCGCCGAGCAGGTGGTTGAACAGGTACAGGCGTTTCTCGAAGCCCGGCGCGACCTTGACCGGCACCACCTGCGGCAGCGCCGCTGTCTGTTTAGCCACCACTGGCAAGCGCACGGCCGGGGCATAGATTTCGTACTGTTCGCGAATTCGCTCGCCATCGAGCTTGTAGCTGACTTCGACCTGGTTGACGTGATCTGGGTACAAGCCAAACACCGGGATGCCGCCATAGGTCCACAGCGAGCGATCGGACACGTCGTAGACGATATCTACCCCGCGCTCACCCCGACCACGCACGCGTACATGGGCAGCACTGATGGCCCGACCACCATCGCGGATGATCGCGGTCAGTGGCGCCAGGCGATAGGGGTTGACCACTACATCGCCGAGCAGCGCTTCATCGTGGTCGGGCACCTTGGCGGTGAGGCAAGCGCCCTCGGGCAAGGCGGGGGTGTCGGTCTTGGCATTCATGGCAAAGCTCCTTGTGCTCAGAAGTCGTAACGGGCGGTAGCGCCCACGGTGCGCGGGGTGCCAAGCACGCCGGCATAACCGCCGTTGGCGGAGTTCCACAGGCTGGTGAAGTAGGTCTTGTCGCCGGCGTTCTTGACCCACAGCGACAAGTCGAGCACGCCATCACCCTGGTCCAGGCGCACGCCGGTGGAGAGGTTGACGATCGCGTAGCTGGGGATCTGGCCGTAGTCGGAGTCGTCGATGGTGCCCACCGCCTTGGAGCGGAAGGCGTAGCTGGCGGTAACGTAGGGTTCGATGCGCTCGGTCAGCTGCCACTTGTACTGGCCGTTGAGGTTGGCGATGTACTTGGAGGCGCCAACCACCTGGTGCCCGGACAGGTCGCAGGTGGCGGTGGCGCTGGCCAGGCTCACTTCAGGTGGGCATGGGGCGTCTTTGTAGTCAGTGTAACGCACATCGTTCCACGAACCGTTGAAGTTGACCGTCAGGCCGCTGATCGGCAGCGCAGTGGCCTCGAACTCAAGGCCGCGCGAGCGCACGCTGCCGGCGTTGGCCAGGTACTGCACGCGGTTGACCTGGTCGTAGACGTTGGCCTGGTAGCCATGCACCTGGGCCCAGAACAGGTTGGCGTTAAGCTGCAGGCGGTTGTCGAGCAACGTGCTCTTGAGGCCCAGCTCAGCGTTGTTGACCCGCTCGGTGCCGACCAGCAACGAATCGGTCCCAAGCCGTGGCGCGGCACCGACAGTCAGGTTGACCCCGCCAGACTTCTCGCCGTGGGTGAGGCTGGCGTAGCCCAGCAGGTCGTCGGTAAAGCGGTAGCTCAGGCTAAGCAGGCCCGAGGGGCTGAAACTGTACTGGTTGAGGTCACCCGAATCGTAGGCGCCGACGCGACCGTTGCGCGCCGCCGCTGCCGCTCCAGATACCGCCGCGCCGCCAGACGGGGCATCGCGGGTGACCCAGGCGCTCTTCTCTTCATACGTACCGCGCACTCCGGCAGTGAAATCCAGGCGCTCGGTGAGGTGCCAGGTGCCTTGGGCGAACAGCGCGTAGCTGTCGGTATCGATGTGGCCATTGCCGATGGTGTTGACGTTGGCCAGGGCGCCAGCGGGCGTCTGGTTCCAGATATCGGCCTGCGGGCCGTAATAGGTGAACGACTTGTTATCCAGGTCCTGCTTGAAATAGTAGGCACCCAGGACATAGTCGAACAAGCCACCGGTGGGCGAGGCCAGGCGGATCTCCTGCGAGTACTGCTTGTCGCGCACCGAGACCCCGGCGCTGTAGAACACCGGCACATCCAGGCCATCGTCGTTGCGCGGGGTGAAGTCCCACCAGCGATAGGCACTGATCGAAGTCAGGGTGAAATCGTTGGGCAGGGTCCAATTGGCCTCTACCGACGTTCCCCCCTGGAACACCGTGACCTGCTGCTCGGCGTCGAAGTTGACCTTGCGGTCCTTGCCCGACACCAGTGTGGCGCCGGCCTGGGCGGCCAGGCTCTCGTAGCGGTTGACGCCATTGATGGTCGGGCCGGTGCTGTACAGGCTGAGAATGCCGTTGTCGGAATTCTCCTCGTTGTACTCGCCGATCCAGCGCAGGTTGAAGGTTTCATTCGGCTGAAACAGCAGCTGGGTACGAAAGCCTTGGCGCTTGCCGCCGTTGAGGTCGTGGCCATCGTGGATGTTCTTCACATAGCCGTCGTCTTCAGTGTGGTAGGCGCTGATGCGCCCGGCCAGGGTGTCGCTGATCGGCCCGGAGAAACTGCCCTGAGTCTGCCAGTAGCCATCCTCGCCCAGCGACGACTGCACGCTGCCTTCGCGATGGAAGGTCGGTTTGCGGGTGGTGATGTTGAGCACCCCGGCGGTAGTGTTCTTACCGAACAGCGTGCCCTGCGGGCCGCGCAGCACTTCCAGTTGCTCGACGTCGAGCAGGTCGAACACGGCCATGCCCGGGCGACCCAGATAGACGTTGTCCAGATAGATGCCGACGCTGCCTTCCAGGCCGTCGCTGGCCGGGTTGTTACCCAGGCCGCGGATCGAGATGCTCGACTGGCGGGCGTGAACGTAGGCCACGTTGGTACTCGGTACTAGCTGTTGGAGGTCCTGTACCCGGTAGATGCGCTGGGTTTCCAGGGTTTCGCTGCCCAGCACGCTAATCGGCGTGGGCACGCTCTGCGCGGTTTCTTCGCGGCGACGCGCATTGACGGTAACGGTGCCGAGCTTGGCGGCCTGCTCCACCGCCGGGGTGGCGCTGACCGGCTCGCCAGCAAAGCTGTTGCCAGCGGCGGCCAGCAGCACGCCAGCGGCCAGGGGTTGCAGGGCCAATAGTGATGCGCGCGCGGGCCAACGATAGATTCGGGACATGCAATGCTCCTTGAGGCATGGGCCGTGGCGAGCATTTCCGTTGTCGGAACCGAATCGCGGTCAGGCAGACTTATATTCTTTTAAGATCTATAAATATGTGTAATTCATATTTTGTGGAATAAGTGACACCCTTTATAAGGGTCACAACCCTTCCCATCAATTGCATTTCACCGAAAGTTTTCATGTAGAAAATGCATATAGATCTCCGTCAGTTGCGCCACTACATCGCCCTTGTCGAACACCGCAGCTTTGTCGCCGCGGCGGCGGCGGTGAACCTGTCGCAATCGGCCTTCAGCCGCAGCATTCAAACCCTGGAGCACAACGTTGGCTGCCGGCTGGTCGACCGCGCCAGCAAGGAGCTGGCGCCGACGCGGCAAGGCTTGCTGGTGCTGGAGCATTCACGGCGGTTGGTGCATGGCGCACACAACCTGGTCAACGAAATCAACCAGTTCAACGGCGCGACCACTGGGGTGGTGCGCTTCGGCTCAGGGCCTGCGCCGGCGGGCGGCTTGGTGCCGCGCGCGGTGGCGCGTTTCGTCAGTGAGTTTCCGGCGGCGCGCACCTGTTTTCAGGTGGATAACTGGCAGGCGTTGAACCGCAAGTTGATTGCCGAGGAGATCGAGTTCTTCGTGGCCGACACCCGCCAGTTCGAGGCTGATCCAGATTACCGCGTGCACAAGCTGACGCCGCAGCGCTGGCACTTCTGCTGCCGCGCCGGACATCCGTTGACCAAGCAGGCCGAGGTACGTGCGCGTGATCTGTTCGATTACCCCCTGGCGACCACCTTCCGCCCGCCGAATATCCGCAAGATCCTCAGCGACCTCAGTGGTCGCCAGGATTTCTTGCCTAGCGTGGAATGCGAGCATGGCTATGCGCTGCTCAATGTGGTGCTGCACTCGGACACCATCGGCATCGCCTGTAGTGCCAACTTGCAGCCGTATCAGGGTGAGCGAGGGTTGCTGGCGCTGCAGCTGGTGGACCTGACGGCGGAGCAGGAGCAAGAGTGCTACACCCGCTACGGGGTGGTAAGCCGGGTCGGGTATGGCTTGTCGCCATTGGCGCAGGGCTTGGTCAGGCAGTTGATTGCCTGTGATGCTGAAACCTGACGCTGCTTGGGTTCGGGCTATTTAGGTTCTTGCTGCCTAAGCTTCGTGGGGGCGGGCCTGCCCCGCGATAGCAGTGGTGGATTCACCATCGCTATCGCAGGGCAAGCCCGCTTCCGCGTTGCATCAGCCCTTGCGCGTAGTCCGGCTCAACTGCCCATCAACCCCCACCGGCACCTCCCCCGCCAAGGTCACCCGGCGCACGATCCGCGGCTGGGTCCCATAGTCATCCACCGCATAATGCTGGGTGGCGCGGTTATCCCAGATCGCCACATCGCCTGCCTGCCAGCGCCAGCGCACGGTGTTCTCCAGGCGCGTCACATGGCCCTGCAAGACGGCAAACAAATGCTGCGAATCAGCTAGCGAATAGCCCTTGATACGCTTGACGAAATGCCCCAACTGCAACGCCCGCTCGCCACTGATCGGGTGCACCCGCACCACCGGATGCTCGGTCTCGTAAACGGTCGAGGTGAACACCTTGCGATAACGCTCAAGCTTGGCGGGATCAACGTCGGGCTTGAGGCTGGCATAGTCATACTCGTTGCTGTGCACCGCCCACAGCTTGTCCGCCAGCTCGCGCAGCGCCTCCGGCAACTCGCGATACGCCGCTGCCGTGTTGGCCCAAACCGTATCGCCGCCTGAGGTCGGCGCCACCACACTGCGCAAGATCGAGGCCTTGGGGTAGGCATCGACAAAGGTCACATCGGTGTGCCAGGAGTTGGCCCGCTGCCCTTCTGCACCATCGAGCTGCAACAAGTAACTGGTGCCATCGACCACGGGCACCGTGGGATGGGCGACCGGCTCGCCGAGCAGCTTGGCGAAGCCTTCCTGGCTCTGGTCATCCAGATGGGTCTGCTCACGGAAGAAGATCACCTTGTGCTCGACCAGTGCGGCCTGAATGGCCTCGACGGTCGCTGCATCGAGGTCGGCGGCAAGCTTGACCCCGCGTATCTCGGCGCCGATGCGGCCGGCAATCGGACGGATGTCGAGCTCAACGGTATGCGGCGCGGTGGCCAGTGCGGCATTGCTCATTGCGGTGGTCCTCACGGTCAAATGATGGGGCTTTGCGGTTATCAGCGAGCGGCCTGGGTGGCCTGTTGTGCTTGCAGCGCGGCATCGAGGAAACGCGGCTCGATCCAATCAGAAACCTGGAAGCTGCGACGGATCAGGCGTTCCTTGGCTGCCAGGTCGACGCCCTGTTGCAGCAGGCCGACGAATTCGGCGTCCAGCCGCGGATCGAAGTAGTGCGCGAGGTTCTCCTGGGCCAGGTCGCCTTCAAGGATCACCTTGGGATAGTTGGCGGTGCTGGCCACCAGATCGACGTAGGCTTGGCGGTTGTTCTCATCGCGCAGCCACTCAGTGGCCTGCTGCTGCGCCTTGACCAGGCGGGCGGTCAGCTCAGGGTGCTGGCGAATGAATTCGCCCGTGCCAAGCAGCACCGCCTGGGTGCTGCCAGCGCCCTTGAGGTCGCGCGAGTTGACCGGCAGTTCGACCAAGCCGCGATCGCGCAGCGAGAGCAGGTTGGACAGCCCCCAGGTAGCGTCGATCTGCTTGGCAGCAATGGCGGCATTGGCGGCATTGAAGTCCAGGTTGATGACCTTCAGATCGCGCTCCGACAGGCCTTGACTGGCCAAGGCACTGGCAAATGACAGTTGGTTGGCCGTGCCGCGAAATACCGCCACCCGCTTGCCCTTGAGGTCTTGCAGGGTCTTGATCCCGGAGCCTGGCACCACGCCCAGGTAGCTTTTCACCCCGCGCACCCCCGCCGACAACACGCGGGTATCCAGGCCATTGGCCTTGCCGATGATGGCCGCCAGATCGCCCAGGTAGGCGAAGTCCGCCTGGCCGTTGGCCAGGGCTTCGTTGATTACCGGACCTGCGCCCTTGAAGAAGCGCCAATCGATCTGGATGCCGTCCTTGGCAAACTCTTTCTCCAGCAGTTGCTGGCTGCGCAGCACATCCACCACCCCGCCCGCGCTGGGCTTGCTGCCAGCGCTCAAGTCGGGCACGGCAATGCGGATGGTGTCGACCTCGGCGGCCTGCGCGTTCAGCGCATAGGCGCTGAGCACGCCAGCCAGCAGGGTGGGGGCGAAACGACTGAGCAAGTGACGCAATGGGATTTTCATGGCAAGGCTCCTTGGCAGGCTGCCACCGGCGAGGGCCGGCGCTTTGGCCAGAAGCTAGGCGGGTCTGCTTAGCACCAACAAAGATCAAATCTTCATTTTTTAGTAACTAAAAGATATAAATCAGGCATTGCGCGGGCCGCAGCCCGGCTTGCGTGAAACGCATGGAAAATATGAGGAAAACGCAACGTCGATAGGCTTCCCCATGCATGAAACGCATGTTCTTATCTCTTGAAGTACATTAATGGAGATTTTTTATTCCATAAATGAATAACCTAACAACGCTTCGAGAGATGCCCGATGAGCGAACTGCTGACCTCGGGGCCTGCCTTGCCGGCCCTGCCGAGATGGCGAATTGGCGCCGAGCGCCTACTACCCTGGCTGCTGCCTTTGGCGCTGGCCGCATTGTGGGTGAGCGCCAGCCACTTGCACTGGATGAGCGAACAGATTCTGCCGGCGCCGACGCTGGTCTGGCAGAGCGCACTGGACTTCGGTACCGGTGAGCTCTGGAGCCACCTGTGGATAAGTGTGCAACGGCTGGCCTGGGGGTTGCTCGTCGGGATTACCGGCGGCCTGCTGCTGGGCACCTGGCTGGGCGCCTCGCGACGGGCGCAAACGCTGGTGCTGCCGACGTTCGTGGCGTTGGCGCAGATCCCCACGCTGGCCTGGATTCCGTTGTTCATGCTGTTTTTCGGCATCGGCGAGCTGCTCAAGCTGGTAGTGCTGATCAAGGCCATCGTGGTGCCAGTCACCCTGCATACCCTGGTCGGCGTGCGCGACGCCCAACCGAAACTGCGCGAAGCGGCCGCAACCCTGCGTCTGCCGCGTCACCTGGTGTTCCGGCGTCTGCTGCTGCCAGCCGCCCTGCCCTCGTTTCTGGCGGGCGTGCGCCTGGCCCTGGCGACGGGCTGGACCTCACTGCTGGCGGTCGAGCTACTGGCCTCGAGCGAGGGCATTGGCTACCTGATGGTCTGGGGCCGACAGCTGTTCATGCTCGATCTGGTATTGCTCTGCATCCTGTTGATCGGTCTGGTCGGGGCCTGCATGGATCGCGGCTTCAGCAGCCTTGAACGACGCCTGCTGTACTGGCCGCAACCGGCCACTGGCGAGCAACGCCGCAGCATCGTGCCGCGAGCCTGGCAAGGCTTGCTGCTCCCGTTGGCGCTACTGGCACTGTGGCAGGCGAGCAGCAGCTTCGGCTGGGTCGACGACAACATCCTCACCTCGCCCCTAGGCGTGCTGCACAGTCTGAAAGCTGGCGTGGCAGACGGCTCGCTGCTTGAAGCACTGCGCCTGAGCCTGCAACGCACCCTGGCTGGCCTGCTGATTGGCGGCGGCGCAGGCTTTTTGCTGGGGGTGCTGCTGGGGCTGTCGAACAGGTCCGAACGCCTGCTCGGGCCGAGCCTTTCGGCGCTGCGTCAAGTGGCGATCTTTGCCTGGGTGCCGCTGCTGACCGCCTGGTTTGGCTTGGGCGAAGGAGCCAAGTTGGTGTTCGTCGGCCTGGCGGCGTTCTTCCCACTGTTCATCGCCACCCAACGTGGCATCGCCAGCCTGTCGCCGCAGCTGGGCGAAGCCGCCCGCGCGCTGCGCCTGGACCTGCCGCACCGCCTGCGCTTGCTGGTCCTGCCCGGCGCCGCCCCGGCGATTTTCGCCGGCCTGCGCCTGTCGCTGATCTATGCCTGGCTGGGCACCATTGGTGCGGAATACTTCATGCCCTCGGACGGCGGCATCGCCAGCCTGATGCTCGGCGCGCAACAGCTTTTCCGCATGGATCAGGTGATGGCCGCGATGGTCCTGATCGGCCTGGTCGGCGCCCTGCTGGGCAACCTCGGACAACGCCTCGAATCGCGCGCCACGCGCTGGAGAACCGCATGAACGCCTTTATCAATGCCGCTTTGCACGCCGCCAACCAAGCAGACGCCACGCCCCCGCTGGTGAGCTTCGAGCAGGTCAGCAAGACCTTCACCGTCGACGGCCAGGCATTGGAGGCCATCCGTAATTTCGACCTGTCGATCAACCAAGGTGAGTTCATCGCCATCGTCGGCGCCTCGGGGTGCGGCAAGTCGACCCTGCTGCGCTTGCTGGTGGGGCTGGATACCGACTACAGCGGCAGCATCCGCGTCGATGGCCAGCCAGTACACGGCATTGGTGGCGAGCGCGGCATCGTGTTCCAGGAGCATCGGCTATTTCCCTGGTTGAATGTCGAACAGAACATTGGCCTGGGCTTGGTCAACGAGAAGCTCACCCAGGGCGAGCGCGCGCGGCGGGTGCATGAATACGTGCAGTTGGTGGGTTTGGTCGGGTTTGAATCGGCCTATCCGCATCAGTTGTCTGGTGGCATGGCGCAGCGGGTGGCGATCGCCCGCGGATTAGTCGCCAGCCCACGCATCCTGCTGCTGGACGAGCCATTCGGCGCGCTGGATGCATTGACCCGCCAACAGTTGCAGGATGAGCTGCTGGCGATCCGCGAGCGCTCAGGGATTACCACCCTGCTGGTGACGCACGATGCCGAAGAGGCGACTTATCTGGCGGATCGGGTGGTGGTGCTGGAGCCACGGCCCGGGCGGATCAAGGCGGTAGTGGAAATCGACCTGGACCACCCGCGCCAGCGTACCGGGGTGGCGTTGCATGGGTTACGCGAGAAGGTCTTGCACCAAATTACCGGAGATGGCGGCTATCTGAAGCCGCCCGTGCAGCGGGTGGAAGGTCTGCGCCCAGAATTGATCGCACTTTGAGTTCACTGGCCTTATCGCGGGGCAAGCCCGCTCCCACGCAGGACGACCATTTACTCGGGCATGCGTGGGAGCGGGCTTGCCCCGCGATAAGGCCAGCGGCTTCAACCCAGCTCCCGAAGATACTGCCAGGGGTAGATCCCGCGCTCATGCCCATCGCTGAACACCAACTGCACGCCATACCCCTGCACCTCGATCCGCTCAATTCGAACATCATCGGGCACCGCCGAAATGCCCCCGCGCAGTTTGCTTGCCCGGCATTGCGAACAGGGGCACGCTCCCCTGAGCCGCACATGGCTGATCACCTGCAGCGCATCTGCCCATTGCACGGCCAACTCGCCCTGCCCGCGCACGTTACGTAACCCGCGCGGCGCGTTCATCACGCCGCCCCTTGTAATTGCGCCAGGGCAATGCGCACCGCTTTGCGCACTTCCGGATCACTGTCAGCCTCGGCATTGCGCAACGCCGGCAGCGCCGCGCTATCGCCCAACTCACCCAAGGCCAACGCGGCCTCCTTGCGCAGGTTGGCGATGCCGTGGCCGAGCAGCTCGACCAGCCCTTGCAGGGCCTGGCGGAAACGCAAGCGCCCCAGCGAACGGGCTGCGCGCAGGCGTACCTGCCAGTAGCCATCGGCCAAGGCCTCGACCAAAGCCGGACCGGCCTGGGCATGGCCGACCTTGCCCAAGGTGGTGGCGGCTTCTTCACGCACCTGCCAGGCCTCGTCGCGCAATGCCGCAGTCAGCGCGGGCAACACGCTGCTATCCCGGGCCAGGCCCAACGCCCCAATGGCTGCGCGGCGCACCTCGGTGTCCGACTCCTGCGCGGCGAGCCCGGCCAACGCTGGCAAGGCCGCCTCATGCTTGAGCCAGCCAAGAATCCCCACCGCTTCGCGGCGCACCGCAGCGTCCGCATCTTGCAGCGCCAGCAGCGCCGGGCCTGCGGCGTCTTCCAGGCGCAGTTCGCGCAGGGCACGCAACGCACTGGCGCGCACGAAGGCATCGGCATGGGTTACCCAAGGCAGGATCAGCAAGCCCGCTTCCAGGCTCTTCAACTCACTAAGGCTTTGCGCGGCGGCCAGGCGCACCGGCTCGGCGCTGTCGGCCAGCGCAGCACACAGTGCCTGCACCACATCTGGCTGTTCCCAGGCTTCGAGCAAACGCGCCGCCTCGGTGCGCACCTCGGTCGAGGAGTCGACCAATAGCGCATCAGTCAGCCACGGCAGGCCCTCGGGCTCTTCCAGATCGGCCAAGTCGATCAGGGCGATGCGCCGCACGGCCGCGTCGTCGGCATTCAAACGCGGGAGCAATTCGACAATATCGGGGTGGTCTGTAGTTCGTTCAGTCATAGCGCGATCCGTAGCGGTGGAGGGTCAGTGTCGGGCAGACCAAGCGGCGTCAGGCGCGGCAGTTCGCGGCCTTCCTCGTGGCGCAGCAAAGCCAGGCAGTGACGCTTGAGGTGGGTGAACTGCGCGCTGGTCAGCAGGCTGGCGTGGCGTGGGCGAGGAAAGCTCAGGCGCACGTCTTCGATGAAGCGACCTGGGCGTGGGCTCATCACCAACACTCGGTCAGCCAGGAACAGCGCCTCGTCGATGTCATGGGTGACGAACACCACGGTGGTGCGGATGCGCGTCCAGATATCCAGCAGCAACTCTTGCATGCGTGAGCGGGTTTGCGCGTCGAGGGCGCCGAAGGGTTCATCCATCAGCAGCAGGCGCGGGCGATTGATCAGCACCCGGGCAATTTCGGCGCGCTGCTGCATACCGCCAGAGAGCTGGCTCGGCCAGCGTTCAGCGAAGTCGGCCAGGCCCACCAGCTGGAGCATTTCGCTGGCGCGGCGATGCCGCTCAGGCTTGCCCTGGCCCTGCATCTTCAGGCCGAAGGCCACATTGTCGAGCACGCTGCGCCACGGCAGCAGGGTGTGATGCTGGAAGACCATGCCGCGCTCCGGCGATGGCCCCGCGACCGGCGCACCATCGACCTCGAGTACGCCCGAGCTGGGCAACAGATGACCGGCCAAAGCCCCCAGCAAGGTGGACTTGCCACAACCCGATGGCCCCAGGATGCAGACGAACTCGCCCGGCGCGATGGTGAAGTCCAGCGCCTGTACCGCTTCGAACGCCTGACTGCCCTGCCCCAGGCGTATCGACACGCCACGCGCTTCGATACGACCAGGCTCGGGGGCCTGTTGATAACTGCTCATCACGCGCCCCTCCGCAGCCGATACCAGGGCGTGGCCAGCGCGCCGAGGCGTTTGACCAGGGCACTGCTACCCATGCCCAGCACGCCGATCAACAGCATGCCGACGATGATGTCCGGGTAGTTCTGCAAGGTGTAGGACTCCCAGGTGTAGTAGCCGATGCCAAACTGCCCGGCGATCATCTCGGCCGTGACCAGGCAGAACCACGAGGTGCCCATGCCGATCGCCAGGCCAGTGACGATACTCGGCAGCGCACCCGGCAAGATCACCTCCCGCAGGATCGCGTAGCGCCCGGCACCCAGGCTGCGCGCCGAGGCGACCAGGCGGGGGTCGACCGCCTCGACGCCATGCACGGTGTTGAGCAGGATCGGGAACAACGCGCCGGTAAAGGTGATGAACACCATCGACAGCTCAGACGATGGAAACATCAGGATCGCCAGCGGAATCCACGCCACCGCCGGGATCGGCCGCAGCACCTCCAGTGGGGGCAGCAAGGTGTCCTCGGCCCACTTCGAGCGGCCGATCACCAGCCCTAGGGACACGCCCAGCACAGCCGCCACCAGGTAGCCGGAAAATACCCGCGACAGGCTGCTAGTCAGGTGCGCGAGCAACGAACTGGAGGTCAGCAGTTGCCAGGCCGCATCGAGCACCGCCTTGGGTGTCGGCACATAGGTGAAGGTGAACAGGCCCAGGTTCAGCTTGCTGCTCGCGGCCAGGTGCCAGAACAGCAGGCAGGCCAGCAGCGAGGCCAGTCGCACAGGCCAGCGCGTGAAGGTGCTTGTCATGAAAATTCTCCCGGGTCGGGGCCGGCCGATCAGCGCTGGGCGACCAGCTTCTGGTTGGCGCTGACGAAGTCCAGGGCCTCGCCACCGTGGGCCTTGGCGAACTGCTCGGCCTGATCCTTGAGCAGGAAGGCTGCCAGTTCGCCCTTGCCGTTACGCACGAACCAGGCCTGGTTGGCCAACAGTTTGATACCGCTGTCAGCGGCCTGGGCGTAGATCGCGCGGATGTCCTTGCCCTCCTGCTCCAGCTGCGCCAAGGCGCTCAGCGCCGCTTCAGGTGAGGCGTAGTGGCGCACCTTGTCTTCGCCGCGCACCCAGATCTGCGCCAGGCGGCTGAAGTCGGTGATCGGCTTGCCGGTCAGGGCGTCATTGGCCTTGAGGGGCAGTGGCTGGTAGTGCTTGAGCGCCTGCTCGTAATCCAGCCCGGCCTGCTTGAAGGCGGCGCGAATGTACTGGTCATCGATGAACTGCGCGGTGTCCAGGCCACGGTCGGTTTTCTTCAGCAGCTTGAGCGTGTCGATCGACGTAGCCACCGCCTGGCGGTATTCAGGCTTCCAGGTCAGGTCGCGGGTCTGCAGGCCGAGCGGGCCGTGGAACAGGTAATTGACCTCGGCTTCGATGCCGGTGACCTTCTCGATCAGCTCGCTGTACTTCTCTGGCTCGGCGGCGATCAGGCGATCGGCCTCAAGGCTCGCGCGCAGGTAGGCGGTGACCACCTCGGGGTATTTCTTCGCGTAGTCGGCATCGACCAGCGCGCCATGGAAGGTCGGCGCATTGGCCTGCGAGCCATCGAAGATCTTGCGGGCGAAGCCGCGATTGGGGAACAGCTCGGCGAACGGCACGAAGTCGGCATGCGCTTCGATGCGGTTGCTGCGCAAGGCTGAACCGGCAATCTCAGGCGCCTGGGCGATGATCCGCACATCTTTCTGCGGGTCCCAGCCTTGGGCGGCGACGGCGCGCAACAGCATGCCGTGGGCGGTCGAGGCAAACGGCACCGAGATGGTCTTGCCCTTGAGCTCGGCTAGCGACTGCACGCCTGAGGCTGCCGGCACCACGATGCCATTGCCACTGCCGTGTACGCTACCGGACAGCACGCTGATGAACAGGCTGCGCTTGCCAGCATCGAGGTGAGCGACGCCGTTGAACGAGCCGGGGAAGTCGGCCATGGCGCCGAAGTCCAGTTTGCCGGCGACCATCTCGTTGGTCAGTGGCGCGCCGCTGGTGAAGTTCTTCCACTCGATCTGGTACTGGGCGTCCTTGTACTTGCCATCGTGTGGCAGGTATTTGTCCAACAGGCCCAGCTCGCGGATCAGCAGGCCGCCGGTGGCGCAGTTGATGGTGGTGTCCTGGGTGCCGATGGCGATGCGGATGGTTTCGGCGTGGGCATTCAGGCCAGCGATTGCCAGCGCGAGGCCGGCCACGGTTGCTACAAGGCGCATGGTGTTTCCCCTCGAATCATTTAGGTATTGGAATCGTCTCCGCCACCAGGCTTGGGTGGTGGGAAACGAGGGGGCGTACAGGTAAGGCGTCCGGTGGTTGGCCGGATGGCGGGTGTTTCAGCGCAGCAGGTACGGGATATCGACCTTCACCGCGCCGGTCGGGCAGTCCTTTTCGCAGGGCATGCAGTACCAGCATTCGTCGAAGGCCATGTAGGCCTTCTGCGTGGCCGGGTTTATGGCCAGCAGGTCCATGGGGCACACCTCGACGCAGACGGTGCAGCCTTTTTCGGCGATGCACTTGTCTTCGTCGATGGTCACCGGGGCGCTGCTGCGAAAGAATATTTCCTGGGGTTGATAGGCCATTTCACGGGGTCCTTGGGGCCTTTGGCCCTCGTTCTGTCAGTGGCATCGCAATCGCGGGGCAGGCCCGCTCCGACGCTAGATCCCAGGCGTGGGAGCGGTCTTGCCCCGCGATCAGGCGGCATCGGCCTTTACACGCAGCCGGTCGTACGCGGTCTGTTCGTCGGCATCCAGAGCAATCAGGTACGGCTCGACCGCCTTCTTGAAACTGGTCATCGCACCGTCCTCGCCCTTCTTCAGGTGGCAATGGCAGAACCACTCGCCATCGTTGCGCTCGGGGAAGTCGACCCGGTGGTGGTACAGCCCCCAGCGGCTTTCCTCGCGGAACAGCGAGGCGCGTGCGGCCATTTCGGCACAGTCGCGAATCACCGTGACCTCCATCGCCCGCATCAGCTCATGGGGATTGTTGGCCTTCATCTGCGCAAGGTCGCGTTCGATCTCGGCGAAGCGCGCCAGGCCGATCTCCATCTTTTTCGTTACTTTGGGCGGCTGCAGGTAGTCGTTGACCATGCGCCGCAGCTTGTACTCGACCTGCGCTGGCGGCAGACCGTGCTCACGCTGCAACGGCGCGAACACCCGCGCCCGCTCGCGCTCGACCTGCTCGACATCGACCTCGGCAAATTCCCGTCCGGCCACGTACTGCGCGGCATTGACCCCGGCGAACCAGCCATAGGTGAAGGCGCCGAGCATATAGTTGTGCGGCACCGCAGCCATGTCGCCCGCCGCGTACAGGCCCTTGACGCTGGTCTGGGCCTTCTCGTCGACCCACACGCCCGAGGCCGAATGCCCGGAGCAGAAGCCGATCTCGGAGATGTGCATCTCGACCATGTGCTGGCGATAGTCGGTACCACGATTGGCGTGGAACTGGCCGCGACTGGGGCGCTCGTTGCTGTGCAGAATCTCTTCGATGTTCTGGATGGTTTCCTCGGCCAGGTGATCGAGCTTGAGGAATACCGGGCCATTACCACCCTCCAGCTCCTGATGAAACTCCCACATCATCTGCCCGCTCCAGTAGTCGCACTCGATGAAGCGCTCGCCCTTGCTGTTGGCCGTGTAGCCACCCAACGGGCCAGTGACGTAGGCGCAGGCCGGGCCGTTGTAGTCCTTGATCAGCGGGTTGATCTGGAAGCACTCCAGGTTGGCCAGTTCAGCCCCTGCGTGATAGGCCATGGCGTAGCCGTCACCGGCATTGGTCGGGTTCTCGTAAGTACCCATCAAGTAACCCGACGAAGGCAGGCCCAGACGCCCGGCGGCACCGCAGGCAAGAATGACGGCCTTGGCGCGGACGACCTTGAACTCACCGCTACGGCAGTCGAATCCAAGAACTCCGGCAGCGGCGCCCTGGCCATCGAGCAGTACCCGTGTGCAGACCATGCGATTGCTGATCTCGATCCGCGCCCGCTTGAGCTGGCGGTACAACACCTTCTTGATGTCGTGGCCCTCGGGCATCGGCAGTACGTAGGCGCCCATGTGGTGCACCTTCTTCACCGCATAATCACCCGTCTCGTCCTTTTCGAACTTCACGCCCCAGCGGTCGAGCTGCTCGATGGTGGCGAAACTGTGAGTGGCATAGGCGTGCACTGCGGTCTGGTTGACGATGCCATCGTTGGCGACGGTGATCTCCTTGGTGTACTGCTCAGGCGTGGCGTGGCCGGGAATAATGGCGTTGTTCAGGCCATCCATGCCCATGCTGATGGCGCCGCTGCGCTTGACGTTGGCCTTGTCCAGCAGCAGGACGCGCAGACTTTTGTCGTGCTCCTTGGCCTTGATCGCCGCCATCGGGCCGGCGGTGCCGCCGCCGATGACGATAATGTCGTAGTCCTGGGTCTCGATACTCATGCCTTGCCCCCCTTCTGGCGGTCGATGCGCAGGCGATACTGGAAGGCATCGCCGCGGTAGTAGAGGTGTTCGAAGTCCAGCGGCGTACCATCGGCGGCGTGGGTCAGACGCTCGATGCGCATGATCGGCGCGCCCTCCTCGACCTCCAGTGCCTGGGTCAGGTCGCTGTCGGCCAGCACCGCGTCGATGGCCAGATCGGCGTGGCCAAGCTCGATGCCACAGTCGTTCTCCAGCACCAGGAAAATGTCGCGGGTGACCAGGTCGGCTTTTTCCAGCTTTTCACCGACCGCCTTGGGCAGCCAGGTCAGCTCCAGCGACACCGGCTCACGGTTGATCAAGCGCACGCGGCGGATCTCGGTGACCAGCTCTCCCTCCTCAACCTGCAAGCGCGCGGCTACCAGCGCACTGGCTGGCACGTGACGCAAGCTGCGCAGGCGGTTGATCACTTCGTAGCCCATCTGCGTCATCGACTCGGCCAAACCTTGCAAGGTGCTGACGTTCTGGAACGCCTTGGGCTTGGCGACGAAGGTGCCCTTGCCGTGGATCTTGAAGATCAGCCCCTCCTTTTGCAGATCGCCCAGCGCCTGGCGCACAGTGATGCGGCTGACATCGAAGGCCTTGCCCAGCTCGTTTTCCGACGGCATGCGGCTGTGCGGTGGGTAGCTGCCATCGAGAATGCGCTCGCGCAGCAGTTCCTTGAGCTGGGTGTAGAGCGGTACCGGGGACAGGGGGAGCAATTGGGCCATGGTTCTCTTCGCTGATCGGTGACTTGTTATAACAAGTTGTGACCAGAGAATAGCGAGTATAAGAATGGCTAGGGAAATACTGATATCGAATATGGATATTGCTGGCAGGCAAGTATCGGGCTCGGGTGGGGGCGGCCTGAAGATGCACAGGGAAAAACACCACAGATCAAGGCGATGGACGTCATTCCCCAAGATGGGTATCATTGCGCCGCGTTGCACTCGTAGCTCAGCTGGATAGAGTACTGCCCTCCGAAGGCAGGGGTCGTGGGTTCGAATCCCGCCGAGTGCGCCATATCTTGAAAAGCCCTGGGACTTGTCCCGGGGCTTTTTCGTTTGTGCGCCGCGTCGCGTTTCTGGTACTCCCGTGCCGCTGTCCTTTGATGTTAGCGTGAGCAGCTTCCCGTTCATCCGAGCGGGTACCTCCTTTCATGCATCAGCAAAGGAATGCGCTTACCCATGCACCTGAAAAAATTCTCTGCCCTGACCCTGTTGCTGGCCAGCATCGGCCTGTTCACCTCGCAGGCCCAAGCCAATCTTTCCCAGCAGCAATCGGCCGCCATCCTCAAAGCCTACGACGGCAGCGACCCGGCCGACTTCAAGCAATTCATCGGCAAGCTGGCCAACAGCGACCTGGCCAAGGCCGACAACCTGGGTGACACCCTCAAGGCCTACCTGGCCGGCAAGCCGCTGGCCGCCGAACAGCACAACGAGATCAACCGCCTGCTCGGCCTGTATACCCGCATCAAGTACGGCAAGGCCGCCACTGACAACCTGCGCGAGCTGGTCGCGATCCCGACTTTCCAGGTCGAAGGCGTAGCCCAGCATGACAATCCGCAATTTCACAAGATCGCCGACAAGATCAAAGCCTTGGCCGAGAGCTTCGGCCTGACGTTCCGCAACATCGACAACCGGGTCTACGAGATCACGCTCGGTGAAGGCAAGGAAGTGGTCGGCATTCATGCCCACGCCGACGTGGTGCCGGTCAATCCAGACAACTGGAAGCTCGAAGACGGCACTCACCTTGACCCGTTCAAAGTCACCCTGGTGGGTGATCGTATGTACGGCCGCGGCGCTGAAGACGACAAGAACGGCATCATCGTCGCGCTGTACGCCATGAAAGTCGCCAAGGACGAGAAGCTGCCGCTGGCTCGCCAATTGAAGCTGTTGGTCGACACCACCGAGGAAACCACCGGTGAGGCCATCCCCTATTACTTCGAGCGCAACCCGGTGCCGGACTACAACCTGGCACTGGACGGCGGCTATCCGGTGGTCATCGCCGAGAAAGGCTCTGGCGCGGTAATGGCCACCTTCCCCCGCCGCGCAGCCAGCGGCCAAGGTGCCGAGCTCACCAGCCTGACGGGTGGCCTGGCCAACAACCAGATCCCCACCACTTCGGTGGTGACCCTGATGGGCGAAAACCCTGCCGATCTCGCCGCGCGCCTGAACAAAGCCGGTGCGCAGTTCGTCAAGGATAACGGCGCTAACTTCAGCATCGAGGCGAAAGTCGAAGGCAAGCAAGTGCTGCTGACCAGCAAAGGCGTCTCGGCGCACTCTTCCGAGCCTGAGTCCGGGGTCAATCCGGTCGCGCGCATGCTGGTGTTCATCAACGGGCTGGGTGAGCACGTGCCGCTCAAGCACAACCACATCACCGACGCCGCCCGCTACGCCGCCGACAATTGGGGGCTGGACTACACCGGCAAGAAGCTGGGCATTGGCTTTGAAGATTCATTCATGGGCCCGCTGACGGCCTCGCCGACCTTCGTTGGCCTGGATGACAAAGCCCTGAAAGTGGCGGTCAACTTGCGTGTGCCTAAAGGCAAGCCAGTCGACACGCTCAAGGCCGAACTGGCCGACAAGCTCGGTGCCTGGGCCAAAACCAGCGCTGTTGCGGTGTCCTTCGACACCAACCTCGACCAGCCGATGTACCGCAATCCTGAAGGCGAATGGGTCAAGGCCCTGCTCGCAGTAGCCAGCGAGAACCTTGGCATGCCCCATGAGTTCGGCACTTCTGCCGGCGCCACTTCGGTGCATGACTTGCCCAATGGCGTGCAGTTTGGTCTGGCCATGCCCAACGTGAAATACACCGGGCACAACGACAACGAGTTCAAGACTGTGGAGCAATTCATGCTGGACTTGCAGATCGTCAGTGAGATGGTCGCGCGGATTGGGCAGATGCCAAAACTTTGAGGTTTAGCGCAATGGTTGAAAAAGGCGCTATGGCGCCTTTTTCTAAGGCCTGAGCTATGACCACGGGAATTATTGGCGCCAGCATTTCGCCATAATCGAAATATTTGGTAATCTCTGCGCCGCTTGCGCGCTCAGCCCGGCTTTTCGCAGGGCCTGACCGCCTGTTAGTTAGAGAATTTTTTAACCGGTGCCCAGCGGACATTGAGGTCCACGGCATCGGATTTCGACACAGGGAAGCGTTCGAAAGACGCCACAAAAGGATTTGCAATGGCAATGGTATTTTGCCGCGGCTGCGCCAAACAGTTGCACGAAACGGCACCCGCCTGCCCACTATGTGGCGCCCCCCAATTCGCTGTCACACCGCCTGCCCAGAGCATCGGCGGCGAGTCGTCGTGGATGGGCGTCACCGCGCTGATCCTCGGCATCCTCTGCTTGCTCTCCCTGTTCGATGACGCCGAATGGGACGCCGACACCCTGCTCGGTCTGAGCCTGTTCGCCTCGATCGGCCTGGTCAGCGGCATTGTCAGTATCAGCCAGAGAAAACCCGGCAACGGCATGGCCGTCGCCGGCGTCGTCATGACGGCGTTCTCACTGCTCTGCTTTATCGGACTATCAGTTAATTAATCGTGAGGGAAAACAAATGAGCATGGTGTTCTGCCGTGGTTGCGCCAAACAAATTCACCAGTCGGCCCTGAGCTGCCCAGGTTGCGGCGCCACCCAGACCACAACCTACACAGGCACGATCGGCAATGGCGCGACCGCGACCGTGGCCAGTGGTAATGCCTACATCGAAGTGATGAAGAAGTACGCCGTATTCAAGGGCCGTGCGCGCCGCAAGGAATACTGGATGTTCATCCTGCTCAACATGCTGGTGGCCTTCGTGGTCGGTTTTGTCGATGGCCTGATCGGTACCGCGCCAGCGCTGGGCGGTCTCTATAACCTGGCCGTGCTGCTGCCGAGCATCGCCGTTGCCGTGCGTCGCCTGCACGACAGTGACCGCAGCGGCTGGTGGCTGTTGGTGCCGATCGTCAACCTGGTGTTCCTGATCCAGGACGGCACCCAGGGCAGCAACCGCTTTGGTCCGAGCCCGAAAGGCATCGTCTGAGGCGGCCGGTGCACATGGATCATGGGAGGGCGGCCTGCGGGCTAATGCTGTTCACATAAGGCCTGATCAGCTTTGGCGCTGCTCTGCAGCCCTTCGCGGGCAAGCCCGCTCCCACAGGTCCGGCGCCGACCGTTATAGCGGCGCTGTTCCTGTGGGAGCGGGCTTGCCCGCGAAGGGCCGCAAAGCGGCCCCAACAACTTACGGACACAAGCCAGGCTCATGACGTTTTTCAATCAGGTCCATGCCGTTTTCCGCGTTGCCGTGCAGAGCGTCGTCGCCGATGCTTTAGTTACCTGAAGACCAGCATTTCCCCCCCACCGAGGCCTGTATGAAGAACGTCGAAGAACTCCTCAAAACCAAGTCCCAACATCAGACCGTCTACACCATTGGGCCAGATCTCTCGGTGCTCGAAGCCCTGAAGCTGTTGGCGGAGAAAAACATCGGTGCCTTACCGGTGGTAGAAAATGACCAGGTGGTGGGGATCGTCAGTGAGCGTGACTATGCGCGCAAGCTGGTACTCAAAGGCCGCTCATCCGCCGCTACCCCGGTCAGCGAAATCATGACCCGCGATGTGCTCACGGTCGATCCGAGCAAGAGCCTGGATCATTGCATGAACCTGATGACCGACCGTCACCTGCGCCATCTACCTGTGGTCAAGGACGGCAAGCTGCTCGGCCTGCTGTCGATCGGCGACCTGGTCAAGGAAACCATCGCCGAGCAGGCCAGCCTGATCCGCCAACTGGAGCAGTACATTCGCGGCGAGTGATCAGTGATAGGCACTCTCCAGCTCGTCCAGTTGATGGTCGAAGCTGCGCAGGCGCGCCGACCAGGTGTACACCAGCACTTCCAGATCGCGGTTGAGCAGCGCAGTGCCGCCCCGGCTGTTATCCGGGGTATCGCACAGATCCAGCTGGTAGCGCTCGCGGGCCATCGCCGCGGCCACGCTGGAAAGGTCGCGGGCAAAGGCCAGCCAGTGATGGTGCGGGTCGTGGGTCTCGCGGTCGAGTTCACGGCATTGGCACTTGAGGGCGTCCAGGCTCTGTTCCAGCGGCGTGCCCTTGAGCTCACCCATGACTTCTTCGAAGGTGCGCCCCGAATGCCAGTAGCTGCCCCAGAAATAACGGTCGAATACCGTCTCGACCCGGCGTAGCGCCACCTTGGTGTTCCAGATGGTCACCAACGTTCGCCCTTGGCTCACTTCGCGCTTGTTCAAGTGCAGTTGCTGCCAGGCGATCCACGCCAGACCGCAGAGCGCCACCGCCGCAGTCACCGCCGCAGCGGCGTACATGAACTGCACCGCCTGGTTCATCTGGTGGGTGTGCCGGATACCATAGAAGTAACCGGCGGTCAGGGTGCCCAGGATCGTCACGGTGCACCAGAAGCCTGGTGCGTAGGGATCTTTCATCGCGCTATCCCCTTATTGTTTTACCTGAGCATAGCAACGACCAAATCACCCATCAGGTGCCGCTCGGCGCTTTATTTTCGCGGGCGACGCAAGGCCTCGTTGAGTTGATCGAACGGCACCGCCCAATCGGCATCTTCGATGATGCTTTCCTTGAGGAACGCGCGCTGGGAGTCGGTCCAGAACGGCGCATCGACCAGCTTGATGTCGTTCTTCAGCGGCGAATGCGAGGTGATGAACTGATCGATGCTCTTGGCATCGTCCGCCAGCCCTAGTTGCTTGAACAGATCGGAAAACGGATGGTTCGGTGCTTCCATGGGTTCCTCCTTGGCCGGGAAGGTCGTCCACGACGCCTGCCCGGCACTGGGTTGAGATTCATCAGCAGAGCTCGCGCACTTCGGCCTGCGGGACCAGCTTGAGGTACTGCTCCATACTCATGTGGATCAGGTGATCGTGATCACCTGCCTCAAGGTAGACATCACCTTGGCGGGTCAAGGTCGGGTCGAGCAGCATTTTTATGTCATAGGCATCGCCCAACGCCGGAACAGCACCGCGTTCGCAATCACCGAACAGGGTCGGCAGGCCGCTTTCGCGGGTCAGTTGCCAGGCGCCGGTCATGCGCACCTTGCTCATGTCCAGGTGCCGGTTGGCCGGCAGCACCGCCATGATGTAGTTGCCGTGGCGGTCGTCGAGCAGCACCGACTTGGCGACTCGCTCGGCCGGTACGCCTGCGGTGCGCGCCGACTCCAGGCTGGTCGCGGAATGGGGATGGGGAACAATGTCATAGTCGCAGTTGGCCTGGTCCAGGCGCTGCTGCAGGGTCTTGGCCATACGCATGATGCACCTCCGGTTTCACCCCACTTATAGGAGCGGCGTTGTGCCGCGATTGGGCAGCAAAGCCGCCCGAGCGCCTGCGCATGAACAGCGCTGGCCTCGCCCCCTCTCCAAGTTTAGGCCCTGCCTCGAAGGGCACGACTAAACTTCACTGATAGAGACACTCGAGGTGACGACAGGTGATCGCTCGCTGCTGGCGCTGTTTGCTGTTGTTACTGCTGCTCGGCGTTGCCACGGGTGGCCACGCTGCGGCTGGCGGCAGCATCTGGATGCTGGATATCGATGACGCGATCGGCCCGGCCAGCGCCGATTACCTGGTACGCGGCCTGGACCAGGCGCAGCGACAAGGCGCCCAGCTTGTGGTGATCCGCATGGACACACCAGGCGGCCTGGACAGCTCCATGCGTCAGATCATCAAGGCCATCCTCGCCAGCCCCGTACCCGTTGCCACGTTCGTCGCCCCAGGTGGCGCTCGCGCTGCCAGTGCCGGCACTTACATCCTCTATGCCAGCCACGTGGCAGCGATGGCGCCGGGGACCAACCTGGGCGCCGCCACCCCTGTGCAAATCGGCATGCCCGGCAAACAGCCAGGCGCGACCAAGGACGACCAAACCGATACGCCAGACGATCAGGACACCCTCGCCCGCAAGCAGGTCAACGACGCTGCTGCCTACATCCGCGGCCTGGCCCAGTTACGTGGACGCAACGCCGACTGGGCGGAAAAGGCGGTACGCGAGGCCGTTAGCCTGTCGGCCAATGAAGCGCTGCGCCTGAAGGTCATCGACCAGATGGCCAACGATGTGCCCGACCTGCTGCGGCAACTGGACGGCAAGGCCCTGCAAGCCGCCGGCGAGCCGCGCCAGCTGCAAACCAATGGTGCGCCGCTGGTCGAGCACCTGCCGGACTGGCGTACCCGTCTGCTGGCAGTGATCACCAACCCCAGCGTGGCGCTGATCCTGATCATGATCGGCATCTACGGCCTGCTGTTCGAATTCATGAGCCCCGGCACAGGTGTGGGTGGCGTGATCGGCGGCATCAGCCTGCTGCTGGCGTTGTACGCCCTGCAGCTGCTACCGGTGAGCTATGCCGGGGTGGCGCTGATCATGCTCGGGCTGGCGTTCATGATCGCCGAGGCGTTCTTGCCCAGCTTTGGCGTAGTCGGCTTTGGCGGCATCGTCGCGTTCGTGGTCGGCGCGGTGATCCTGATGGACACCGACGCCCCTGGCTACGGCATTCCGCTGCCGTTGATCGTCACCTTGGCGCTAGCCTCGGCGCTGTTGCTCGGTGGCGTGCTGGGGATGGCCATGCGGGCACGACGACGGGCGCTGGTCAGCGGCGATGCCGGATTGGTCGGCAGCCTGGTGACAGTGACCCAGGTCACGGCGGACAACCCGTTCTGCGGCTCGGTACAGGCCCAGGGCGAACAATGGCAAGTGCAATGCGCGACGCCACTGCAGCCCGGCCAGCCGGTACGGGTGGTCGCCCGCCACGGCGTGCGGCTTGAGGTCAGCGCCACTGCGCCCACGGCGCAAGGAGAATGACGATGTTCGTGCAATTGGGCTTCGGCGCGCTGCTGATGCTGATCGGCGTGCTGCTGATCTCGGCGTTTCGCATCCTGCGCGAATATGAGCGCGGGGTGGTGTTCCAGCTTGGGCGCTTCTGGCAGGTCAAGGGGCCGGGGCTGATCCTGCTGATCCCGGTGATCCAGCAGATGGTTCGGGTCGACCTACGCACGACGTGCCGCCACAAGATGTCATCACCCGCGACAACGTCTCGGTCAAGGTCAACGCGGTGCTGTACTTTCGTGTGCTCGATCCGCAGAAGGCGATCATCCAGGTCGAGGACTTTCTCAACGCCACCAGCCAGCTGGCCCAGACCACCCTGCGGGCCGTGCTCGGCAAACACGAGTTGGACGAGCTGCTGGCCGAGCGCGAGCAGCTCAACCAGGATATTCGCCAAGTGCTGGACGCGCAGACCGATGCCTGGGGAATCAAGGTGGCCAACGTCGAGATCAAGCATGTCGACCTCAATGAATCGATGATCCGCGCTATCGCCCGCCAGGCCGAAGCCGAGCGCGAGCGGCGGGCCAAGGTGATCCACGCCGAGGGTGAACTGCAAGCGTCGGAAAAGCTGATGCAGGCCGCGCAGATGCTCAGCAAGGAGCCAGGGGCGATGCAGTTGCGCTACATGCAGACGCTGGGTTCGATTGCCGGGGACAAGAGCTCGACCATCGTCTTTCCGATGCCGCTCGATTTGCTCAAGGGAATGGTGGATCGGGATCGCTCATGACTGGGGCCGCATTGCGGCCCCAGACTGCATCAGAGCGGCGCCCGACGCAGGGTCGCGAGGAAGGTCGCAGCGCCCAGGAACAACCCGGCGAAGGTGCGGTTCAGACGCTTCTGCTGCTTGGGCGTACGCAGCAAGCGCAGGACCCGCGAAGCCAGCCCGGTATAACC
Organism: Pseudomonas sp. BT-42-2; assembly: GCF_025847435.2. Taxonomy (NCBI): domain Bacteria; kingdom Pseudomonadati; phylum Pseudomonadota; class Gammaproteobacteria; order Pseudomonadales; family Pseudomonadaceae; genus Pseudomonas; species Pseudomonas sp. BT-42-2. The sequence goes on from NZ_JAOYTM010000006.1 coordinate 104,198, forward strand.
CGCCATCACCAGCAGATCGACGCTGATCATGGTCACGGTGATCGCCAGGTACTGCGGCAACAGCGCCTCGTGCGGGTTGATGAACTGCGGCAGCACCGCCAGCATGAATACCAATGCCTTAGGGTTACTGACGTTCACCAGAAAGCCACGAAAGACCAGGCTCAACGGCTTGCCGATCGGCCGCACGCCGGACTCTTCGCTCATGTCCATCGGCAGCGCGCGCCATTGTTTGTAGGCCAGGTACACCAGGTAACCGACGCCGAACCACTTGATGACTTGGAAGGCAGTGGCGGATGCAGCGAGGATCGCGCCGACACCGGCAGCGATGATGGCGATTTGCACGATCAGGCCGATCTGTAGGCCTAGCGCGTTCCAGTAACCACGCCAGAAACCGTACTGTAGACCGCTGGACATCGAGGCAATCGCCCCGGCACCTGGCGACAGGCTGATCACCCAGCACGCGGCAAAAAAGGCCAACCACGTTTCCATCGACATCACACACCTCGCTCGTGCACATGTTGCAAAACGTTAAGCTACGAGGTTGATGAAAAAATGACCAGCGATATTTTGCAGAGACGGGTTTAGGCAGCCTTTCAGTCCCCTTGAACCGAAACATCCTTAGCCACACCCGGTACCTCAGCGCCCCGCCAGCGCCGCACCGATTTCTGGAAGAACTGGCTGTTCGGCACCTGCACCAGCGCCCCACCCGCTTCGGGCAGCTCCATCAAGGTCGTGAACAGCAGGTTGATGGCAATCACCCGACCCTTTACCCCTGGTTTGTCGAGGGTATCGACCAGCTCGACCACATCACCAATGCGAAACGGCCCCACGGTAAAGATCAGCACCGCACACAGCAGGTTGGACAACACGCTCCACATGGCGAAGAAAGCCACCGCCGCAACCGCGACGAAGCCTGACAGCGCAGTCCACAACACCGTCGCCGAAACGCCCATGCGCTCCAACACGAACAGCAGCGCGCTGCCCATGATCAGCCAACGCAAGCCGCCGCGCACCGGCACCAGCAGCTCCGGTGGCAACGGGTAACGCTCGCCCAGGCGGCTCAGGCAGCGGGCGATGAAGCGTTGCAGGACAAACGCTGCGACCAGGATCAGCAAAATCTGCAAACCCAACCACAGTGCGTCCATCCATTGCCCCGGCAGCAGGCCTTGCAACTCCTCCATCAGGACAGCGCCTCAAGATCGGCTTGCATGCTTTCCAGCAGTTCCAAGGCTTCCATCCAGGACTCCTCCAACTGCGCTTCGCGTTGCTTGAGTTTGCTCTGGCGGGCGAGCAAGTCGCGCAGCTCGTCCTTGCGGGCGGCTTCGTACAAGCCGCTGTCACCGAGCGCAGTCTCGATCTCGGCCAACTGGCTGTGGACCTGGCCCAGCTCGGTCTCCAGCTTCTCGGCGGCGCGCTTGTGCGGGGCCAGTTGCTGACGCAAAGCGGCTGCGGCCTGGCGCTGGGCCTTTTTGTCAGTCTTGTCCGGGTTGGCCGGCGCAGTACTGACCGGCGCATTGCGCTGGCGGTAGTCGATCAGCCAGCGGCTGTAGTCATCGAGGTCACCATCGAAGGTGTCGACCTTGCCATCGGCCACCAGCAGGAAGTCGTCGGTGGTGCTCTTGAGCAGGTGCCGGTCGTGAGAGACCACCACCACTGCGCCACTGAACTCCTGCAAGGCCATGGTCAAGGCCAGGCGCATTTCCAGGTCGAGGTGGTTGGTCGGTTCGTCGAGCAGCAGCAGGTTCGGCCGCTCCCAGGCAATCAGGGCCAGCGCCAAACGCGCCTTCTCACCACCGGAGAAGTTCACCACCGGCTCCTCGGCGCGGGCGCCATGGAAGTCGAACCCGCCAAGGAAGTCGCGCAGGGTCTGCTCCCGTTCAGTTGGGGCGATGCGTTGCAGGTGCAACAGCGGGCTGGCCTTGTCATCCAGCGAATCGAGCTGGTGCTGGGCGAAGTAGCCCACCGCCAGGTTTTCGCCGCGCACCAGCCGCCCACCGAGGGGTTGCAGCTCACCGGCAAGGTTCTTGATCAGGGTCGATTTACCGGCGCCGTTCGGGCCGAGCAAGCCGATACGGGCGCCTGGTGTCAGCTGCAGCTTGACCTTCTCCAGCACCGCCTTGTCGCCATAGCCCAGGCGCCCTTCGGAAAGGTCGAGCAGTGGGCTGGAGATTTTTTCCGACTCGCGGAAAACGAAGTCGAACGGCGAATCGACATGCGCCGCCGACAGCTCTTCCATGCGTTCCAGCGCCTTGATCCGGCTCTGCGCCTGACGGGCCTTGGTGGCCTGGGCCTTGAAGCGGGCGATGTACTTTTCCATGTGCGCGCGCTGCGCTTGCTGCTTCTCGTAGGCCTGCTGCTGTTGCGCCAGGCGCTCGGCGCGGGTGCGCTCGAAGGCGGTGTAGCCGCCCTTGTAGAGGTTGAGCTTGCGCTGCTCGACATGCAGCACGTGATCGACCACCGAATCGAGGAAGTCTCGGTCGTGGGAAATCAGCAGCAGCGTGCCTGGATAGCCCTTGAGCCAGTCTTCCAGCCAGAGGATGGCATCCAGGTCCAGGTGGTTGGTCGGCTCATCGAGCAGCAGCAGGTCGGACGGGCACATCAGCGCCTGGGCCAGGTTGAGGCGCATCCGCCAGCCACCGGAGAAGTCACCGACGCGGCGGTCCATCTGCTCGTTGCTGAAGCCAAGGCCCGCCAGCAGCTTGCGCGCACGGGCGTCGGCGGTATAGCCGTCGGCTATCTCCAGCTCGCTGTGCAAGCGGGCCAGGGCCGTGCCGTCATGGGCTTGTTCGGCCAGCGCCAGCTCGGCCTGAACCTGGCGCAGGCGGATGTCGCCGTCGAGCACATAGTCCACCGCCACCCGGTCGAGGGTGTCGACCTCCTGGCGCATGTGGGCGATGCGCCAGTCGCCAGGCAGCTGGCAATCGCCGCCGTCGGGCGTGAGCTCACCGCGCAGCAAGGCGAACAGGCTGGATTTGCCGGCGCCGTTGGCACCGATGAGGCCGGCTTTGTGACCGGTATGCAGGGTCATCTCGGCGCCATCTAGCAAGCGCTGCGGACCACGCTGTAAAGTGAGGTTGGATAGTCTGATCATGATGGTCGCGGAGTCTACCAGCTTCCTCGGCCGCAAGCGCGAGTGGAACCATGCACACCGACCTGTGGAATCACGCCCTGGCCCTGTACGCCAAGCCGGGTGTCGAAGAGGCCTGCCTGAGCCTTCAGCAATTGGGTGCGGACGTTTGCCTGCTGCTCTGCGCAACCTGGTTGCAGGCGCAGGGTGTCAGCGCTGATGCCGAGCGCGTGCAGGCCCTGGGCGAGCTTGCCCGGACTTGGCAGCAGGAGGTGGTGATGCCCCTGCGTAGCCTGCGCCAACAATGGCGCAGCGCTGCGCAAACCGACCCGCAGTTGGCCGCCTTGCGTGAGCAGGTCAAGGGTTTGGAATTGCAGGCAGAGAGAACGCTACTGGAGCGCTTGCAAGCATGCTCGCGACAATGGCCCGCGGGCTCGAACGAGACCACGGACGATTGGTTGGCCCGGCTGGCACCAGACCGTTGCCACGACCACGACGCGCTGCATCAGCTGCGCGTCGCGGCGCAGCAGCTTCAGGAAGCCGAAGACGGCGTCTGAGCTGGGGCGCTGGCCGGGGCCGAAGCGGTCGAGGATGGCGCTGCCGAGTTGGTCGCAGAGGCCGAGCTGCTCGCGGACGGTGCAGGCTTGGCTTCGGCTGGCTTGCTTTCGACCTTGGCAGCGGCAGGCTTGGCTACGGCTGGTTTGGTGGTAGCTGGCTTGGCCGGTGCTTTAGCAGCAGCAGGCTTGGCGGCGGGTTTCGCAGCGGCTTTCACGGGTGCCTTGGCAGCGGCTGGTTTGGCGGCTGGTTTAGCCGCGGCGGTCTTGCCAGCAGGTTTGGCGGCTGGTTTAACCGCGGCGGTCTTGGCAGCAGGTTTCGCTGCAGCGGTTTTGGCCGGTGCTTTGGCGGCGGCTGGTTTGCCTGCAGGTTTCGCTGCAGCAGCTTTAGCAGGCGCCTTGGCCGCTACTGGCTTGGCGGCTGGCTTGGCAGCAGGTTTGGCTGCAGCGGTCTTGGCCGGGGCCTTGGCGGCTGTCGGTTTCGCGGCAGTTTTAGCAGCTGGTTTGGCGGCAGCGGTTCTAGCCGGGGCCTTGGCTGCGGCTGGCTTAGCAGCCGGCTTGGCAGCAGGTTTGGCTGCGGCGGTTTTCGCAGGGGCCTTGGCGGCAGCTGGTTTAGCTGCGGTTCTGGCTGCTGGCTTAGCGGCAGCGGTTTTTGCTGGTGCTTTGGCTGCGGTGGCTTTCACCGCTGGCTTGGCAGCCGACTTAGTCGCAGCAGGTTTGGCTACAGCTTTGCTGGCAGCAGCACGCTGGCCGAGGGCCTTACCGGCTGCTTCACGCACTTTGCCAACACCCTGGGCAAGTTTCAGGCTTTCCTGAGCATCACGCTTGAGTTGCTGGATATAAGTACGGGTCTGCGATTGACGCTCCTTGAGTGAATCGAGCAATGCTTCAAGTTCACCCGCGGCTTTATGCGCCTTGTTCTGCGCCTTGGCTTTGCCGGCCTTGGCCGCGTCCTGCAATTTCAGACGCGAGTTGTGCAGTTTTTCCTGCGCCTTGCCACGTTGCTTTTCCAACTTTGCCAACAGTTTCTCTGCATCCGCCAGCGCTTGCGAGCAGGCATCTTCCAGATGTTCGAGCAGGCTACCGGAAAGTTGCTGGAGCAGGTGCAACGGCGTACTTACTGGCTTCTTCTTGGCCGACATGGTTTACCTCCTGGCTGACGAGATTGCGGCTCATACTATGCTTCTGCTGCTACCGCCGCTAGGGCATGTTGACAGTATTGTTAGCGCCGCGTTGCATGCCTGGGCAAAGTTGTTATCTTGCAGCTCCGTGCAAGTGTAGTTCGCCATTAAAGTATTGCTGATATTTACACGGGGCCGACAACAAGGCTGGCATACTTGCCAATCTTCGCCGCAGGAGTCGACCGTGCCTCGTTATCTTGTTTTTGGCCTGTGCCTGATGGCGCCCTTGGCCCTCGCCGCCGCTGATAAACCATCATCCAATGACCAGGACCTGGCTTACAGCCTGGGCGCCAGCCTTGGTGAACGGCTGCGCCAGGAAGTCCCCGGCCTACAACTCGACGCCCTGGTCGAGGGCCTGCGCCAGGCTTATCAGGACAAACCCCTGAAGCTCGACAAGGCGCGCATGCAGCGCATTCTCGAGCAGCACGAAGAGCAGGCCAACGCCGCTTCCGAGCAGACTCAGGTAGACCAACTCAAGGCCGTGGAAACGCGCTTCATGGCTAACGAACGCGCCCGCAAAGGCGTACACGAATTGCCCGAAGGTATTCTCTACAGCGAGTTGGTCGCAGGCACTGGTGCTCAGCCAAAGGCCACCGGCAAGGTGCAGGTGCGCTACGTAGGGAAGTTGCCAGACGGCTCGGTGTTCGATCAGAACCAGCAACCACAATGGTTCAGCCTGGATTCGGTAATCGAAGGGTGGCAGGTGGCACTGCCGAAGATGAAGGCGGGCGGCAAGTGGCGGCTGGTGATTCCATCGGCCCAGGCCTACGGTGCCGAAGGTGCGGGCGACTTGATCGCGCCCTACACCCCGCTGGTATTCGAGATCGAACTGCTGTCGGTGGCGGACTGATCCGGGCCATCAGGCCTGGACCGCATCCTCTTGCTTGTGAGCGTTGTGCAGCACTTCGATCAGGCAGTCTTCCAGTTCGAAGCGCTCACGTAGCAAGGCACCGAGCTTGCTCAACTTGTCGGCGAATCGCTCAGGATCGGTGCACTCACCTTTGGCACAATGGTCGTTGAACGCCAGGGCGATCTGAGTGCTGGCATCGATGCGCGGGTTGATCTGGGTAGCCAGCTCCAAGGCCCCCTGATCACCGAAGGCCTTGGCTTCGCTGACCAGCTGTTCGCTGATTTCGAAATGCCAGGCCGAGACATAGTCGACCAACACCGCGCAGAAACCACTGTTCTTGTCCTTGTCGGCGAAGGCCGGCTTGGCATCGCGCAGGGCACGGAAAGACTGCACCAGCTCTTCGCGTTCCTGGAGCCAACGGTCAATCAGCTTGTGAACCCCGCCCCAGCGTTCCTGGGCATTCTGACAACTATCGAGCATGGCGATTCTTCCCTTCTGGGTAGATGCCGCTGCACCTCGTTCCACAACTCTGCGGCACAAAGGTGACATCAGCAGGACGGCATCGAGCAGTTGTGTTTTTCGGTATCCGTGCAGGGAGATTATTCCCGCACGTGCTGCCCTTCAAGGTACGCATTGGACAAAGTTCATACAAGCGTTTCATCCCTGGGTATTACGCCATTGGTCGAGCAACTGGCCCAGGCTTGCGCCAAGTCAAAGCGTGTTGAGGGTGCGGAAACGATACGCCAACAGGCGCGACAGGGGCAGCGCCGCGAGCAGCAGGAAGGCCAGCAGGCTCCATTCGGGCAGGGTCAGGTCAAGAAAGCTCCAGGTCAGCGAGCCGCAGTCCGGGCCACCCAACAAAAACGTCTTCAGACCCTGGCTCCAGGAGTGCTCGAAAAGCCTGCCGATAGGCGCCGGGCAGGTCTCGATCGGCATACCACTGCCCTGTAGCCAGACATGCCGCGCCGCCAACAGCGCGCCACCTGCCGAGCAGGCCAGCGTCAGCCGCGCATAGGTGCGCCAGCCCAGCCCCGACGGCGCGTGAACAACTGCACACAAGCAGACCATGGCGTACAGTGCCAACAGCAGGCGCTGGCTATAGCACAGCGAACACGGCGCAAGGCCCAGGCTGTTTTCCAGCACGAAGGTTGCGCTCAGGATCGCCAGCGAGGCGAGCAAGGCAGGCAGGTAGCAAATTCGGTAACGGGCCAGCGACATGAGCGATGTAGGTCCCGGGGGAGTCAGTGACGTGACTTGAAACGGTAGAGGAAAGCGACAGTTTGTTTCAAGGCACTACAGTAGAGACAAGTCGCTGAATGCGCGGGAAAAGTTTCATCTTTGCGTAGGAAGATTCTGATGGCGGTACTGTAACCCGGCCGAATGCTTGTGGATAAACGCCGTACCCCCGGACCTGCACATCATTGCGCAGGTCCGGGGATGGGTCAGGCGCGTACGCCCTCGGGCAGCGGCAGCGCCAGCAGGCGCTCATCCAGCAACCCCAAACCCTCCTGGAACAACTGATTGCTGCGCTCGATCTCGCCTAATCCTGCGAGCAGACGCGCAAGCTCGGCACAGGTTTCTGGATTGCGCTCCAGGCGCAGGCTGCTTTCCAGATAGTCACGGGCTTTGCCCCAAAGACGATTCTGCAGGCTCAGGCGGCCCAGCGTGAGCAGCAGGCTTGGGTCTTGCGGGTGGTCCTTGAGCCACCCTTCGGCGGTCTGCAACTGCCGCGCGGGGTCTTCACCGCGCACCAGCCCGTAGAGCCGGGCCAGGTGGCTCTCGTATTGACGCTTGAGTGCCGCGCGCAGCACCTGTTCGGCTTCACCCTGGGCGCCCACCTGGCGCAGCTGTTCGGCGTAGGCCAAGACCAGTTGCGGCTCTTGGCGCTGGGCCGAGGTCAGCTGCTGCCAGGCGCGCTCCAAGGCTTGGCGCGCGCTCTGGGAGTCTTCTCCTCGGGTTGTCGCCAGATTCAGGTTTTGCCCCCAGGCCCGCTGTTCCAGCTCGGCCAGCTCGCTAGCCGGCAACACCTTGCCCTTGCGCAGCTCGGGCAGCAGGCGAATCAGCGCCGGCCAATCGCCGCGCTGCAGATACAATCGTTGCAACAGACGCAGCACCTGGCCGTTGTGCGGGTGACGCTCGTGCATCGCCAGCAAGGTTTCCAAGGCGCCATCAGCTTCACCACGGTCCATCTGCAATTGCGCATGGGTCAAGGCAATCGCCAGCTCTGCTTGCGGCTGACGCTCCAGGGCGCGCTCCAGCAGGTTGTCGCTGTCTTCGCTGCGGCCCAGCTCGTTGGCTGCGCGCGCGGCACCGAGGTAGTACATCAGCGGCTGGCGCTCGGCCTCGGCAGCGCGATGCAGGTGACGCTGAGCGCTGGCCCAGCGGCCTTCGGCCAGATCCAGCTGGCCTTGCTCGACAGCGATACGCGTGCGCCGACGGCGGTTGCGCCGCGACCAAGGGTTGACCACGCCACTGGAGGTCAATACCAGGCCAATCAGGTAACGCAGCAGCCACAGCGCCAGGACGATACCCACCAACGCACCCAACGCGGCCCACAAGCCAGACTGGTAGCGAAAGCTGCCATAGGCGATCAGTACGTAGCCACTGTGCTTGGCAATGGCGATGCCCAACGCTGCGGCTACCACGATTGCCAGTACCGCCAGCAGGTAGACCCGCTTCATGGCTTGCCCCCTTCTGTTTCAGTGGGCAGATGGCGGCGCTGAATGTAGGCCTGCACTGCGGCCAGGCTTTCGCTCAAATCGGGGGTAACCACCGAGACCGGCTGCTCGGCCAGGGCATTCAAGCTGTCGAGCATGGCCTTGCTTTGCGGGTTGTCGGCGTTGAAGTTGGCCAGCAACACGCTGCGGGCATCGTCCAGGGCCTGGGTATAGACCTTTGCCTCACCATTGAGGGCCGCCCACTGGGCTTGCTCGATGGTCAGGCTCAGGGCCAGGCGCAACTGATTGAGCGACTGCCCGGCCAGCAGTGGGCGGACGTTGTCGTCAGCGTCGAATTCGATCTGGAAGTACTTGGAAATCTCTGCCCACCACTGCGACCAGCGGCTGGCACCATCGCCGTCGGAGGTCAGCGCGCCGAGGGCGTCGGCATTGCCATCGAACTCTGGCGACTGGGCGCTCAGCTGCTGGACTTGCTCGCGCTGGGCAGCCAGCTTGAGGAACAGGCCGGTGCGGTCTGGCTGCGCAGTACTGTTGAGGGTCGCCAGGCTGCGGGCCAATTGCTCGCGAGCGGCGAAGGCACCTGGATCGCTTTGTTCACGCAGGATCTCGTCAGCGCCTTCGACCAGGGCCTTGGCACTGGTGATGTCTTGCAGGGCGGACAAGCGCAAGGTCGCCAGGCGCAACAGGTGTTCGGCCTCAGCCAGGCGCCATTCCTTGCGGCTCTCGCCCAGCACGGTTTCCAGGCGCTGGCTCAGACGCTGCTGATCGCCCTGCAGCTGCGCCACCAGGCGGCGACGGTCTTCAAGCTCACTGGCTGCCGGCAGACTGGCCAGCTGGGCGCTGATTTGTTGATCGCGTTGCTGCAAGGCAGCGGTCTGCTCGCTCAGCGCTTCGAGGCGCTGGCCCTGGCCTTGCTCGCTGCCCTGCAGCTGTCGCACCTGCCAGACGCCCCAGCCCCCGACCGCGACCCCGGCGGCACCGAGCAGCAACGCCAGCACTGCAAGGCCATTGCCTGAACGCTTGGCGGGCTTTGCGGCTGGGGTTTCCAGCGCGTCGGCTGCGGTGGGCTGTTCGTTGTTGGACAAGACAGTTTCGCTCACGTATCCATCCTTTGCATGGGGGCGCATCGCTCTGAGCTTAGCGCCTTAAGAGGCAGGTGCAGCGCTGCGCTGCACAGCTGCCAGCAAGGCCGTGGCACTGGCGCCACGGCAATCCACAATGTGTTGGGCGCCGGCCGCTCGCGCTTGCTCGGCTACCCGCGGGCTTGGCACGAACAACGGCACATGCGCCAAACGTGGCCAATCTGCACCTGCCAGCTGCCGCAAGTGTGCAAAACCCTGCCCACTGCTGACCACTAGGCCATTGAGGCGTTCCGCTTCGATCTGGCGTACCAGTGTGCCTGGCGGGTACTGCGGCAGGCAGCGGCGATACAGTTCCAGATAATCGACACTAGCACCTTGCTCAACAAGACGCTCTGCCAGCAGTTCACGACCTCCGACACCGCGGATGATCAAGACCCGTGAATCCGCCCTGGCGGTAGCCTTACGCAGATCGGGTAGCTCAAGCAAGGCCTCGCTGTCGTCACCTGCAGTAGGGTAAGTCACCAAAAGCCCAACATCCTCAAGCACGCGGGCGGTCGCTTCACCCACCGTGAACCAGCCCTCGCGGGGTGCCTGCAGGCCGGTCTGGGCGAGCCGTTCGAGCAATAAGCGGGCAGCCGGCTTGCTTACCACGATGAAAGCCTGATAGCGCTGCAGCTCGCTCAGGCGCAGGGTTTGTGGCGCATCCAGGGCAACTGGCTCGATCGCCAACAGCGGCAGGCTGCTGCTGGCGATACCGGCAAGCGCCAGGCTGTGCGCCAGTGCCGCACAATCCTCTTCAGGTCGGGTCAGCAGCAGGCGCCAGGGGCTCACGGATGGCCAGCCTCGCCATAGACTTCCTTGAGGATCGCCTCGGCACCCTGCCCCAGCAGGTCTTCGGCGACCTGCACGCCCAAGGCTTCGGCTTGCGTGCGCGGCGCACGCGCCTCGGCGACCAGCAAGGTGCCACCACTCGGTTGCCCCACCAGGCCACGCAGCCACAGCTGCTCGCCTTCGAGCACCGCGTAGCAGGCAATCGGCACTTGGCAGCCGCCATTGAGGTGTTTGTTGAGCGCGCGCTCGGCCACCACTCGGTCGGCGGTATCAATGTGGTGCAGTGGCGCCAGCAAGGCGTGGATTTCACTGTCGGCGCTGCGGCATTCGATACCTACCGCACCCTGGCCACCGGCTGGCAGGCTGTCGTCGACGCTGATGCTGGAAGTAATACGGTCTTCAAAACCCAGGCGAATCAAACCGGCAGCGGCGAGGATAATGGCGTCGTACTCACCCGCATCGAGCTTGGCCAGGCGGGTATTGACGTTGCCGCGCAGGAACTGGATCTTAAGATCCGGCCGACGCGCCAGCAGTTGGGCCTGACGACGCAGGCTGGAGGTGCCGACGACGCTGCCCGCTGGCAGCGCTTCAAGACTGGCGAAGCGGTTGGAAACGAACGCATCACGCGGGTCTTCGCGTTCACAGATGCAATACAGACCCAGGCCTTGCGGGAAGTCCATGGGTACATCTTTCATCGAATGCACAGCGATGTCGGCTTCGTTGTCCAGCAGCGCGGTTTCCAGCTCCTTGACGAACAAGCCCTTGCCGCCAATTTTCGCCAGCGGCGCGTCGAGCAACTTGTCGCCGCGGCTGACCATGGGCACCAAGCTCACCCGCAGGCCTGGATGAGCCTGTTCCAGGCGCGCTTTGACGTATTCGGCCTGCCACAGGGCCAGGGCACTTTTACGGGTTGCAATGCGGATTTCGCGAGTGGACATGTAACGCCCCGATACAGAGAGATGCTGTCGATGATAACAGCTCCTCCGGGTCTGCCTGCAGACCCAGATCAGCAATCGACGGCCCTCGCCGCAAAGGCGCAGTGCTGCCCTGCGCGAGCAGCTGGCAGGGTTGTGTCAGTGCAGCCCCTGCATCATCTTGCGCACGCCGGCCACATGCCGGCGGCTGACCGTCAGCGCATCACCGTCCAGCCCTTTGAGGAACAGCTGGAAATGCCCAAGCGGCGTGCGCTGCAGACGCTCGATACGCTCGCGGGCCACCAGCGCATTGCGGTGAATCCGCACGAAGCGTTCGCCGAACTCGTCCTCAAGCGCCTTGAGCGGTTCATCGAGCAATACTTCCCCGGCCTCGTGGCGCAGGGTGACGTACTTGTGGTCGGCGATGAAATAGATGACTTGCGGCAGGGGGATCAACTCGATGCCCTTGCGCGTTCGCGCGCTGATATGGCTACGCGGATTGCCACCGCCTTCATTGGCTGGGCGTGTCAGCGCTGCCAACTCGGCGCGGTTGGGTTTTTCGGCTTTACGCAGGGCATCACGCAGCGCCTGCGGCTGAATCGGCTTGGCGACGTGGCTGAGCTTACTGTCCTTGAAAGCTTCGCTGTCGTATTCATCGCCGGCGGTGCAGAACACCACAGCTGGCGGCGCTTCGCGTTCGCACAAGCGTGCAGCGACTTGCAAGCCATCAAGGCCGGGCATGTCGATATCCAGCAGGACCACGTCGGGCTTGTGGCTTTCGATCAGGGCCAAAGCCTCATCGCCGTTGGTGGCGCTGGGCTCCAGCACTGTGTAGCCCTCCAGCTCGCCTAGCAAGCGGCTTAGGCGTTCGCGGGCTTGGGGTTCGTCATCAACGATCAGGACATTCATAATTGCGCTGGATTCCTGAATGAGTCTCGCACGGGTATAGCGTAGACAGGTGTGGGTCGACCGACACCGCGGTCACGCTCTAGACCGATGCAATGGCCAAAGATTCACTAGTCCGGCAGATTCACTGCCAGTCCTTTGTCCAACTGTAGACGGTCCGTGGAACACTGCCGTTCAATCGCTAAATATCCTTACGCAAGACAGGGTCTGGGGTTTTCTCGCGATTTCAATCGACCGGCGCCCTGCGGCAGCCCGCGCAACCCTGCTATTATCGGCGCCACTTTTTATCGTTCACGCCTTCAACGAGTGAATCCATGAGCACCGACAAGACCAATCAGTCCTGGGGCGGCCGCTTCAGTGAGCCCGTCGACGCCTTCGTCGCCCGTTTCACCGCCTCGGTCGATTTCGACAAGCGCCTGTACCGCCACGACATCATGGGTTCGATCGCCCACGCCACCATGTTGGCGCAGGTCGGCGTACTCAGCGACGCCGAGCGCGACACCATCATCGATGGCCTGAAGACCATCCAGGGCGAAATCGAGGCCGGCAACTTCGACTGGCGCGTCGACCTGGAAGACGTGCACATGAACATCGAAGCGCGCCTGACCGACCGCATCGGCATCACCGGCAAGAAGCTGCACACCGGCCGTAGCCGTAACGATCAGGTGGCCACCGACATCCGCCTGTGGCTGCGTGACGAGATCGACTTGATCCTGGCCGAAATCACGCGCCTGCAGCAGGGCCTGCTGGAGCAAGCCGAGCGTGAGGCCGAGACCATCATGCCGGGCTTCACCCACCTGCAAACCGCGCAGCCTGTCACCTTCGGCCACCACCTGCTGGCCTGGTTCGAGATGCTCAGCCGTGACTACGAGCGTCTGGTCGACTGCCGCAAGCGCGCCAACCGCATGCCCCTGGGCAGCGCCGCGCTGGCCGGCACCACCTACCCGATCGATCGCGAACTGACCTGCAAGCTGCTGGGCTTTGAAGCAGTGGCTGGCAACTCGCTCGATGGCGTCTCCGACCGTGACTTCGCCATCGAATTCTGCGCCGCCGCCAGCATTGCCATGATGCACCTGTCGCGCTTCTCTGAAGAGCTGGTGCTGTGGACCAGCGCCCAGTTCCAGTTCATCGACCTGCCTGATCGCTTCTGCACCGGCAGCTCGATCATGCCGCAGAAGAAGAACCCGGACGTACCGGAGCTGGTACGCGGCAAGAGCGGCCGCGTGTTTGGCGCCCTGACCGGCCTGCTGACCCTGATGAAAGGCCAACCACTGGCCTACAACAAGGACAACCAGGAAGACAAAGAGCCGCTGTTCGACGCCGCCGATACCCTGCGCGACTCGCTGCGGGCCTTTGCCGACATGATCCCGGCGATCAAGCCACGTCACGCGGTCATGCGTGAAGCGGCGCTGCGTGGTTTCTCCACCGCGACCGACCTGGCCGATTACCTGGTACGCCGCGGCCTGCCGTTCCGTGATTGCCACGAGATCGTTGGCCATGCGGTGAAGTACGGTGTCGATACCGGTAAAGACTTGGCCGAGATGAGCCTGGACGAGTTGCGCCAGTTCAGCGATCAGATCGAGCAGGATGTATTTGCCGTGTTGACCCTGGAAGGCTCGGTCAATGCGCGTAATCACATCGGCGGGACTGCACCGGCGCAGGTGCGTGCGGCTGTAGTGCGCGGCAAGGCGTTGCTGGCTGCGCGATAAGCTTCCTTGCGAGGGCTTCGCCCTCGTTCGCGGGCAAGCCCGCTCCCACAGGGACTGCGCTGAATCCGTAGTCGACGCGGCCCTTTTCGCAGGGGCTGCGCAGAATCCACAATCGGCGCGGTCCCTCTCACCGGGACTGCGCGCAGCCCACAATCGACGCGATCCCTGTGGGAGCGAGCTTGCTCGCGAAGGGCCGCAAAGCGGCCCCACTGCAGCCAACTCACTGACCTAAAGATCAGCGCTTCTTGCTGATCATCTCCAGGAAGCCCGGCATCGCCGCTGCTTTATCTGCGACAATCGTCGCCATGTGCGGGTTATCCCCCATCAGCGCCAGCAGCGCCTTGGCCTGCGGGAAGTCTTCCAGCAAGTCCAGGTTCAACACCTTCTTGCCCACCGCACAGGCCAAATCGACCGAGAAACAGAACATCAGGTCGGCGAGGGTCAACTGCTCGCCAGCAACATACGGGGCGAACTTGCCATTACGCTTGAGCGTGGCAAACCCGGCAATCAGCTCGGCACGCGCCTTTTCCTTGACCAGCGGCTCGACCGCCTGGCCAAAGAACGCCTCGGGGTAGCAGGTACGCGCGGGAAGTTCGATATACAACTCGATCTCCTTGAGCAGCTCGCGCACCTTGGCCTGGCCGAAGGCATCGGCTGGGAGCAGCGGCTTGCCAGGTTGGGTCTGCTCGATATAGTCGAGGATCACACTGGTTTCACTGATAAAGCCATGTTCAGTCTCCAGCGTCGGCACCTTGCCACGTGGGCTGATAGCCAGGGCCTGGGGTGTTTGCCCGCCAAAGAAGGTCACCTCCTCGAACGGCAGGCCCTTCTCCAGCAAGGCCAGCTTGACCATGTTGTAGTAGTTACTGACCGAAAATCCGTGAAGCTTGAGCATTGATACAGCCTCCAGGCCGTGTGGGGATGGCCCCGGTGTTATAGCCGCAACCCCTCGCCATGACCAGCGTCATGCACCGCGTCGATGGCCGGGCATTGCCTGCGCGAGCATGGCAAACTGTGCACTTCACTACAGGAGCACCGCCATGAGCGAACCCCGCGACATCGATACTGATGAAGAAGAAGCCTTCGCCGAGGCCACCCTGACCCAGGCCATCGAAAACCAGATTGAAAGTGGCGAGCCCCCCGCCGCCAAGGCCACCTTCAACAAGCTGACCCTGGTCGGCTACGAGCGCGAAGACATCCTCAACCTGATGGCTCACGTGTTGGCCATCGAGATTGACGCCCTGCTCGACGAAGATCGCCCGTTCAATACCGAGTGGTACGAAAACGCCTTGCGGGCACTGCCGGAGCTGCCACCTGAGGCGGATCAAGGCGACCAGTAAAAAGTCTGACTACACTCCACGCTCAGGCACCCATTGCGGTGCCCCATCCTTGTCTGGAAGTCAGGAGTCGCCATGTCCCTTACCCCCGAGCTGATCGCTGAACTGGAAGTCCTTGCCCTGTTCAATCTGGACAGCAGCCAGGAAGGCATCCAAGTCCACAATAACGCTTCCCCCGCGCTGATCGCCGCCGCCAAGCGCCTGCACGAAAAGGAACTGACCGACCAGCCCGATGGTGGTTATCTGACCAGCCTGGGACGTGATGCGGCTGAGCATGTTCAGTCACTGCTGATCATTCTGAAAAGCGCAGAGACCGCCTGATTTGTGTAATCCTGTTCGCGGCCAAGCCCCCTCCCCTACATAGCCCTGTAGGCGCGGGCTTGCCCGCGAAGAGGCCTACAGCCACGCTAGAAATCTGACGCCAAAAATTCACATAACCCTTATCCGACTTCCCCGCTCAGGCTAAACTCGCCACAGCCCCGGCCTGACCCTGAGTGCGCAATGAACCACCCCCACGAAATTCGCCCCGATCTGGATGAAGGCATCGACCGCAAGGTGCTGGCGAAATTGCGCGCGCGCTTTCTGCTCATCAATAACGGCCGACTGGAACGGGCGATGGACGGCCTGTCGACACGCCAGCAGCAGGTGCTCACGCTGTTACCGCTATTGTTCCACGTCAACCACCCCCTGCTACCGGGGTATGTCAGCGGCAACACCCCCGCCGGTGTGTCAGGCTTCGAGCCTGAGCCCGAGCGGGTTGCAGAAGCCCAGCGCCTGGCCCGCTCGTTCACCCACAAGCCGCGCCTGGGCAATGCGCCACGGCCCATTCACGGTCTGTTCCTGATGGGCAGCCTGGGCACCCTGGCCCAAGCCGAACACAGCGACATGGACCTCTGGGTCTGCCACGCCCCGGACCTTGGTGAGGGCGCACTGGCGGAGCTCAGACGCAAATGTCAGCTGCTTGAAGCCTGGGCGATGAGCCTGGGCACCGAGGCGCACTTTTTCCTGATCGACCCGCAGAACTTCGTCCAAGGCGAGCGCGACAGCCAGCTCAGCTCCGATGACTGCGGCACCACCCAGCATTATCTATTGCTCGACGAGTTCTATCGCACCGCGATCTGGCTGGCCGGGCGCACCCCGCTGTGGTGGTTGGTACCCGTGTATGAAGAGCACAATTACCAGGCGTACACGCAAACCCTGCTGTCCAAACGGTTCATTCGCGCCGACCACGATCTGGACCTTGGCCACCTGGCGCACATCCCGGCAGGCGAGTTTGTCGGAGCCGGCCTGTGGCAGCTGTTCAAGGGCATCGACTCACCGTACAAATCGCTGCTCAAGTTACTGCTGACCGAGGTCTATGCCAGCGAACAGCCAGCCGTGCGCTGCCTGAGCCTGGATTACAAACAGGCGGTGTTCGCCAACCAGCTCGACCTCGATGCGCTCGACCCTTACGTGATGGTCTATCGCCGCATCGAGCAATACCTGCAGCGGCGCGGTGACCCGCAGCGCCTGGAGCTGGTGCGCCGCAGCCTGTACCTGAAGATCAACAAGAAACTCAGCGGCCTTGGCCGTTCGCGCAATGGCGGCTGGCAGCGGCGCTTGCTCGCCCGACTGGTCGAGGAATGGGGCTGGGACGAACGCCAATTGGCCCTGCTCGACAGCCGCAGCCAGTGGAAGGTGCGCCAGGTCGCGGTCGAGCGCCGGGAGCTGGTCGCCGAGCTCAACCACAGCTACCGCTTCCTCAGCCAGCTCGCCCGCGAGCAGAACGCCAGCAGCCGCGCCGACCAGCGCGACCTCAATGTGCTAGGACGCAGACTGTACGCGGCGTTCGAGCGCCGTGCCGGCAAGATCGAAGTGATCAACCCAGGGATCGCCCCGGATCTGGCTGAAGATACCCTGACCCTGGTGCAATCACCCAACCGCAAGGAGCCAGGCACCCACCACTGGGGCCTGTACAACGGCAACCTGGGCGTGCACGAGTGGGAGCATTTCAGCCCGATCAAGCGCTGCCGCGAACTGCTCGAGCTGCTGACCTGGGCGCACCGCAATGGCGTGATCGACAGCAGCACGCGGCTCGCTCTGCACCCCGGCGTCAGTGACTTGAGCGAGTTCGAGCTGTTCAACCTGCTGGGCAGCTTGCAGCAGAGCATCGCCCTGCCGCTGGAGCCAGTCAGCGAGGTGCGTCTGCTGCAACCAAGCGTGGCCGACGAGATCCTCCTGCTGGTCAACGTTGGCCTGGACCCCCTGCGCCACCACCGTGACCTGAACATCCTGATGACCACCGAACGGACCGACTCGCTGAGTTATGCCGGCGTGCGTGAGAACCTGGTACTCAGCCTCGACCAGATCACCCTCAACAGCTGGAACGAAGTGCTGGTGCAGCGCTATGACGGCGAGCATGCCCTGATGCGCTGTCTACGCGACTTCCTCAACAGCCTGGGCCAGCGCAGTCATCGCCCGCGAGTGCGGGTGCGCTGCTTCTGCCATAACCGCGCCCAGGCAATCGCCCAGCGGGTCGAGGAACTGTTCGACACCGCGCAACTGCTGCTCGATCAAAACTTGAACCACCGCTACTTGGTGCAGATTGCCCAAGACACCCACGTATTGGAGCTGCTGCCTGGGCATGTCACCTTGGCCACCCTGGCCAACCATGAAGACGTGCTCAGCTACCTGGGCGAGGAACGCGGCCAGTACAGCCCCTTGCACCTGGATGCCAATGCCCTGCAGGACCACGACCTGCCGCGGATTCTTGAGCTCGGCCAGCCGCAGTGCATCCAGGTGTTCTACCGTCTGCTCGAGGGCTGGGCCGACCTGTATGTGCTGGATGAATACAATGCGCTTTGGCAACAGCGCCTGCCGCTGGATGATGAAACCCACCTGCTGCTGCCGCTGCAGCGCTTCCTGCGCTCGGTGGTGATGCGACGCGATGCCAGATTGCCGCTGGACAGCCTGCAGCAAGCGTCATTGCAGATCGACTACTACCAGTTACTGCCCTCGGGATCAGGAAAGGTCCGCAGCCTCGAGCCGCGTCCGGCGCCAACCGACGGCAGCGTCCAGCCCTATTACGAGGTCCAGGCGATTGTCCAGGCTGGTATTGGCGACGCAGTGCATATCACGCTGTATTGCGACCAGCAGGAGTTCTCGCAACTGGATCATGGCGACCAGTTGTATGCCGTGGTCGCACGGCAGATCCTCGGACAGCGCCGTAGTGCCGGCAGTTATCGCTGCTATATCACCGATTTGGATCTGTCCGAATTGCTAGCCGATGAGCAGGGGTCGACCTGCCTCTACCTGCGCTACAAAAGCGAACTGGAGCAGGCGTTGAATGCAGGCCTGGCGCAATTGCAGGCGTCACTGGAGCCCTGACTGCCCCATCGCGGCACAAGCCCACTCCGACAGCCCTGGAGGAGCGGGCTTACCCGGCGATGAAGTCACGTCGTTTTCAAAGATCGAAGTCGCCAGCCGCTTCCGGCTGGTACTCAACCTCAAGCAGCTTGAGTTTGAGGGTCTTGCCAGCCGGTGCCGGCCAATCGATCTGGTCGCCCACCGACAGCCCCAGCAGCGCGCAGCCAATGGGCGCAAGGATCGAGACATTGCCTTCGGGCCCCGCGTCTTTCGGATACACCAGGGTCAGGTGGTAGTCCTTGCCACTGGCTTCTTCACGGCAGTGCACGCGCGAATTCATGGTCACCACCCCAGCCGGGACCTCCTCGTGACCGACCACCTTGTCGGCGCGGTCAAGCTCGGCCATCAAGGCCTCCACACCTGGCGTGTTTTCATCGAGGCTGTCGATCAGACGCTCGAGACGTTGCACGTCCAATCGGGTGAGGATGAGGGAAGGTTTGGTGCTCATGATCCAGTCAGACTCCTTGTTCATCAGGCAAATTGTGGTGGGCAGATAAAGCAAAACCCCGCCCAAGGGCGGGGTTTGTGAATGCTTTCGGCAGCACCGACGCAGAGCCCGACAGTATCACAGCCGGGTAAATACTCAAGCCCGGGCGCGCTGGGCCTCGGCTTCGCGGCAAATCTGCCGGCGCCGTTCGTCGTCGGCCGAGCGCCATTCGCGGATATGCTCGACATGGCGGTGGCAACCGGTGCACACCCGCTGCTCATCCAACCGACAAACGCTGATGCACGGCGACTTCACCGCGGTGCTGACATTACTGTAGAGCGGCTTGGGTGGCCGCGGCTGCTCGCTCATCTCAGATCTCGTCGAAGTCCAGCTTCTCGCCGACCCGCTCCCAAACGATGCGCTCGAGCATTTCGCCGAGCAGCTCCTCGCTTTTCTCGCAGACCCACTTCTTGCTTTCTTCGTCGTAGTCGAAGTGGAAGCCCCCGGATTTGTCAGCCAGCCACAGTTGGCGCAGCGGCTCCTGGCGGCTGAAGATCAGCTGGCTGCCGTTGTCGAACTTGATGGTCAGCACGCCGGCGGAGTTTTCCATGTCCAGGTCCAGGTCGGTTTCATCGAACAGGTCTTCCAGGGCCTGTTGGGTCGCGTCGACCAGATCGTGGAAACGCGCTTCGCTCAAACTCATTACACAAACCTCGAAATTGGCTGCTTACGGCAAGCGGGGCACGATACGGACGCTGGCCGGCGAATGCAAAGGATAACCCAATCTCGAGGCAGGCCCGCGCCCGCCAGGCGGACCGGCCCTTGCATAGGCAATCAGGCAGGCGCTCGGTATACTCGGGCGCAATACTGCATATTTCAAGGATTTCACCAATGAAGCGCCTGATTTCCTCCCTCGCGGCGCTGGTCGCGGTTGCCTGCCTCGTTTCGGCCTGCGGTCAGAAGGGCCCCCTGTACCTGCCGGAAGACGGCAAGAACGGCAAAGCCAACAAATCGCACCAGCACCAGCACGCTCAGCCCTCGCAGCAGCCAGCGCCGCAGCCAGAGCAAGAACCCGAGCAGCAGCCAGCGCAGTAAGGAAATCCAATGGACGCTTTCAACTACCGCGACGGCCAGCTGTTCGCGGAAGGCGTGGCCCTCTCGGCCATCGCCGAACGGTTCGGTACGCCGACCTACGTTTACTCGCGCGCTCACATCGAGGCGCAATACCGCAGCTACACCGATGCCCTGCAAGGCGTCGAGCACCTGGTGTGCTTCGCGGTCAAGGCCAACTCCAACCTCGGCGTGCTGAACCTGCTGGCCCGCTTGGGCGCAGGCTTCGATATCGTCTCTGGCGGTGAGCTGGAGCGGGTCTTGGCCGCTGGCGGTCGGGCTGACCGCGTGGTGTTCTCCGGTGTCGGCAAGACCCGCGAAGACATGCGTCGCGCCCTGGAAGTCGGCGTGCACTGCTTCAACGTCGAATCCACCGATGAGCTGGAGCGCCTGCAAGTGGTGGCCGCCGAGATGGGCAAGGTTGCCCCGGTCTCGCTGCGGGTCAACCCGGACGTCGATGCCGGTACCCACCCGTACATCTCCACCGGCCTCAAGGAAAACAAGTTCGGTATCGCCATCGCCGATGCCGAAGAAGTCTACGTGCGCGCCGCGCAGCTGCCGAACCTGGAAGTGGTCGGCGTCGACTGCCATATCGGTTCGCAGCTGACCACCCTGGAGCCGTTCCTCGATGCCCTCGACCGCCTGCTGGCGTTGATCGACCGCCTCGGTGAGTGCGGCATCCTGCTGCGCCACCTGGACCTGGGCGGCGGCGTCGGCGTGCGTTATCGCGACGAAGAGCCGCCGCTGGCCGGCGACTACGTCAAGGCCATCCGCGAACGCGTCGGCGACCGTGACCTGGCCCTGGTGTTCGAACCAGGCCGCTACATCGTGGCCAACGCCGGCGTCCTGCTGACCCGCGTCGAATACCTCAAGCACACTGAACACAAAGATTTCGCCATCGTCGATGCGGCGATGAACGACCTGATCCGCCCAGCCCTGTACCAGGCCTGGATGGGCGTCAGCGCGGTCCAGCCGCGTGACGGCGAAGGCCGTGCCTACGACCTGGTCGGGCCGATCTGCGAGACCGGCGACTTCCTCGCCAAGGACCGCGTGCTGAACCTGGCCGAAGGCGATCTGCTGGCCGTCGAGTCGGCGGGCGCCTATGGTTTTGTCATGAGCTCGAATTACAACACCCGTGGCCGCTGCGCCGAGGTGCTGGTCGACGCTGACCAGGCCTTCGAGGTACGTCGCCGCGAGACCATTGCTGAACTGTTCGCTGGCGAAAGCCTGCTGCCGGAGTGAAACCATGCTGCTGCGTTTCACCAAGATGCACGGCCTGGGCAACGACTTCATGGTCCTCGACCTGGTCAGCCAGCACGCGCACATCCAGCCCAAGCACGCCAAGCAATGGGGTGATCGGCACACCGGCATCGGTTTCGACCAGCTGCTGATCGTCGAGGCGCCGAACAATCCCGACGTGGATTTCCGCTACCGGATCTTCAACGCCGACGGTTCCGAGGTCGAACAGTGCGGCAACGGCGCGCGCTGCTTTGCGCGCTTCGTGCTGGACAAGCGCCTGACCGCGAAAAAACTGATCCGCGTCGAAACCAAAGGCGGCATCATCGAGCTGGACGTGCGCAACGACGGGCAGATTTGTGTCGACATGGGGCCGCCACGGTTCAATCCGGTGGATATTCCGTTCGAGGCGCCCGAACAGGCCCTGAGCTATCCGCTGGAAATCGACGGCCAGAGCTATTCGATCGCCGCCGTCTCGATGGGTAACCCACATTCGGTACTGCGCGTCGACGACGTGCAAACCGCGCCCGTACACGCGCTGGGCCCGAAGATCGAAAACCACCCGCGCTTCCCACAACGGGTCAACGCCGGCTTCATCCAGGTCATCGACCGTCACCGCGCCAACCTGCGGGTTTGGGAACGCGGCGCCGGCGAAACCCAGGCCTGCGGTACCGGCGCCTGCGCCGCTGCGGTGGCCGCCATCAGCCAGGGCTGGATGGATTCGCCGGTGTCCATCGATCTGCCAGGCGGACGCCTGAGCATCGAATGGGCTGGCCCAGGCCAACCGGTGTTGATGACCGGCCCGGCCGTACGTGTCTACGAAGGACAGGTTCGTCTCTAAGCGAGTAACCGCCATGACCGATCAGCCACAGGTTGTACCCGAACAAACCACCGACCTCGATGCCGAGGCGGTGGTGGCTTACCTGCGTGCCCACCCGACGTTCTTCGCCGAGCACGACGAACTGCTCATAGAGCAACGTATCCCCCACCAGCGCGGCGACAGCGTGTCGCTGGTGGAGCGCCAGCTCAAGCTGCTGCGCGACCGCAACATCGAGATGCGCCATCGTCTGTCGCAACTGATGGACGTGGCCCGCGACAACGACCGCTTGTTCGATAAAACCCGCCGGCTGATTCTCGACCTGCTCGATGCCAGTAGCCTGGAAGAAGTGGTGATGGCCGTCGAAGACAGCCTGCGCCAGGAATTCCAGGTGCCCTTCGTCAGCCTGATCCTGTTTGGCGAGAACGCCACGCCCGTCGGCCGCTGGGTCAGCAACAGCGAGGCGCAACAGGCCATCGGGGCTCTGCTGGGCAGCGGCAAGACCGTCAGCGGCAACCTGCGCGAACACGAGCTGGCCTTCCTGTTCGGTGACGAGCAGCGCAAGGAAGTCGGTTCCAGTGCGGTCGCGACGCTGGAATACCAGGGCCTGCACGGCGTCCTGGCCATCGGCAGCCGCGATCCGCAGCACTACAAAAGCACGGTCGGCACGTTGTTCCTCAGCTACATCGCCGAAGTGCTCGGCCGGGTCGTCCCGCGCCTGACCCAGACCCTGCGACCGGTGCGCTGATGGAGCGCCAGCTGGAGGCTTATTGCGCACACTTGCGCAACGAGCGCCAGGTGTCGGAACACACCCAGCTGGCGTACCGTCGCGACCTGGAAAAGGTCCTCGAATACTGCAACAGCCAGGGCATCGCCAGCTGGCAAGCGCTGCAGATACAGCAGATGCGCCAGCTGGTGGCGCGCCAGCATCACCATGGCCAGTCTTCACGTAGCATCGCCCGACTGCTGTCGGCAGTGCGCGGGCTGTATCGCTACCTCAACCGCGAAGGCGTTTGCACGCACGACCCAGCCAATGGTCTGTCGCCGCCCAAGGGCGAAAAGCGCCTGCCCAAGGCACTGGACACCGACCGCGCCCTGCAACTGCTCGAAGGCGGCGTCGATGACGACTTCATCGCCCGCCGCGACCAGGCCATTCTTGAGCTGTTCTACTCCTCAGGCCTGCGCCTATCGGAATTGACCAACCTCGATCTTGAGCATTTGGACCTGGCCGCTGGGTTGGTCCAGGTCCAGGGCAAGGGCAACAAGACCCGCGTTCTGCCAGTCGGTCGCAAAGCCCGCGAGGCGTTGCAAGAGTGGCTCAAGCTGCGCGGCATCAGCGCCCCCCGTGACAACGCGGTGTTCTTGAGCCGCCAAGGCCGGCGCCTGGGCCCACGGGCCATCCAGCTGCGGGTCAAGGCGGCCGGAGAGCGCGAGCTGGGCCAGCACCTGCATCCCCACATGCTTCGCCATTCTTTCGCCAGCCATTTGCTGGAATCGTCCCAGGACCTGCGCGCCGTGCAAGAGATGCTCGGCCATGCCGACATCAGCACCACGCAGATCTATACCCACCTGGACTTCCAGCACCTGGCCGCGGTGTACGACAGCGCCCACCCCCGGGCCAAACGCAGCAAAGGCACAGACTCATGAGCATCAAGCTGATTACCTTCGACCTGGACGACACCCTGTGGGACACCGCACCGGTCATTCTCAGCGCCGAAACCGTCCTGCGCGACTGGCTCGAAGCCAACGCCCCGCGCCTGGGCGGTGTGCCGGTCGAGCACCTGTATGCCATCCGCGAACGCCTGGTCCAGGCTGAGCCTGGGCTCAAGCACCGCATCAGCGCCCTGCGCCGGCGGGTGCTGTTCCATGCTCTGGAAGAGGTCGGCTATAGCGAGCAGCAGGCCCAGGCATTGGCCAACGAAGGCTTCGAGGTGTTCCTGCATGCGCGGCATCAGGTCGAGGTATTCCCTGAAGTGCAGCCGGTACTGGAGATCCTGCGCCACCACTACACCCTAGGCGTGGTCACCAATGGCAATGCCGACGTCAGCCGGATCGGCTTGGCGGATTACTTCAAGTTCGCCCTGTGCGCCGAGGACCTGGGGATTGGCAAGCCAGACCCGGCGCCCTTCCTCGAAGCGCTCAAGCGCGGTGAAGTGCAGGCGGCGCATGCCGTGCACATTGGCGACCATCCTGGCGATGACATCGCCGGGGCCCAGCGCGCCGGTTTGCGCGCGGTGTGGTTCAACCCGCAAGGCAAGGCCTGGGCCGGCGAGAAAGCGCCGGACGCGGAGATTCAGCGGCTGTCGCAATTACCCGAGGTGCTAGCGCGCTGGCGCTGAGGCAATCAGCAAGCACTCAAGCGACTGGGTGGGAGCGGGCTTGCCCGGCGCCATCACCCACAAAAAAGCCCGCAGCGACGGCGGGCTCTTTTGCAAACAACCACTCAGATAGGGCGGCTGCCGTATTTGTTGTCCGGCTTCTTGGGCGGATCGGCGACCACGTTGGCCTCCACTTCCTGCACCTTGCCACCGCGCGACAGAAACTCTTCCATCGCCTTGGCCAGCGCATCACGCTCCTTTTGCTTGGCTTCCATGCTCGGCATCTCGTCTACCGAGACCGCCGCCTTGGACTTGCCCTTGGCAACCGGAGCGGGGCTATCGTCGCCAGCGTCTTCCGCGCCGTCGTCAGCCGCAGCTTCCAGGCCGTCATCCGCCTCGTCTTCGTCGCCTACTTCGAGGTCATCATTTTCCAGATCGTCGTCGCTCATGTTCTACCTCATGACTTGCGAAAAGCAGGTTAGTTATAGACCAGTGCAGCCGTAGACCGGCCGCCACCGGTGAAAATTCAACTGGCCGTGGGTTGGCCACTGCCCTGGGCATCCGCCTCCGGATGGGCGGCGGGACCCTGCAGGCCCTGCTCCTGGCAGGACCTGACGAAATCTTTTGAGCCCTTGCTGGCCATACGATATTGGCAAGCCTAGCAAAGGGTAGCGAAGTGTGGGGACTACTCGTCTAACACCCTTCGGCGCGCATTCTAGCGTGCTCGCAGAAAAAGCAAAGCTCCATAAACGCCCTATGTGTTGTAAGTTTTTTGCGCGCGTCGCAAACGGCGCAGATAAACCGTTTGCTGTGCGCGAAACTGCAAAATTCAGACAAAAAAATGCCCGGCGAACCGGGCAAGTTTTTCCAGCGTCGCAGTTACAGGTTGTAGCCGCGTTCGTTGTGTTGAGCCAGGTCGAGGCCGACCGACTCTTCTTCTTCGTTGACCCGCAGGCCCATCAGCACATCCAGCACCTTGAGAATCACGTAGGTGACGATGGCGGTGTAGACCACGGTGAAGATCACGCCTTTGGCCTGGATCCAGAACTGCGCGCCGATGTCCTCGACCGCGCCGAAGCCGCCCAGGGCCGGTGCTGCGAACACGCCGGTCAGCAGCGCGCCGACGATGCCGCCGATGCCGTGCACGCCGAAGGCGTCCAGCGAGTCGTCATAGCCCAGCTTGCGCTTGAGGCTGGTGGCGCAGAAGTAGCAGATCACACCCGAGGCCAGGCCGATCACCAGGGCGCCCATCGGGCCGACGGTGCCAGCGGCCGGGGTGATGGCGACCAGACCGGCAACCACACCCGAAGCGATGCCCAGGGCGCTCGGTTTGCCATGGAAGATCCACTCGGCGAACATCCAGCCCAGCGCCGCAGCAGCGGTGGCGATCTGCGTGACCAGCATGGCCATGCCCGCAGTGCCGTTGGCCGCAGCCGCGGAGCCTGCGTTGAAGCCGAACCAGCCGATCCACAGCATGGCTGCGCCCATCAGGGTGTAGCCCAGGTTGTGCGGGGCCATTGGCGTGGTTGGGTAGCCTTTGCGCTTGCCCAGTACCAAGCAGCAGACCAGGCCTGCAATACCGGCGTTGATGTGCACCACGGTGCCGCCAGCGAAGTCCAGTACGCCCCAGTCCCACATCAGCGCGCCGTCACCGCTCCAGACCATGTGCGCAATCGGCGCATACACCAGGGTGAACCACACGGCCATGAAGATCAGCATCGCCGAGAACTTCATCCGCTCGGCGAAGGCACCGACGATCAGCGCCGGAGTGATGATGGCGAAGGTCATCTGGAAGGTGATGAACACCGCTTCCGGGAAGGCAGCGGTCAGGCTGTCAGGGGTAACGCCATTGAGGAAGGCTTTGGAGAAGCCGCCGACAAAGGAACTGAAATTGAGAACGCCTTTTTCCATACCGGTGGTATCGAAAGCCAGGCTGTAGCCGTAGACCATCCACAGGATGCTCATCAGGCCGGTAATGGCAAAGCACTGCATCATTACCGACAGCACGTTCTTGGAGCGGACCATGCCGCCGTAGAACAGGGCCAGGCCCGGAATGGTCATGAACAGGACCAACGCCGTCGCCGTGAGCATCCAGGCGGTATCGCCGGAGTTCAGCGTGGGGACAGCTTCCTCGGCCAGGGCGAGGCCTGGCATTGCGAGGGACAATAGGGCTCCTAGCCCTGCGATCTTACGCAGAGTCATGTTGTTTTCTCCTGGGGCGTTGGGTTTGGTGAGGCTTTTTTTGTTGCTTAGATCGCGTCGGTATCGGT
This sequence comes from Pseudomonas sp. BT-42-2, assembly GCF_025847435.2. Taxonomy (NCBI): domain Bacteria; kingdom Pseudomonadati; phylum Pseudomonadota; class Gammaproteobacteria; order Pseudomonadales; family Pseudomonadaceae; genus Pseudomonas; species Pseudomonas sp. BT-42-2. The sequence continues at coordinate 130,890 of NZ_JAOYTM010000006.1, forward strand.
TTCGCCGGTACGGATGCGGATCGCCTGCTCCAGATTGACTACGAAAATCTTGCCGTCACCGATCTTGCCGGTGTTGGCGGCCTTGGTGATGGCCTCGATTACCCGGTCCAGGTCCTTGTCGTCGATGGCAACGTCGATCTTCACCTTGGGCAGGAAGTCGACCACGTATTCAGCACCGCGATACAGCTCGGTGTGGCCCTTCTGCCGACCGAAGCCTTTGACTTCGGTGACGGTGATGCCCTGCACGCCGATTTCCGACAGCGACTCGCGCACGTCGTCCAGCTTGAACGGCTTGATGATGGCAGTGACTAGCTTCATGAAACTCTCTCCCGATTTGGTGGACTTGCCCCAGGAAAACAAACCCGTCTCAAGTCTAAGCGCAGCGCCCGGCTTTGTAACGCATCGTTGGCACCCTCCTCACCGTCGATGCACGCCTCGACGGTGCTGAACAGCCTTTCGGCTCGGCCTGCGCACTGCCTGGTCACAAGGAACTGCATCAGTGCATGGCTCGCAGAGGTCTTTGCAGAAACCTTGCCAGGTCGGATAAACCGCCCAAAAACAGCTTGTTGCGTGAAACACGAAGGATTGGCCAGTCGCCACCAGCAAAAACATGCACAACTTCGGTGCGCGTCATTCAGGGGCGCTGCGCAAAAACTGTGCAACGCAGGGGCAGCCAGAGAGCCAAAGGTGGCGTGCTACACTGGCGCTCTTTTCACTGATCAAGCGGACAGCCGAACATGCTCGCGCCCAAAGCCCTACTCGACGCCCTCAGCGACCAAGCCTCACGCCTGTTCAGCGGCGACACCGCGCAACCACGCGCCGAACTGGAAAGCCAGTTCAAAGTCCTCATGCAAAGCGCCTTCAGCAAGCTGGACCTGGTCAGCCGCGAAGAATTCGACAGTCAGATGGTGGTCCTGGCGCGCACCCGTGCACGCCTGGAGGCTCTGGAGAAACAGGTCGCCGAGCTGGATGCGCGGATGGCTCCCGCTGCGGCGCCCCAGCCAACAGCGGATCCCGCAGCAGATTGACGCAGGCCGTCATTTAGGGTCGTTAGCCCTGCCCCGCCAGGGGGCAGGCGCCGGGGCCTGAATTTTGTTTTATACCAAGATTATCTTTTTAGGTATAAATTATACCAAGCGAGATAATTTAGGATAATTCGATGAGCCCTTCCCGCCCGATCTTCAAACGAGAGCTATTGGCCAAGACACTTGCCAACGATCTGGCCGGGGAATCGCTGGTCGACTATAGCTCGGGGATGTTCCTGGCAGCCCCGCGGCGTACGGGTAAGAGTACCTTCCTCAACAACGACCTGATCCCGGAGTGCGCACGCCGTGGCTGGCTGCCGGTGTATGTCGACCTCTGGGCAGACCGCGAAGCAGACCCCGCCGACTTGATCAGCGCCGCCATCGGTAACGCCTTGGGCCAATACCAAAGCGCGTTCGAAAAAGTCGCCAAGAAGGCGGGAATCGACAAGATCAACTTGCTCCGTACCCTGAGTTGGGATTTCAGCAAGCCGCGCCTGCCACAAGGCACCACCCTGGCTCAGGCACTGGGGGTATTGCATGCGGTAGCGGGCAAGATGGTCGTGCTGGTGATCGATGAAGCGCAGCACGCGCTCAATACCGAAAGCGGCATCAACGCCATGTTTGCCCTCAAGGCTGCCCGCGACCAGCTCAACCGCGGCAGCGACCCGGATGGCCTACGGTTGGTATTCACCGGATCAAGTCGCGACAAACTGGCCAACCTGGTACTCAAAAGCAAACAGCCCTTCTATGGCGCCAACATCACGCCCTTTCCGCTCCTGGGCAAAGAGTTCGTCGCATTCATCACCCAGGTGTGGAACCAACGCCTGGCCGCTACCAACCAGTTCAAGGTCGAAGATCTCGAGTATGCATTCGGCCTGGTCGGCAGACGCCCGGAAATGCTCGCCAAATTGCTCGCGGAAGTCAGTGTCGGCTTGGGCGAAGCGGGCAATCTTGGCGAGTTGCTGAAAACCGGTGCACTCAATCACCAGGCCGGGGTCTGGAGTGATTACGAAAGTGCCTTCAACGAGCTTTCGCCCTTGCAGCAGGCGGTATTGGCGGTGATGGCGCGGCGCGTCATCGACAAACAGCCGTTTTCGCCGTTCAGTGAACAGACCTTCACAGAAATCAACCGTCGGCTGGAGCTGGGCCAGAACCTGCCGAACGCGACGGCTCCCAATGTGCAGAAAGCCCTTGAGGTGCTGCGCGAGCAAGAGCTGGTATGGAAAGCCAATCGCGGCGAATACGCATTGGAAGATTCCGCCATGGCCGAGTGGCTGACCAGAGCGTAAGCCGCGCACCTGCGCTTGCCGGTAAAACCTCGACTCACTCTTTCCAGTTGCCTCGGTGACGGCGCCGCTACGCTTTGAAAAGCCGCAGGAGGCGGCCTACATCTCAGCGACCACGGAGTGTCCATGTCCCTTGCCCTTGTCCACAGCCGCGCCCAGGTCGGCGTGCAGGCGCCGGCTGTCAGCGTTGAAACCCATCTGGCCAACGGCCTGCCCAGCCTGACCCTGGTCGGTTTGCCGGAAGTGACGGTCAAAGAAAGCAAGGACCGCGTGCGCAGCGCCATCGTCAATGCCGGTCTGAACTACCCCGCCAGGCGCATCACCCAGAACCTCGCCCCCGCCGACCTGCCCAAGGATGGCGGACGCTACGACCTGGCCATTGCCTTGGGCATCCTCGCCGCCGATGGCCAGGTCCCGGTAGCTACCCTGAGCGACATCGAATGCCTGGGAGAGCTTGCCCTCTCGGGGGCAGTGCGCAGCGTGCAAGGCGTGCTACCCGCCGCGCTCGCTGCCCGCGAGGCCGGTCGCGCCTTGGTGGTGCCGCGCGATAACGCCGAAGAAGCGAGCTTGGCGAGCGGGCTGGTGGTGTATGCCATCGGCCATTTGCTGGAACTGGTCGCTCACCTCAATGGCCAGGTGCCGCTGCCACCTTATGCTGCCAATGGCCTGGTCCTGCAGAGCAGGCCTTACCCAGACTTGAGCGAGGTGCAAGGCCAAATCGCGGCAAAACGCGCCCTGCTGGTAGCGGCGGCAGGTGCGCACAACCTGCTGTTCACCGGCCCGCCAGGTACTGGCAAGACCCTGCTCGCCAGCCGCTTGCCGGGTTTACTGCCGCCGCTGGATGAACACGAAGCGCTGGAAGTTGCCGCCATCCAGTCAGTCAGCGGGCGCACACCCTTGAACAGCTGGCCACAGCGACCCTTTCGCCACCCGCACCACTCGGCCTCCGGGCCGGCCCTGGTCGGCGGTGGCAGTCGTCCACAGCCAGGCGAGATCACCCTGGCCCATCACGGCGTGTTGTTTCTGGACGAACTGCCCGAGTTTGAACGCCGGGTGCTTGAGGTGCTACGCGAGCCGCTGGAATCGGGCGAAATCGTCGTCGCCCGGGCCAAGGACAAAGTCCGCTTCCCTGCCCGCTTCCAGTTGGTGGCGGCAATGAACCCCTGCCCCTGTGGTTACCTGGGCGACCCCAGCGGACGCTGTCGCTGCAGCACCGAGCAGATCCAGCGTTATCGCAACAAGCTCTCCGGCCCGCTGCTCGACCGCATCGACCTGCACCTGACCGTGGCCCGCGAAAGCACCGTGCTGACCAACACCCCCAGCGGTGAGACCAGCGCCAGCGTCGCCCGCGTGGTCGCCGAAGCTCGCGACGTACAGCAGCGCCGCCAAGGCTGCGCCAATGCCTTTCTCGACCTCGAGGGTCTGCGCCGGCACTGCCCCTTGAGCGGCGAAGACCAGCGTTGGCTGGAAAACGCCTGCGAACGCCTGACGTTGTCGCTGCGCGCGGCGCACCGATTACTGAAGGTCGCACGGACCTTGGCCGACCTGGAACAGGTGCAGGACATCGCACGCACGCATCTGGCCGAGGCGTTGCAGTATCGGCCGGGGTCCTGACAGGAGCGGGCTGGGATGCCCATACACCGATTCAATCCCAGCCATAGCAGCAATATATTTTGCGCGCTAACTATTTGCGCTCAATATTACCTCCAGACAGCAAGCAGTCGTCGCCCACTACCGACTCATCTGGAGAACGATCATGACCCTTCGCAAAAGCTTCGCCATTGCCGCTACCACCTTCGCCGTTGCCAGCAGTGCCAGTGTCTTCGCCCAATCCGGTGAAGTCCGCGCCTACCACTACGGCATGGACATCGATCAGGTGATCAGCGTGCAGGCCCCGGCAAACCCTCAAGGCCACAGCAGTACCGCCACACTCACCTACCGCGACAGCAATGGCCAGGTACACCAGGTGAGCTACAGCCAACCCAACACCCTCGCCAATCAGAACTGAACGTGAGTCAGACACACCGAACAGGGCCGCTTTGCGGCCCTTTCGCATTAAAAGGCCATCACCAAAATAGAAACATCTTGTAATATTTAGCGTGTAATTTTAGTTGTACGACATCCTATCTACTGTGTTCGACTGCGCCAGCTCTCACAACAAAAATAACGGAGACACCATCGATGACGAGCATACCTTCCGTGGAGGGCAAAACTGCCACGCCCTCGCAAAGCCGCCTTTCTCGGGTAGTCAAACTGCTCGGGCCGGGCATCATTGCCGTGCTGTCCTGGCTCGGCGCAGGTGATCTGATCACCTCGTCGGTGGCCGGGGCCAACTACGGTTACGCGATGATGTGGGTGCTGGCAGTGTCACTGCTGCTTCGCTACCTGATCGTCAACATCATTGCCCGCTTCCAGCTGTGCAATAACCAGGGCATGACCATTCTCCAGGGTTACGCCCAACTGCATCCGGTGTTTGCCTGGTTCATGCTCGGCTATGCCTTGCTCATGGGCCATCTGATGAATGCCTACATGATCAAGGGTGCTGGTGAAGCGCTGGCGATGCTGCTGCGCATCGACTATCCGCTGCTGTGCTCGATGGCCGTGGTGCTGGCGGTATGGATGCTGGTCGGGCGCAATATCTACTCGATGATCGAAGGGGTGATGAAGCTGCTGCTGGCAGTGATGACCCTGGCGTTTCTCGCCCTGGCGGTGATGTCTGGCCCAGATGTGGTCGGCATCGTCAAAGGCACCATCGGCTTTAGCATCCCTGCTGATGAGGGCGTGCACGGCGCCATGCTGGTCGCGGTGTCGGTGATCGGTGCGGTGGCAGGGTCGGTGGCCAACTTCGTCCACCCGTACGTGATGCGCCAGAAAGGTTGGACCGGCCCGCAGCACAAGCGTGTACAGCGCAATGACCTGCTGTTCGCGGTGTTCGTCGGCATCGTGATCAACCTGGCGATCTGGATCGTCGGCGCAGAAATCCTGCGTCCCAATGGCATCGAAGTGAACACCCTGGGCGACCTGGGCAAGGCCCTGGAAATGTTCTTCGGCCCGATCGGTTGGTACATTTTCTTCATCGGCGTGTTCGCGACCTTGTTCGCCAGCATCTCGGGCAAGACCACTGCCTTCCCGATGCTGATTACCGATGCCTTCCAGCACGTGCGGCCACAGCGACGTGAGCGCTATGGCAAGGAGTTCCACAAGGACCCGGCGCACCGCTGGTTCATGCTGTTCATCCTGGTCACGCCGCTGATCTGGTCGATCCCCGGCATGCCGGACTTCGTCACCCTGACCATCGGGGTCAGCGCACTGAACATCGTCGGTTTGCCGGTGATCTCGCTGGGCTTGCTGATCATGTCCAACCAGAAGTCGTTGCTGAGCAAGGAGTACCGCAACAACCTGTTCGAGAACATTGCCCTGGCCTTCGCCACCGGCCTTGCGTTGTGGGTAGCGTTCCAGCTGGGTGTGGATCTGTTCACTTAAGTCATCGTACAACGTGACCGGGGTTGCTTCGCAGCCCCGGTATCAAACAGCCAAGGCCAAGCCTATTGCCTGCAACAACGCCTCTTCGCTGAATGGCTTGCGCAAACAGGCCACCGCCCCTTCGCGCATCGACTCATCCAGCCCGGCATCGCTCCAGTGTGCAGACATGCAGATCACTGGCACGCGCCAACCCATCGCCGCCAGTTCACGTAGAACCTGCAAGCCACCGAGCCCCGGCATTTTCAAGTCGAGCAAGACGCAGCCCGCCTCACGCGCCATCCCTGACCCGAGGAATGCCTCCCCCGAGCTGAACGACAGCGGGTCCAAGCCTGCTGAGCGCAACAGGTTGGCCAGGCTTTTGCGAACGGACTCGTCATCATCGACGATGCACACCCAAGCCTTGGCGGTTGAAACGGGTCCGTTCATGCGGCGCCCTGGCCCTCGACGTAGCCAGAGCTAGCGACCACGTTGTGCATCGAAACCAGATCGACCAGCGAGCGCGACTGCATCTTGTTCATGATGTTTTTCTTGTGCACCTTGGTCGTCACTTCACTGGTTCCGATGTGTTTGGCGATCTGTTTGTGCGACAGCCCACTGACCACCAGCGAAAACACCTGGCGCTCGCGAGTAGTGAGGCGCGCATACTTGTCTTTAACCTGTCGCGCGTGCTGCCACGCCCTGCCCGCTGCCACCGCGCGCAAACGTACGACATCGAGCAGCGCCAACAGCCGCTGCTCATCGAACGGTTTGGTCAGCACCTCGATCGCCCCCGCGCGCATTGCCTGCACCGCCATGGGAATAGTCCCGTAGCCGGTCATGAACACCACCGGCCACGGCAGGTCGAGCTTGCCGAGCATGTCCTGAAGCTCCAGCCCAGTAGCGGCTGGCAGATTGATGTCCAGCAACAGGCAGGCATAAGGTGAATCCCACTGCGCCTGCAGCAGTTCCTCTGCCGAGGCGTAAAGCCGGTGAGGGATACCCTCCACCCGCAACAACCTGCCCAGCGCGGAGCGCACCGATGGATCGTCGTCCACCACCAGCACCGGCACAGCGGCGCCATCGTCGCTCGGGGGCGGTAGGTCGGGATCGAGGTTGAATGAAGGGCTATGGGCAAATGACGCAAGGTCTGCGGCAGTATCGACTGCCAACCGGTAGCCTCGACGGGCGACGGTCTGGATCAGGCGCTTGTCACCGAGCATCTTGCGCAGCAGCGATACCTGCACCTGAAGATTGTTGTCCTCGACTACGGTGCCCGCCCAGACCTGGCTGAACAGCTCTTCCTTGCTAACCACGCGGCCCTTGGCCCTGACCAGCATCGCCAGGACATCGAACGCACGGCCACCCAGAGGCAATGGCTTGCCGTCGAGGAAAGCCTCTCGTCGCTCCAGCGACACCAGCGCATTGCCTAGTCGGATCATGATCGTCTCGAGTTTCACAGGCCAAGGCGGTTGCACAGCCCCATGCAATCTAGGTGAGCGTGCGCGTTCAGACAATTATCCCGAGGGATAGGTTGGCCTGAGGATACACCTCCAACGCACGCGGCAATCGAGCAAAGGCCGCGGCGCAGGATCCAGAACGGTCAGATTGGTTCCCATTCCTGCCAAGCCGCCTACAACGGGCATTCGCGCCGGGTCCGCTGCGTATACTCGCGTTGAACATGCAGGCTGCAGGGGATGCGCGATGCTGGGTGAACGCCTCGTTCAATGGCCTATCGATCACGATCCGTCGATCGATGAAGACTGGCTCAACCGTTGCGATACGGCCTTGCTGGCACAGGAGGGCGAGCTCAGCTACTTCCGCTTGTGGGACGCACGTTCTGCTCGAGCTTGGACGGCGATACGCGCGCCAGTGGAATCGCCCGCTGCCTGCCAGCGTCTGGAGCGCGACTACCGACTGCGGCTCGACCCTGAATGGGCTGTCACGCCATGTGCATTCGTGCGCTCGGCCGAAGGCCCCTTGTTGGTCTACCCAGCAGGTGAATCGCTGGCCGAGGTCATCGCCCAAGGACGGCCTACCCTGAGCGCGTTTCTGCAGATCGCGGTCAACGCCAGCAACGCACTGGCGCAGGCCCATCAGGCCGGGGTCTTGCATGGCGCGCTGCAGCCCCAGCATGTCGTATTGCTCGCTGATAATCGGGTCAAGCTCGGTGGGTTCCAGGCCGACAGCGGCCAGCGGATCAATGATCAGGGCAGAGCAATCGACACCTGGTCGTTCCTCGCACCCGAGCAGGTTTGCCCGCACGGCTCCAGCAGCGACCGGCGCAGCGACCTCTACGCCCTAGCCGCCATCCTCTACCAACTGCTGGTGGGTGAACTACCGCTGGCCGGTCGCGACAAGCAGCATTGGCGCCAGCTGCACGCAGGCGTTCTGCCCCGCCCCGCCGCCGAGCTCAGCCCAGACGTGCCCCAGGCGATCAGCCTGATCCTCGCCAAGGCCTTGGCCAAAGAGCCTGATGCGCGTTACCAGAGCGCCCAGGCGCTGGCCGTCGATCTTGCCCATTGCCAGCGTCAATGGCAGGCGAGCCAGACGATCGCGACCTTTACCCTGGGCTGCTCCGACCCCATGCCCTGCACTCACGAGCGCCTGTATGGCCGCAGCAGCGAGTTGCAGTCCATCGCCCGCATTCTCAAGACCTTGCGTCGTGACAGCACAGCCCAAGCGCTGTTCATCAGCGGGGCGACGGGCATGGGCAAATCGAGTCTGGTCAAGGCGGCCTTGCGCGATCATGACGCCGGCTATTGGGCGGCCGGCAAATGCAACAGCCTGGAGCAGGCCATCCCCTACGCCCCGTGGGTCGACATCCTCGGCGCGCTGACCACCCAGTTGCTGGCCAAGAACCCTGCAGACCTGGAGACCATCCGCAGCCAGATCCAGCAGCGCATCCAAGACCGCGGCCGCTTGCTCGGCACGCTGGCTCCAGAGCTGAAGCTGATCATCGGGCCCATGGCCGAATTTCCGCAACAACCCTCTCGGCTGGCACTGGAAAAGGAGTTGCGGGCGATCGTCGATTTCCTTCAACTGTTCACCGCGCCTGGCCGGCCATTGATTCTTTTTTTCGACGACTTGCAGTGGGCTGACGACGCCTCGTTGCACCTGCTCAGGGAGTTGCTGGCGCGCTCCCCGGCTAACCTGCTGCTGATTTTTGCCAGCCGCTGCAATGCTGCCGGCAACCCGGCTGGCAAAGCCTACGAACTGGCCAACTCTACCCATTTGACCCCGCTGCACAGCCATCACCTGGAGCTGCTGGCGCTGCCGGTCGATGCCGTCGCTCAGCTGATCAGCGAGCGCTATCACGTCAGCACTGACGACGCCCAGCAGGTCGCTGAACTGGTGCACGCGAAAACCGCCGGCAACCCGCTTTTCACTCGGCAAATCCTCAAAGCCATGGTCGAAGACAAATTGTTCACCTTCGACCCCCTGGCCATGCGCTGGTCGTGGTCTCTCGAAGCTGTGGCCCAACACCGTTATGCCGACAATGTCGCCGACCTGATGATCCATCGCCTGGGCCGCTTGCCAGCGGCGCAACGGGAGATCCTGCGAGTCGCCGGCGCCGCTGGCGGGCGCTTCGACCCACCGCTGCTGGCCAAGCTGGTGACGCTCGACCACGATCGCTTGGGTGAGCATCTCAACGCTTTGCTGGACGCAGGCTTTCTTGCGGCCAGCCAGCACGGCTTGAGTTTCTCGCACGACCGCGTGGAGGAAGCCGCCTACCTGCTGACTGCCGCTCCGGAGCGCGCTGCACAGCATGCCCAGATCGCCCGGGTGATGAAATACGTGTGGCGCAATGCGCTGGCCGATGCAGTGTTCGAGATCGCCAATCAGGTGCAACGTGCAGAAAAGTCTGTGTTCAGCACTGAGGAGTGCGAGGCCTACCTGATTCTCCTGATGGAGGCGGCACGACGCGCCCGTGACTCGGCCTCGTACGAGCAAGCCGCAGGATATCTGAACGCCGGCGAGGAACTGCTACAGACCTGCGGCTCGCCAGCGGTCGACTACCGACACGCCTTCAGCCTTGCCTGCATGGCGGCAGAAGGCGACATGCTGCTGTCGCGCATGAGCCAAGCCCAGCAGCGGATCGGTGAATGCCGCAAACGGGCGCGCTCGCCGCTCGACCAGGCCATCGCCTGCAAACTGCGCGCGCGATTCAAAACCCTGCATTCAGACTATGACGCGGCGATCAACGATGCGCTTGAAGGCCTGCGCCTGCTGGGCATCGAGCTAGGCCGTGGCAGCGATGCGCTCCAGGTCGAGGCTCAACTGCGCAGTATCCAGGCGCTGATCGAACAGCGCGGCCGGCATTGCCTTGAGGCGTTGCCCAAGGCCGAGAGCGAAACAGTCATCGTCGCCATTGGCCTACTGGCGACCTTGTCTTGCTCCTTCTTCATCGATGACGATATCCGTTACCTGCACCTGGCGAAAATCCTCGAACTGACCCTCGCGCACGGCGTTGCCCCCGGCAGTACCTATGGCCTTGCCTGGTTCGGGGTGATGGCGGCAGAGCGCTTTGGTGCGTATCACGATGGTCACGCCTACTGCCTGGCGGCGCTCAAACTGATCGAGCGGTACGGCTTTGAGGTCGACCTGACCAGCACCCTGCTAGCCCTCGACCAAGTCAGCGCCTGGACTGCGTCGATGGATTTCGCCCGGCGCACCGCGCAGCAAGCCATCGACTCAGGACGCTTGAGCGGCGACCTGGCGATGGCCTGCTACGCCTGCAACCATTTGGTCTCCGATTCGCTCGTGATGGGCCAGCCCTTGCATTCGGTTGCCGAGGAAATCCAATGCGGCCTGGCTACTGTGCGCCAGTATGGCTATCGCGATATCGAACAGATCCTGCTGGCCCAACAGGCCTTCGTGAGCGCCTTGAGCGAGGGTGGCGAAGCCTACCGCGACAACCTCGAAAGCTCGCTCTACGACGCCGTGGAAACCCACGCCACCTCACGCACGACGTTATTCTTCAAGCGGCTGTTCGAAGGCATGTCGGCGTTCTACCTGGGGGATATCAACCAGGCCGTGGTCGCCCTAGAACGCGCTGCCCCCCTGACCTGGGCAGTGCCTGCGCATATCAACCTGGCCGACTATCACCTGTTTTGCGGCTTGACCCTGGGCAGCCCGGAAGCGCCCGGCAGCCTTGAGCACAAGCGTGAACAGTTGAGCCGGCTGCGCGAGCTGTTCAGCCAGTGGGCACAGTTCAATCCAGTCACCTTCCGCAACAAACTGCTGTTGATCGAAGGGGTGATCGCCAGACTCGACGGCGATGGACTGGCAGCCATCCGCTGCTTTGACCAGGCGCAGATCGCCGCTACCGCCGCAGGCTTCATTCATGAACAAGCGCTGGCCCACGAGCAACTGGCCGAGGTGTGCATCCCCAGCGGTCTGATATCCGGCGCCAACCTGCACCTGCGTATTGCCCGCGACTGCTTCCATATCTGGGGTGCAGTCGGCAAGGTGCGGCAGTTGGAAACACTGCACCCGTTTTTGCGTACCCAGCCGATTCAGGAGACCTATCGCTCGACCTCCCAGGCCAGCCTGGACCTTGAAGCCGGCATCCAGGCTGCGCGGGCGCTGTCTGAAGAAGTGCTGCTTGAAGGGCTGATCGAAACGCTCATGGGCCACCTGACCCTGCACTCCGGTGCCGACCACGGCGCGTTGCTGATCGTCAGCGGTGCCGAGTTCCAGATGGCCGCCAGCGCAGCCATCAGCGACAGCGGGCTGCAAGTGAGCATGGAAGATTGCCAGAAGTTCATCACCCAAGCGCCGCTATCGATCATCAACGCGACCATGCGCACCAAGAAGCCGCTGCTGCTGCATGACGCCCTGTCCGACTGCCCCGAGGCCTTCCGCCACGACCTGCAAGCGCGCGGCGCGCGCTCGGTGCTATGCCTGCCGCTGGTGATCCAAGGGGTGTTGATCGGCCTGGTCTATCTGGAAAATCGCCTGGTGCCCAACCTGTTCGGTAGCCAGCGGCTAGCCATGCTGGAAATCCTCGCCTCGCAGGCCGCCGTATCGCTACAGACGGCCAAGTTCTACACCCGCCTGGCCGAAGACAATCAGGCCCGCGCGCAGATGGCCGCGGAACTGCGCCACTCGCGCGCCGAGCTTGCGCGCAGCTCGCACCTGCAGGTGATGAACGAGTTGTCCGCCTCAATCGCCCACGAAATCAGCCAGCCCCTGCTGGGCATCGCCTCCAATGCCGCAGCCAGCCTGCGCTGGCTCAAGCGCGAGCAGCCCAACCTTGAGGAAGCCATCGGCGGCCTGCAAGACATCCGCGCCGACAGCGAACGGGCGGCGAGCATCGTCAAGGCGTTGCGCGCCCTGGCCAAGCAGGCGCCGATGCAGGTCAAGGAGGTCAGGCTGGATGAGTTGCTCGAAGACGTTATCCGCATGACTTCATCCGATGCGCTCAGGGCTGCGGTGAAGGTCCAGGCGCAATTACAGCCTGGAGTAAGCGCCAAGGTCGATGCAGTGCAGATTCAGCAACTGGTGTTCAACCTGATCACCAATGCCCTGGAAGCGCTAAGCGATTTTCGCACTGACGGGGTGCTGCAGATTGTCTGCGCCCTTGGCGAGGCGGGCGTTGAAATCAGTGTGGATGACAACGGACCAGGCATCGCGCCAGAGGAACAAGAGCGGATTTTCGACGCGTTCTATACCACCAAAGCCAGTGGCTTGGGGATGGGCTTGGCGATCTGCAATTCAGTCGTGCAGGCGCATGGCGGCAGTCTGCGTGTGCAGGCCTCGACGTTGGGCGGCTGCCGGATTGTAGTGACGCTGCCCTGAAAGCCGGGGCCGCCGCAGCGGCCCCGCGGTATTACTTGGCCGTGAGTGCCGAGTAGCTGTTCATCAAGTTGCGATAGTTAGGAATCCGCTGCGACAGCAGATTGCCCAAGCCTTCGATGTCGTTGCGCCAGTCACGGTGCAGCTCACACGCCACCGAGAACCAGTTCATCATCTGCGCCCCGGCCTGGGTCATGCGCACCCACGCCGCCTGCTGCACGGTTTCGTTGAAGGTACCGGACGCATCCGTCACCACGAACACCTCAAAGCCTTCGGCCAGGGCCGACAAGGTCGGGAACGCCACGCACACGTCAGTGACCACGCCCGCGATGATCAACTGCTTGCGCCCAGTGGCCTTGATCGCCTTGACGAAATCTTCGTTATCCCACGCGTTGATCTGCCCTGGACGAGCAATGTATGGCGCGTCCGGGAACATTTCCTTGAGCTCGGGCACCAGCGGGCCGTTCGGGCCTTGCTCGAAGCTGGTGGTCAGAATGGTCGGCAGGCCGAAGAACTTGGCCAGATCGCCCAGGGCCAGAACGTTGTTCTTGAATTCGTTGGGCGAGAAATCCTGGACCAACGAAATCAGACCGGTCTGGTGATCGACCAGCAGTACCACGGCATCATCTTTGTTCAGGCGCTTGTAGTCGGGATTGCTCATGATGTAACTCCTTGGGTTGGGAACACCCTTCAGACCTATCCATAGGGATAGAAATGGCTTAAGGGTGGTAGCTCGGAACTTGCGATCTGGCCGACTGGCGCCAGGCCTTGGGCGGCTGCCCGACCAGGCGGCTGAAGACACGGGTGAAGTGCGACTGGTCGAAAAACCCGCACTCCAGGCTGACATGGGTGATTGGCGCTTCAGTGACCAGCAGTTGCTTGGCCTTCTCCAGCCGCGCCAGCAGGCGCCAGGCCTGTGGTGAGAGCCCGGTATTGATCTTGAACGCGCGAGAGAAGTGGCTGCGGGTCAGGTTGCACACAGCGGCGATCTCGATGATCGACAGGTCGCTGTGCAGCATCAGCTCCTTGGCTCGATGCAGACGCCCGGCCGTAAGTGCGCCTGGCTCGGTCTGGATGGGCATGGCGAGGCTCCTCTTTCAATGGGAGCAGTCTCGCCGCCGGCTCATGACAAAGTCCTGAGGCAAAGCTTAATAGTTCTTAATTGTGCCGCCCGCGCCTTGTTAAGATGCCGCACAGATTCAAGAGGTATATGGGTTATGCAGCAGCCTCATGCTTACAAAACCGTGGCAGTGGTCCTGTTCGATGATGTGCTGATGCTCGACGTGACGGGCCCATTGGACGCGTTCGCCCTGGCCAACCGCTTCTTGCCTGCAGAACGCCGTTACCGCCTGCTTACCCTGGCTGAGGGCGAAGGCAAGATCCGCAGCTCCTGTGGCTTGCAGGTGGTGGCTGACCTCAGCTTGCAGCAGCTGCCCGGTGACATTGACCTGTTGCTGGTACCAGGCGGACCGGGCGCCTATGACGTGGCGCTGCCTGGGCTGGAAAACTGGCTGCCCCGGGCCGTAGCCAGCGCCAAGCGCTTTGGCGCGATCTGCACCGGGGTGTTCTTGCTCGGCCGCGCCGGCCTGCTCGGCGGCTTTCGCTGCACGACCCATTGGAACTACGTGGAGCGCCTGGCCCAGCAGTTTCCCGAAGCGAAGGTCGAGACCGAGCAGATCTACGTGACTGACCGCAACCTGATCACCTCGGGCGGGATTACCGCCGGGATCGACCTGGCCTTGGCCGTGGTCGCCGAAGACCACGGCAAAGCGTTGGCCTTGGAAGTGGCCAAGGTGCTGCTGGTGGCCCGCCATCGCCAGGGCGGCCAGTTGCCCTACGGGCCATTGCTTGCCGCTGTGCCGCGCGATGGCTCACCTATCGCCAGGGTCCAGGCGTATATCGTCGATCACATCGACCAAGCGTATACCGTGCAAAAGATGGCCGAGCTGGTGGCGATGAGCAGCCGCAATTTTGCTCGCACCTTCCACCGCGAGGTGGGCCTGACACCTCTGCAGTACCTGCAGAATGCGCGGATCGACCACGCCCGCAAACTGCTTGAAGGTAGCGACCTTGCGTTGAAGGTAGTGGCGGCGCGCAGTGGTTTTGGTAGCGATCGGCACATGCGCAAGGTGTTCTGCGAACGGATCGGGATGACGCCGAATCAGTATCGCGCGCAGTTTGGCGAGGGCTGAGGGCAAAACTGACTGTCACCTTGAAGGAGACAATCAGTCTCATACGATCCAGATTGTCCAAGCCTCACCGGCACCCCACAATCCGCCCTCCACCTATCAACGCTGCCCCGTAGCAGCTCATGGAGTCCGAGCGATGCCACACGAAGGCAGCCTTCTACAAACCGCGGTGATCTTTCTGCTTGCCGCCGTCATTGCCGTGCCTCTGGCCAAGCGCCTGCAGCTGGGGGCCGTTATCGGCTATCTGCTCGCCGGGGTGGCCATCGGCCCACAGGCCTTGGGGCTGATCCGCGATACTGAAAGCGTCGCGCATATCTCCGAACTGGGCGTGGTCCTGCTGCTGTTCATCATCGGCCTGGAGCTTTCGCCTCGACGCCTGTGGCTGATGCGCAAGGCGGTCTTCGGCGTGGGCCTGGCGCAAGTGCTGCTGACCGGCGCCGTCATTGGCGCCATTGCCGTGTTCGGCTTCGGCCAATCGCTGCCGGCGGCGCTGGTGGTGGGGCTGGGCCTGGCGCTCTCCTCCACTGCGCTTGGCCTGCAAAGCCTGGCCGAGAGTAAGCAGCTCAACGCGCCGCATGGCCGCTTGGCGTTTGCCATCCTGCTGTTTCAGGACATCGCCGCCATTCCCCTGATCGCACTGGTGCCGTTGCTGGCTGCCAGTGGCCCGGACACCAGTCATGGCGACAGCCTGGAGCATGGCCTGAAGGTATTCGCCAGCATCGCAGTAGTCATCATCGGCGGTCGTTACCTGCTGCGCCCGGTGTTCCGCATCGTCGCCCGCACCGGCCTGCCAGAAGTCTCCACCGCCACTGCGCTGCTGGTAGTAATCGGTACCGCCTGGCTGATGGAAGAAGCCGGTATCTCCATGGCCCTGGGCGCTTTCCTGGCCGGCCTGCTGCTGGCGGACTCGGAGTATCGCCACGAGCTGGAGTCACAGATCGAACCGTTCAAAGGCTTGCTGCTGGGGTTGTTCTTCATCAGTGTGGGCATGGGCGCAAATCTCAGCCTGCTGCTCGAGGCCCCCCTTCTGCTGCTGGGCCTGACGCTGCTGCTGGTGGCGGTGAAACTGCCACTGCTGATGCTGGTCGGGCGCATCGGCGGCCTCAACAAAGCCAATGCGTTGCGCTTGGGCGTGGTGCTGGCGGCCGGTGGCGAGTTTGCCTTCGTGGTCTTCAAGCTGGGCAAGGACCAAGGTCTGTTCGACGCCTACACCTATGACCTGCTGCTGATGACCATCACCCTGTCGATGGCCGCTACCCCGCTGCTATTGATCATCTGCGCGCGCCTGCTCAAGCGCCCGCAAGCCACCCGCGAAGTGCCGGAGCAGTACAAACAGATCCAGACCGATGCGCCGCGCGTGGTGATCGTCGGCATGGGCCGCATGGGCCAGATCGTCTCGCGCATCCTGCGCGCGCAGAACATCCCCTTCATCGCCCTCGACACGTCGGTGGACGCCATCGAAATGACCCGCACCTTCGAACAAGTACCGGTGTTCTATGGCGACCCACTGCGCGCCGAGGTGCTGCATGCGGCGAAGGTCGGCGAGGCCGAGTATTTCGTGATCACCACGGATGATCCTGAGATCACCACCCGCACTGCCGAACGGGTCAAGCGCCTCTACCCGCACTTGAAAGTGTTGGCCCGGGCACGTAACCGCCAGCATGTGCACAAGTTGACTGACGTTGGCGCCGTACCGATTCGGGAAACCTTCTACTCCAGCCTGGAGATGACCCGGCGCGCCTTGGTTGGCCTGGGCTTGACCGAGGAGCAGGCGGCGGATCGTATCGAGCGCTTCACCGAGCATGACGAACAGGTGCTGGAGACCCAGGGCCGTGTGCGTGATGACCGCGCCAAGGTAATGCAGAACGCCAAGGAGGCGCGGGAGGAGCTGCAACGCTTGTTCGAGTCTGATGCCGATTGAGCGGCTCAGGCAAAAGCCAGACGGGTAATCTGCGGATGTTCTCTATGTGCGGCCTGCCAGAGATCGTACGCGGCTTGCTCAGCCAAATACTGGCGGGCATCACCGAGGCCTGCCAGCTCAAGACGATAAGCCAAGTCGGCAGAGAGGGCGGCGCGGCCATTGAGCACGGTGGACAACTGCCCTCTGGAATAACCTAGGTGTCGAGCCAATGCCGAGACATTCATGCCGATCGCAGGCAAGACATCTTCGCGCAGAGATTCGCCGGGATGAGGCGGATTGTGCATAGCCATAGTCTGTAACCTGAAGATTTATCAGTTCAGAAGTTTGTGCTTGATGAACTCGAATTACCCGGGCATGCCTTCCATGGGAATCGTGGGATTCTTCCCAAATGCGCGAGTTCTAGAACAACTGGAGCCGCTTTGCGCCCCAAGATTGTTGTATCAGCATCGTCCTACAACCGCTGAATACCTTTCTTACTGGTTACCACCAGACCAGCGAAATACCCTACGAAATCTGTCGCCCCCCATCTGATTGTCCGGGAAATCCAAGCCCACTAGGCTGACCGGGTCGCTGACGTTTCAGCGATCGGGTGTGGAAACCTGGAAGGTCAAGATTGGACTGCCTCAATGGCAGTTGTGCGCGGGAGGCCTCTGGCCTACCGGATTCCTTCTTGACCGGTTTTCCACCCCGCGTACAGCTGCCGCCCTCTGCGTGGAAACAGATTGGTTGCAGTCCACTCAAGAAGGTTCTGCAATGAAAAAAATCGTCCCCGACCCACCGCTCCCCAGCACCCAGCAACACGCCTTCGGCCACTGCGACGCCGGCCATCCGCCGATCTTCTGTGTCAATCCCAACATCACCGCCCACGACGCCTTGGTGCATGTCGCGCTGTACCTGCGCAGCGCCTACGCCAGTGGCTACCAGGCACTCGATCATGTGCACGAAAAAGGCAAAGGTCTGTTCTGGGCCAACCTGCACGCCGTCGAAATGGCTGATGCGCTGGTTGAAGCGATGCTGGAAGGGATCGAGTCGCAGCCTGTGCGCTGAATAGCTCGCCAGCTTTTTCACCGACACATGCAAAAAGGCCGGCACCCCCTTAGGGATGCCGGCCTTTTCAATTGCAGTGGCTGATTATTGACCCGCAGTCAGCGCGTTGTAGCTGGTCATCAGGTTGCGGTAGTCCGGGATGTGGTTGGAGCACAGCGCAGCCAGGCCTTCGATGTCGTTGCGCCAGTCGCGGTGCAGCTCGCAGGCCACCCCGAACCAGGTCATCAGCTGGGCGCCAGCACGGCTCATGCGGTCGTGGGCGGCGTCGCGGGTCATCTCGTTGAAGGTGCCGGAGGCATCGGTCACCACGAACACTTCGAACTCTTCTTCCAGGGCCGCCAGCGCTGGGAAGGCCACGCACACTTCAGTCACCACACCGGCGATGATCAGCTGCTTCTTGCCAGTGGCCTTGACTGCCTTGACGAAGTCTTCGTTGTCCCAGGCGTTGATCTGGCCTGGGCGGGCGATGTACGGCGCATCTGGGAACAGCGCTTTCAGCTCCGGCACCAGCGGGCCGTTGGGGCCTTGCTCGAAGCTGGTGGTGAGGATGGTCGGCAGGTTGAAGAACTTGGCCAAGTCAGCCAGGGCCAGCACGTTGTTCTTGAAGCGGTCCGGCTCGATGTCGCGTACCAGCGACAGCAGGCCAGCTTGGTGGTCGACCAGCAGTACGGCGGCGTCGTCTTTGTTCAGGCGGTTGTATTTGAAGTGGGCCATGGTCGTGCTCCTAAAGGGGGTTTTGATGTTCAGTGAGTTGGGTGTTTCGCGTTGATGGGGAAAGATTAAAACCAAGACCTTTGGCGCACTAGATAGCGAAATTTGCCTTTAGCGTTCTGTTTTACGAACGATGCAGCTATGCTGCGAACGCGGTCCCTGTAGGCGCGGGCTTGCCCCGCGACAGGGCCCGCAGCCCCACTGAATGAACTGGAGCCCCACACGTGGAAGACCTCAACTCGCTCTACTACTTCACCCAAGTGGTCGAGCACGGCGGTTTTGCCCCCGCAGGCCGGGCCCTGGACATGCCCAAGTCAAAGCTCAGTCGGCGCATTGCCGACCTGGAAGATCGCCTGGGCGTGCGTCTGCTGCACCGCACCAGCCGGCATTGCTCGCTGACCGAAATCGGCCAGGAGTACTACCGCCGCTGCCTGGCGATGCGCGTCGAAGCCGAGGGCGCCGCTGAGGTCATCGAACGCAACCGTTGCGAGCCGCGCGGCCTGGTGCGTATCAGCTGCCCGACCACCTTGCTCAACTCGTGGGTCGGGCCGATGCTGACCCGCTACATGCTCAAGTACCCGCTGGTGGAGCTGTTCATCGAAAGCACCAACCGCCGCGTCGACCTGCTGCACGAAGGCTTCGACGTGGCGCTGAGGGTGCGTTTCCCGCCGCTGGAAAACACCGACATGGTGATGAAGGTGCTGAGCAACAGCACCCAATGCCTGGTCGGCCAGCCGTCGTTCCTCGAACAACTGCCACAAGGCTTCGATCCGCTGCAATTGAGCGAATTGCCCAGCGTGCACTGGGGTAGCGCGCAGCGTGAATATCAGTGGGAATTGTTCCAGGGCGAGGACATGAGCCGCAGCATCGTCATCCCGCACACGCCGCGGATGGTCACCGACGACCTTTTTGCCCTGCGCCATTTCGTCGTGGCCGGCGTTGGCATCGCGCACCTGCCGCGGGTGGCGGTGCGCGATGATTTGGCCACAGGGCGCCTGGTCGAGCTGTTGCCGGGCTGGAATCCGCGCTGCGGTATCGTCCATGCGATCTTCCCGTCGCGTCGGGGCCTGTTGCCTTCGGTGCGTTCGCTGATCGATCACCTGGCTGAAGAGTTCTCTTCCAGCGATATGGCCTGAGCAGACGCTCGGGCAAGCCTGATTGGCTGTCCGTGCTGGCCTCTTCGCGGGCAAGCCCGCTCCCACAGGTACAGCGTCCCTGCTTGAGTTACGCGCCCCCTGTGGGAGCGGGCTTGCCCGCGAAGAGGCCAGCACCGACGACTCAGATCACCAGCACACCCTTACAAGACAGTTCAGCGTGCCTGCCCCACAGTGCCCGATCATCCACACCGGAGCACCCATGTCTTTCGCATCATCCAGGCCCGCCCGCGCCCTGCTCGTCATGGTCATCCTCGGCCCCGCCCTGAGCCAGGCGGACGAACCGGGCTGGTCGCTGCTCAGCCGCAATTACCTGCTGCACAACGACTACCGCAGCCCGTCGGCCAGCGGCCAGAGCTATCGCCAGGAATGGGCCCAGGGGTTCATTGGCGAAGTGCGCTCAGGCTTTACTCCAGGCCCGCTTGGCCTGGGCGTCGATGCCCACGGGTTTGTCGGCCTCAAGCTCGATGGCGGACGCGGCCATGCCGGCACCGGCCTGCTGCCGCGTGACAGCGATGGTCGGGCTGAGTCCGCCTACTCCAGCGCCGGTGCCGCCCTCAAGCTACGCCTTGGCAAGACGCTGCTGCGCTACGGCGAGATGACCGTCGAAACACCGGTGTTCGATACCGGCGACAAACGTCTGCATCCCGAGTACGCCAGCGGATGGCTGCTGGAAAACAGCGACCTGCTCGACTGGCATCTGCAAGCCGGGCGCTTCACCGCATTCAACAATCAGGACAACAGCTCCAGCCAGGATGATTTCAGCGGCTACGGCGCAACCACCCATGGGCACGCCATCAGCCTGGCGGGGGCCCGCTACGCGCCCGGCGGGCCGTTCGGCGGCGCTCTGTATGCAGCACAATTGCAGGACACTTGGCGTCAGGCCTACCTCAACCTGAACCTGGCCGAGGGCAACTGGCGCCTGGATGGCAACCTCTACCACAGCCGCGACACTGGCCACGCCAGCGCCGGGCCGATCGATACGCTCGCCTACAGCCTGGCGGCCAAATACCGCTTCGGGCCCCAAGCGCTGACCTTGGCCTATCAACGGATCGAAGGCGAGACGCCGTTCGACTTCGTCGGTGGCGACTCGATCTACCTGGCCAACTCGATCAAGTACGCCGACTTCAACGGCCCCAACGAACGCTCCTGGCAACTGCGCTACGACCTCGACCTGGCCACCCTCGGCATCCCTGGCCTGAGCCTGATGGGTCGCTACGTCAGCGGTCGCGGCATCGATGGTACGCATGCCCCGGCTGGCGGTGCCTACCTTGGCCAGCAAGGCAAAGGCGGCCGTCACTGGGAGCGTGACCTGGACCTCAAGTACGTGGTGCAGAGTGGCACCGCCAAAGACCTCAGCCTGTCGCTGTCACATGTCAGCCATCGGGCCAACAGCGCCCAAGCTGGGGATGACATCGACCGTCTGTACCTGATCATCGAATACCCGCTCAAGGGGGGTTTCTGAGTCGCCCCTGACAGCACAAAAAAAACGGGGGCCAAAGTGGCCCCCGATTTCACATCAGAACGCGAAACACGAACAACCCAACGCACCCCAGAAGCCCTGGAAGTCATTGACCGGCACGCTCGACTGCCGCGCCTTCTCATGGCTATGTGCATGCACCCCACAAGGCCCACTGCATTGGTGCACTGCCGCCACCAGCGAGGGTGTACCGACGCGCCAGTGCCCTGGGACCTTGGCCACCGGCGACCATTCAGGCAGTACCGGCACCTGCGGTGGACCGAGGCGATCGAATTCGCCCGCCGCGTACACTACCTTGCCGTCGACGAGGGTCAGCACCGACTCGATGCCCTTGATCGCTTCTTCCTCGACGCTGAAGAAGTCCTGCGACAGTGCCGCCAAGTCGGCCAGCTGGCCTACCTTGATCTGGCCCTTCTTGCCCTGCTCGCTGGAGAACCAAGCGCTGCCCTGGGTGAACAGCTGCAGCGCGGTATCGCGATCCAGGCCCTGCGGGTACAGCTCCATCCCACCCACGGTCTTGCCGCTGACCAGCCAGTACAGCGAAGTCCACGGGTTGTAGCTGGAGACTCGGGTAGCGTCGGTACCGGCGCCCACTGGCACGCCCATCTCGAGCATGCGCTTGATGGGTGGGGTCTGTTCGGCGGCCTTGGCACCGTAGCGATCGACGAAGTACTCACCCTGGAAGGCCATGCGGTCCTGGATGGCGATACCACCGCCCAGGGCGCGTACGCGCTCGATGTTCTGCGGGGTGATGGTTTCGGCGTGGTCGAAGAACCACGGCAGGCCGTTGAATGGAATGTCGCGGTTGACCTTCTCGAACACATCGAGCATGCGTGTGATCGATTCGTTGTAGGTGGCGTGCAGGCGGAACGGCCAGCGCTGCTCGACCAGATGGCGCACCACCGGCTCCAGCTCTTCTTCCATGGTCTGCGGCAAATCCGGACGCGGTTCGAGGAAGTCTTCGAAGTCGGCGGCGGAGAACACCAGCATCTCGCCGGCGCCGTTGTGGCGCAGGAAGTCGGTGCCACTGTGCAGCTTGACGCTGGAGGTCCACTTGCGGAAGTCGTCCAACTCTTCCTTGGGCTTCTGGGTGAACAAGTTGTAGGCGATGCGCACAGTCAGTTGGTTGTTGTCGGCCAGCTCCTGGATCACCGAGTAGTCGTCGGGGAAATTCTGGTAGCCACCGCCGGCGTCGATGGCACTGGTCAGGCCCAGGCGGTTCAGCTCACGCATGAACTGGCGGGTGGAGTTGACCTGATACTCCAGCGGCAGCTTCGGCCCTTTGGCCAGGGTGGCGTAGAGAATCATCGCGTTGGGACGGGCGATCAGCATGCCGGTCGGATTGCCGAACTTGTCACGCTGAATCTCGCCGCCTGGCGGGTTCGGCGTGCTCTTGTCATAGCCGACCGCCTTGAGCGCGGCGCGATTGAGCAGCGCGCGGTCATACAGGTGCAGCAGGAACACCGGGGTGTCGGGCGCGGCCTGGTTGATTTCTTCGAGGGTCGGCATGCGCTTTTCGGCGAACTGGAATTCGTTCCAACCACCCACCACGCGCACCCACTGCGGAGTCGGCGTACGCGCCGCCTGGTCCTTGAGCATGCGCAGGGCATCGGCCACCGATGGCACGCCTTCCCAGCGCAGTTCCAGGTTGTAGTTCAGGCCACCGCGGATCAGGTGCAGGTGCGAGTCGTTCAAGCCTGGGATGACCGTGCGCTGCTTGAGATCGATGATCTGCGTGGCGGCGCTCTTGTAGGCCATGGCCTCGGCGTCGCTGCCGACTGCGAGGAAGCGGCCGTCCTTGATGGCAACGGCACTGGCGGTGGGCTTCTCGCGGTCGACCGTGTGCAGTTTGCCGTTGAACAGAATGAGATCGGCGGTCATGGGGGCTCCTTGGGTGGATGCATGGGCGGCACCGGCTGAACCGGCAAAGGGCAGCGCGGACCAAAGCGCACCGGCAGCACCGAGCACGGTGCTGGTGGCGAGGAACTGGCGACGGCTCTTGTCGTTGGGGTCCTGACTCATAAGGGTCTCCGTCTGAAGGCGGCATCGGCAGGCGCGACTGCGGAGCATGCCGCTTCATGCCTGGTGACGATTGGATGGATGTGCTGCGTTGAGGTCTTGAGGCTAGCAACGAAGTGCGTGGGGTGCCGGCTGTGCCGGTGGCAGTTGCGGCCTCTTCGCGTATCGATCGGCGAAGGGCCGCAAGAGCGAGACTTACCGGGACACGAATGCCAGCAGGTCTTCGTTCAACTGCTGCGCATGAGTGACCGCGAAGCCGTGCGGCGCACCGCTGTACACTTTCAACTCAGCCCCACCAATGAGCTCGGCAGCGCGCTTGCCGGTGGTTTCGAACGGCACGATCTGGTCGCCATCGCCATGGATCACCAGGGTCGGCACGTCGATTTTGCTCATATCAGGACGGAAATCGGTCTGCGAAAACGCCGTGACGCAGTCCAGGGTGGCTTTCAACGACGCCATCAGGGCGATGTTCAACGTCTGCGTTTGCACACCCTGGGACACCGTCTGGCCCTGGTTCAGCCCATAGAACGGTGTGGCGAAATCGGCGATGAACTGCGCCCGATCCGCGCGCAGCCCCGCCTGGATGCCGTCGAACACCGACCCGTCGACGCCATCAGGATTGCTCGGGGACTTACCGAAGATCGGCGTTACCGCGCCCAGCAATACCAGCCCGGCTACCCGCTGGCTGCCGTGGCGAGCGATGTAGCGGCTGACATCGCCACCGCCCATGGAGAAACCGACCAAGGTCACTTCGCGCAGGTCGAGGTGTTCGATCAACTGGGCGATATCGTCGGCGAAGGTGTCGTAGTCATAGCCAGTCCACGGCTGGTCGGAGCGGCCAAAACCACGACGGTCGAAAGCGATGGCGCGGTAGCCGCGGCTCGCCAGGAACTCCATCTGCGAGTCCCACATGTCGGCGTCCAGGGGCCAGCCGTGGCTGAACAGCACGGGCTTGCCACTGCCCCAGTCCTTGTAATAGATCGAGGTGCCATCGCGGGTCACGAGCGTGCTCATATCGGTAATCTCCTGAAAATGGGTAGGTAGTTGAACGAGGCAGTCAGCAAAACTCAGCCGCGTAGCCAGTTGGCACAGCGGCGGGTCACCCACGGCATGATGTAGAACACCACCGGCAAGATGACGAACAGGTTGACGATCAGGTTGCCCGCCACTGGCCCGCCCAGGTGCGGGAAGCGGGCGAAAAACGGCGCCAGCAACTGCGGGATGACCATGGTCATTGGGCAGATCACCAGGTAGGTCAGCAGTGCCTGCTTCCAGCGCGGCGGCTGCGCGGCGTTGCTGCTCGGCGGGGTGAACCAGAACTCCGGATCCTCATGCACCTGGGTGTGGTCGCCGTCTTCGAGCAACGGCAGCACTTCACTGACCAGCGCCTGGCGCTCGGCTGAGTTGACCCAGGCCTGCAACAGCCCCGCATCGGCAAAGCGCACCACGGTGGTGAAGTGCCGGCCACCGTCGTCTGGGCGAATCACGTTGACGTCCAGATGGCCAGGCTGCAGGCGGGCGGCACAGACCGCGCGCTTGAGCCAGGCCTCGTAGCGGCTCAGTGATTCGGCGCGGGCCTTATGCTGGATGACCAGGGTCACCACGTTGCGGTTGTCTTGGGTTGCAGTGTTCATCGGCGTTCCCTGGAGATGAGCGGGCCAAGGCCTACTGTGCGGCAGTGGGCAGGCGCTGGATTGGATCAATGTGCTGTGGGCGGATGATTTACTTGGCGGCAGTCAGCGCGTTGTAGCTGGTCATCAGGTTGCGGTAGTCCGGGATGTGGTTGGAGCACAGCGCGGCCAGGCCTTCGACGTCGTTGCGCCAATCGCGGTGCAGCTCGCAGGCCACGCCGAACCAGGTCATCAGCTGGGCGCCTGCACGGCTCATGCGGTCGTGGGCGGCGTCGCGGGTCATTTCGTTGAAGGTGCCGGAGGCATCGGTCACCACGAACACTTCGAACTCTTCTTCCAGGGCCGCCAGCGCTGGGAAGGCCACGCACACTTCAGTCACCACACCGGCGATGATCAGCTGCTTCTTGCCAGTGGCCTTGACTGCCTTGACGAAGTCTTCGTTGTCCCAGGCGTTGATCTGGCCTGGGCGGGCGATGTACGGCGCATCCGGGAACAGCGCTTTCAGCTCCGGCACCAGCGGGCCGTTGGGGCCTTGCTCGAAGCTGGTGGTGAGGATGGTCGGCAGGTTGAAGAACTTGGCCAGGTCAGCCAGGGCCAGCACGTTGTTCTTGAAGCGGTCCGGCTCGATGTCACGTACCAGCGACAGCAGGCCAGCTTGGTGGTCGACCAGCAGTACGGCAGCGTCGTCTTTGTTCAGGCGGTTGTATTTGAAGTGGGCCATGGTCGTGCTCCTAAAGGGGGTTTTATGTTCAGTGAGTTGGGTGTTTCGCGTTGATGGGGAAAGATTAAAACCAAGACCTTTGGCGTACTAGATAGCGAAATTTGCCTTTAGCGTTCTGTTTTGTGAACGATGATCGTGCAGGGCACGCCCGGCCCTTATCCCGGGACAAGCCCGCTTCTCCAAGAACCACGCAGCCCATATAGGGGCAGGCTTGCTCCGCGATAAGGCCTGCACAGCCGGCAGCCGATAACCAGTACGCTCCCCTATTGCTTGTCCACCCCACCTGCTCTTTACTAGCCAAAGCCCTCCCCCGCTCCGAGACCGTCATGCTGGCTTTCATCCAGTCATACCCGCTGTTGCTCGGCACCTGCCTGATCTTCCTCGACCTGCTGCTGTGGCAGTTGATCCCGCTCCAGCGCCAGCCCTGGCGCATCGCTACGCGGCTGGTGATCTTCCTGCTGTTCAGCTGGGTATTGCTGGCCGCCGGCATGAGCCCGCTGCAACCGCCGCCGTGGGCCGATGATGTCTCGCGCAATTTGATGGCGACGGTACTGGCGATTGGCTGGTGGCTGTTCGGTGCACGCACGGTCACGGTGGTGTTCGGCCTGCTGCTGGTGGCGCGCGGCAGTCATGGCGGGCGCTTGCTACAGGATGTGCTGGGGGCGTTGATCTTTCTGGTGGCGGTGGTGGCGGCAGCGGCCTATGTCATGCAACTGCCGGTCAAGGGCCTGCTGGCGACCTCGGGGGTAATGGCCATCGTTATCGGCCTGGCGTTGCAGAGCACCCTGAGCGATGTGTTTTCCGGGATCGTGCTGAACACCACCCGGCCCTATCAGATCGGCGACTCGATCTCGATCGATGGCACTGAGGGCAAGGTGGTCGATATCGACTGGCGGGCCACGCGCATGATCACCGGCAGCGGCAGCCTGGCGGTGATTCCTAACTCGGTGGCAGCCAAGGCCAAGTTGCTCAATCACAGCCGACCTGCCGACCGCAACGGCGTGTCGATCAGTGTGGTGGTGCCGGCCAAAGTCCGCCCCAAGCGGGTCTTCGACGCCTTGGAAAAGGCCCTGCAAGGGACGTCGGCGCTATTGGACAACCCCGCCCCCAAGGTCACGGTGAAAACCTCGACGCTTGAGTCAGTGGAATACGAAGCCAGCGGGTTCATCGCCGATATGGCGCGCAAGACCGAAGTGCGCAACCAGCTGTTCGACCTCGCTCACCGTCATCTGGAAGCCACTGGGGTGATGTGGAACGTCGACCTGGCCGTAGCGCCGCGCAGTCGTCAGCGCGAGTTGCTCGACGAGGTGCGGGTCTTCCGCTCGTTGAGCAGTGAGGAGCGCGATGCGCTGAGCCAGCGCATGACGGCCATGGAGTACCTGGCCGATCAGGTGATCCTGGGCGTGGGTGAGCGGTCCGAGCATGTGTTGGTGATTGGCAGCGGCGTGGTCTCGGCCTCGGTGCGCGATGGCGAACGGCTGATCGAGGCTGGGCGCATGGGGCCGGGTGAGGTGCTGGCGATCGAAGGCTTGGTCGATGACGAAGACTCAGCGGTGGAGTTCCGCACGCTGACCGGCTGCGTGCTGTACCGCATCGACAAGGAGCAAGTCCGCAGCTGCCTGGTCGAGCGCGGCGAGGTGCAGTCGGCGCTGACCAAACTGCAGCGGTTCAGGCGGCAGAGCCGAGAGTCATTGCTGATGCAGAAGCCTACGGTGGTGAAAAAAGGTGGCTTCCTGAGTTGGCTGCACAAGTGACTGTGTGTCAGTACTGGCCTCTTCGCGGGCAAGCCCGCTCCCACATGAATCGCACATAACTTAACTATTGTGGTGGGCCTCTAGGAGACGGGAATCACTGTTGATGCATCAGCAGACGGTGATGAACAAAGGCGGTTTTCTGAGTTGGCTGCACAGTTGAGTGTGCCAACGGGTTATTAGGCGTGGGAGCGGGCTTGCCCCGCGATAGCGGCAGGGATTGCCCAGGTGGCGCCTGTTCTGCCGCCATCGCGGGGCAAGCCCGCTCCCACGAGCTGCTCCCACGGCCCGCTACTGGGACGCAACAGACCTCGACTTAGAGCACCACCCGCAGGCACTGCCCCGCGTGGTACAGCGAGAAACCCGACTCGTAGAAAGCTGTGCGCAACGACGGCGCGCTGACCGCCTTCATCGGCGAGAACGGCACCGGCAAACTGTCCGGGTCGTCTTTGAGCAGGAACTCGGCAAACGCCCGTCCGATCACCGTTCCGGTGGTGTTGCCACGGCCGTTGTAGCCCGTCACCGCCACCAGCCCTGGGGCCGGTTCGAACAGGCGCATCAGGTGGTCCGGGGTGAAGTCGATGCAGCCCGTCCAGTGCATCTCCCACTCGACCTTGCCCAGCTCCGGGTAGTAGTGGCTCTGGATGCGATCGGCCCAACTGCGCACGAACCAGGCTGGCTTGTTATCGACCCGGCCGAGGCTGCCAAGCAGCAGCCGGCCCTGGTCGTCACGACGAATGCTGCTGAGCACGGTGCGGGTGTCCCACGAGCCCTGGCCATGCGGCAGCACCTTGTCGGCAGCCGCACCCTGCAAGGGCGTCGAGGCGACCTGGTAGTAGTAACCACGGAAGAAGTGCTTCTGCAGATTGCTCCAGTCGCCTTCGGTGTAGGCGCCGGTGGAAATTACCACCTTGTCGGCGCGTACCGAGCCGCGCGCGGTCTTCACCCGCCAGCCATCACCCTCGCGCTCCAGGCCTTCGACCGAGGACTGCTGGAACACCTTGCCGCCCAAACGCGCCACGGCGCCAGCCAGGCCTTGGGTGTAGCCCATGGGGTTGATGGTGCCGGCGCGGCGGTCGAGCAGCGCGGCGGAGATCTTGTCGGTACCGCAGTATTCCTGGCATTGCGCGCCGGTCAGCAACTCGACATCGGCGCCACGCCGGGTCCATTGCTGGTGGCGAGCCTCAAGGTCGGCGATGCCGGTGGCGTTGTGCGCCATGTGCAGAGTGCCTTTGTGCTGGGCCTGGCAGTCGATGCCAAGCCGCTCGATCATGGCGAACACTTCGCCAGGCGCATCGCCCAAAGCCTTGTTCAGGCGGCTACCCTGCTTGTGGCCCAAGGTGGCCTCGACGTCATCGGGGCGGATCCAGGTGCCGGCGTTGACCAGGCCGACGTTGCGCCCCGAGCCACCGTGGCCGATCTTCCAGGCCTCAAGCAAGATCACCGACTTGCCCTGTTCGAGCAGATGGATCGCGGCGGACAGGCCTGTGATGCCGCCACCGATCACACAGACATCGGCCTGGTGTTCACCAGCCAGGGCCTGGCTGGCGACGGTAGGCTTGGTGACGAATTCCCACAAACATTCTTGACGCAATTGGGGCATGACCGGCTCCAGCATATTGTTCTTATTGCGGGTCGGGCCGCGTAGGCCCTATCGCGGGTCAAGTCGCGGCGGTGCGCCGCTGCGACGTGTCCCGCGAACGGGGGCGATGGCCCCCGCCTACGATCATCAGTCGAACACAATCCCTTGCGCCAGCGGCAGCTCACGCGAGTAGTTGACGGTGTTGGTCTGGCGACGCATGTAGCCTTTCCAGGCATCCGAACCGGACTCACGGCCGCCGCCAGTCTCTTTCTCGCCACCGAATGCGCCGCCAATCTCGGCGCCGCTGGTGCCGATGTTGACGTTGGCGATACCGCAGTCACTGCCCGAGGCGCTCTGGAAGCGCTCAGCTTCGCGGATGTCGGTGGTGAAGATGCACGAGGACAAGCCTTGTGGCACTTCGTTGTTCAGGCGCAGCGCCTCTTCGAAATCGTCATAGGCCAGCACGTAGAGGATCGGCGCGAAGGTTTCGTGACGGACCACGTCGCTCTGCCCAGGCATCTCGGCGATGGCCGGCGAGACGTAGTAGGCATTGGGGTACTCGGTGGCCAGCTGACGCTCACCGCCAAACACCTGGCCGCCCTCGTCGCGGGCCTTGGCCAGCGCACCTTGCATGGCATCGAACGACTGCTTGTCGATCAGCGGGCCTACCAGGTTGTTCTCGCGTGGATCACCGATGCGCACTTTGCCGTAGGCGGCTTTGACGCGGGCCACCACTTCGTCCTTGATCGAGCGATGGACGATCAGCCGGCGCAGGGTGGTGCAGCGCTGACCGGCAGTGCCGACAGCGGAGAACAGGATGCCGCGCACGGCCAGGTCCAGATCGGCGCTCGGCGCGAGGATCATCGCGTTGTTGCCACCGAGTTCAAGAATGCTGCGGCCAAAACGTGCAGCCACCCGTGGGCCGACTTCACGGCCCATGCGGGTGCTGCCGGTGGCGCTGACCAGTGGGACACGCACGTCATCGACCAGTGCTTCGCCGGCTTCGCGGCCGCCAATGACCAGCTGGGCCAAACCTTCAGGGGCATCGCCAAAGGCTTTCAGGGCTTTGTCGAACAGCGCCTGGCACGCCAGGGCGGTCAGCGGGGTCTTCTCCGAAGGCTTCCACACCACGGCGTTACCGGCGACCAGCGCCAGCGCGGTGTTCCATGCCCAGACCGCGACCGGGAAGTTGAAGGCGCTGATCACGCCGACCACGCCCAGCGGGTGCCAGGATTCACGCATGTGGTGGCCAGGGCGCTCGGAGGCGATGGTCAGGCCGTACAGCTGGCGCGACAGGCCTACGGCGAAGTCGCAGATGTCGATCATTTCCTGTACTTCACCCAGGCCTTCCTGAGTGATCTTGCCGGCTTCGACCGAGACCAGCTCACCGAGGTCGGCCTTGTGTTCGCGCAGCACTTCACCGAACAGGCGCACCAACTCACCGCGACGCGGGGCCGGCACACTGCGCCAGGTTTCAAAGGCAGCATGGGCCTGGTCGATGCGCGCAGTGGTCTCGGCCTTGCCGAGCAGCTTCACCGTGGCGATCTGGCTACCATCGATCGGGGTGTGAACAGGGTAGTCGCCCTGGGTGTAAGCCTGGGCAGCGACGCCTAGACGCTCGAGCAATGCAGCAACCATTGTGCTTCTCCTACATCGGGTGAAGGGTGGTAAAGGTGATGTGGATCAGTATTAATCCGATCACAGCGGTGCAACAAACGACCTTTATTCCGCATATCATTCCCTCAGCTCATGATCCCTTGCCATAGAGACTGCTATGTCCAAACGTCTGGTGCCGTCGATGACGGCCCTGCAGTGCTTCGAAGCCGCAGCCCGTCACTTAAGCTTCACCCGCGCCGCAGAAGAACTGCACCTGACCCAGAGCGCGGTCAGCAAGCAAGTCGCGCAGCTCGAAGAGATGCTGCGCAATCACCTGTTCCTGCGTATTCGTCGGCGCCTGCAACTGACGCCGGCCGGCAGCCTGTACCTGGCCGAGGTGAACAAGATCCTCAACCAGGTCGACATGTCCAGCCGCTACATCCTGACCTATGGCGAGCAGACCGAGATATTGAAGGTAGCCACTCAGCCGAGTTTTGGTGTGCGCTGGTTGATTCCGCACCTCAAGGGTTTCGGTAAACGCCACCCGAACATCCACCTGGATATCCGCAACGAGATGGAGCCGTTCTCGCTGCTGCAAGGCTCTGCCGATGTGGTGTTCTTCTTTGGCCAAGGCACCTGGCCGGGGGCAACGTGCGTGGAGCTGTTCCGTGAAGAGGTGGTGCCGGTGTGCGCGCCAGAGCTGCTAAAGGGGCGCGAGTTGACCGATGCGGCGCAGGTGACGGAGTTGGTGCTGATGCAGAGTGCGTCGCGGCCAGAAGCATGGCATGAGTGGTTCCTGGAACAGGGGCTGCATACCGATAACAGTTACCACGGGCCGCGCTTCGATACGTTCTATATGGCCTTGAGTGCTGCGCAGGCAGGCTGTGGGGTGGCGTTGGTGCCGCGCTATCTGGTGGAAAAGGAGCTGGGCGATGGCAGCCTAGTGATTGCCTGGAATCATGCGATGCGTAGCCATGGCGCGCATTACCTGGCGTTTGCCGAGCACGCGGCAGAGGTGCCGAAAGTCAGGGCGCTTGTGGAGTGGACGCGGGGGCAGTTGGGGTAGGGAGATTTTTGCGGCTGCTTTTGCGCCCATCGCAGCGGTTGGGCGGCGCTGCGAAGCCCTGTGGGAGCGGGCTTGCCCGCGAAGGGCCGCACAGCGGCCCCAATACAGCCAACATCGATCGAAAAGGGAATGACACCTCTACTTTTTTTCGCTTGTGGCCCATGTGCATTCCCCGCTTTCATGTAACGGTCCCATTCACCACCAGGAAGCTTGCGATGCCCGCCCATGATTTCGTCAGCCCAGACAGCATCCGCGCGCAGTTCTCTGCCGCCATGTCGCTCATGTACAAACAGGAAGTGCCCCTCTACGGCACGCTGCTGGAGCTGGTAAGCGAGATCAACCAGCAGGTCATGCAACAGCAGCCGCAGGTCGCCGAGGCCCTGCGCTGGACCGGTGAAATCGAGCGGCTCGACCAGGAACGCCATGGCGCCATCCGCGTCGGCACTGCTGCCGAGCTGGCAACCATTGCCCGTCTGTTCGCAGTCATGGGCATGCAACCGGTCGGCTACTACGACCTAAGCTCGGCGGGTGTACCGGTGCACTCCACTGCATTCCGCGCGGTGCACGAGCAGTCGCTGCATGTCAGCCCATTCCGGGTGTTCACCTCGCTGCTGCGCCTGGAGCTGATCGACAACCCGCAACTGCGCGCACTGGCCGAGAGCATTTTGGCCAAGCGGCAGATCTTCACCCCGCGCGCACTGGAGCTGATCGCCCAGTGCGAACGCGATGGTGGCTTGAGTGCAACTGACGCCGAGGCGTTCGTCAGCGAAGCGCTGCACACCTTCCGCTGGCACCAGGACGCGACAGTCACCGCCGAGCAGTACCAGCAACTGCACGACCAGCATCGCCTGATCGCCGATGTGGTGGCGTTCAAAGGCCCGCACATCAACCACCTGACCCCGCGCACCCTGGACATCGATGCGATCCAGGTTGGCATGCCGGCCAAAGGCATCCCGCCTAAAGCGGTGGTCGAAGGCCCGCCCACCCGCCGTCACCCGATCCTGCTGCGCCAGACCAGCTTCAAGGCGCTGCAAGAGAAGGTTGCGTTCAGTGATCAACACGGCAGCGAGGGCAGTCACACCGCACGTTTCGGCGAGATCGAACAGCGCGGTGCGGCGTTGACCCCAAAAGGCCGCCAGCTCTACGACAAGCTGCTCGATGCCACCCGCGCGGCGCTGGGCGGCGTGCCTGCCGAAGCCAATGCCGAACGCTACCGCACATTGCTGGCGCAGACCTTTGCAGCCTTCCCCGATGACCTGACGCAGATGCGTGAGCAGGGCTTGGCGTATTTCCGCTATTTCGCCACCGAGAAGGGTTTGGCCGCACGCGATCTGGCCGAGCG
This sequence comes from Pseudomonas sp. BT-42-2, assembly GCF_025847435.2. Lineage (NCBI taxonomy): Bacteria > Pseudomonadati > Pseudomonadota > Gammaproteobacteria > Pseudomonadales > Pseudomonadaceae > Pseudomonas > Pseudomonas sp. BT-42-2. The sequence goes on from NZ_JAOYTM010000006.1 coordinate 163,671, forward strand.
ACCGAGCGATCTGCAAGGGCTGATCGATGCCGGGCATGTGCATTTCGAGGCGTTGGTGTACGAGGACTTCCTGCCGGTGAGTGCGGCGGGGATTTTCCAGTCCAACCTGGGCGACGATGCGCAGGCGGAGTACGGCAGCAATGCCAACCGTGAGGCCTTCGAAGCGGCGCTAGGGTTGCAGGTGCAGGATGAATTGGCGCTGTATGCGCAGAGTGAGCAGCGCTCGTTGCAAGCGTGCGCGCAGGCGTTGAGCCTAGGCTCGTTGTAATGCTTTAGATTGCTGGGGGCCGCTTTGCGGCCCTTCGCGGGCAAGCCCGCTCCCACAAGGACCGCGCCATTACAGGCCCCCCGCTGATTTAGGAACAGCGGCAACCCTGTGGGAGCGGGCTTGCCAGCGAAGAGGCCCGCCGAGTCAGTGCAGATCTTGCAGCCGATCAGTTCACCCGAAACCGATCGACTTCCTGGCGCAACTGCGCCGCCAACCCTTCCAGCTCCCGCGCAGTGGTGGCCAGCTCATTGGCCACATCGCGCTGCTCACTGTTGGCCTGGGCGATGCTCTGCAGATTGCGGCTCAGTACGTTCGCTGTACTGCTCTGCTCCTGGGTCGCGGTGCTGATCGCGGCAAACTGTTCGCCCGCGCTGCGGCTCTGTTCATCGATACGCGCCAGGGCGTCAGCCACCTTGTCATTACGCTCCAGGCCTTCCTGCATCAGGCGGTTGCCCTGCTCCAGGGTGCTGATGGCATGCCCGGTCTGCTGCTGAATGCTGCCTATCATCGCGGAAATTTCATCGGTCGCCGAGCGAGTACGCGCAGCCAGGCCACGCACTTCATCGGCAACTACGGCAAAGCCACGGCCCTGCTCGCCTGCGCGGGCGGCTTCGATGGCGGCGTTGAGCGCGAGCAGGTTGGTCTGTTCGGCGATGGCGGTGATCACTCCAACGATGCCGCCAATTTCCTGCGAGCGCGCACCGAGGGTGTCCATCACCTCGGCAGTGCCACCCAAGGCATCGGCAATCTGGCGTAGCGAGGCCGACGCTTCGTCCATCGCCGAGCGCCCCACCCTGGTGTGCTGGACGTTGTCGCGGGCCATGCGCTCGGTGCCGGCCATGTTGTCGGCGATGTTCATCGAGGTAGCGCTGAACTCTTCCACCGCACCCGCCATGCTGGTGATCTCGCCCGACTGCTGCTCCATCCCCTCACAGGCGCCGGAGGACAATCCGGCCAGCGAACGCGCGCGGCCACTGACTTGCTCGGAAGCGCTGCGGATGTGCTCGACCATGGTCGACAGCGCATCACCCATCTGGTTGAAGCTGCGCGCCAACTGGCCGATCTCGTCATGACTGCTAACGGCCAGGCGCGCACTCAAGTTACCCGCGCCCAAGGCTTCGGCCTGACGCACCAGGTCACCCAGCGGGCGCAGCTTGCGTCGCAGCAGGAACAACGTCGCGGCCACTGCCAACAGCATGGCCAGCAGGCTGCCGATGGCCAGCCGCAGGCCGACACTCCAGGTGACGTCGCGGATTTCTGCTTCAGGCATGCTCGCCACGACAGTCCATGGGCCTTCGGCAAACGGCATCGCAACGCTGAACACCTGCTCTTTGCCACTGGCCCAGAAGCTGCCGCTGCCCGGTTGCGCCGCCAGTGCCTTCACTGCTTGTGCAGCGCTGTCGGGGTCGCGTACATCGGCCGGCTGGACCAACCATTTACCCTGCTCGTCGAGCAGCGCCAGCGAGCCGGTGTGGCCAATGCGAAAACGCTTGAGATTGGCCAACTGCGCGTTCTGTGCGTCGGTGTAGTCGAAGCCGACGAACAGTACGGCGATCACCCGCCCGCCGCCATCGCGCACTGGCACGTAGCGGGTCATGTAGTTGCGTTCGAATAGCAGCGCCCGGCCGACATAGGTCTGCCCGGCCATCAGCTTGGCATACGCCGGGTGCTGGCGGTCGAGCTGGGTTCCGATGGCGCGGCTGCCGTCCTGTTTGGTCAGCGAGGTGCTGATGCGAATGAAGTCGTCGCCGCTACGCACGAACAGCGTCGCGACACCAGCAGTCATCTGCTGGAATTCGTCGACTTGCCGGAAGTCGTTGTTCAGCAGGTGCTCGCCCAGGTACAGGGCCGGGGTGGCTTGGCCTGCGACACTGACGGTTTCTCCTGCGTGCAGCGCCAGGCCAGAAGCGAAGCGGCGCTCGAACAGGCCGCTCAGGCGCTGGGTGTTGTCCTTGAGCGAACCGTGGAAGGTATCGAGCTGGTCAGCCAGCAGCCGCGCTTCGCTGGCCAGGTGTTCCTGGCGGGTGGCGAGGTTGGCGTTGTCCAGCGAACGCAGGGCGAACAAGGTACTACCGGTGATGACCAACGCCAGCACGATGGCGAGGGCGATACCGAGTTGCGAGGCAATCCGGGCACGGGGTTCAGACATGAGGAAGCTCCTGGCAAGAGGCCGGGATCATCCTGATCACGCTGACCGCCCACTTCGATCTACGGGGAAACGCATCCTCTAGCGGGACGCTGGTGCCACTGAATCGGCGTCGCGGGCGAATACTTGAGTGTCGGACCGGGAGATTCGCAAACGTTTTCTACGCAGTAGGGCCCGCTCCCTCGCGTCTTGTTAGGCGCCCGCCGATAGGATCTGTACATCCGGCAGATCCATAGCCGCTGCCTCTTCCTGCAAAAACCCACTGAGCCGGCGCAAGCGCTCGCCACCCGGCCGGGTCCGTGGCCACACCAGGTAGTAATCCATGCCGCTGGCCACCGCCGTCGGCCACGGCAGGCTCAGCCGCCCCTGCGCCACATCCTCGGCCACCATCAGCAAATCGCCCATGGAGATGCCGTAGCCACGCGCCGCGGCAATCATCCCCAGCTCCAGGGTATCGAACACCTGCCCGCCCTTGAGCGAGACCTTGTCGCTCAGCCCCATGCGCGCCAGCCAGCTGCGCCAGTCACGTTTGTCCGGGGTTGGGTGAAGCAGCTCAATGCCGGCCAGGCGCCGCTCATCCCACAAACCCTCCTTGAGCAGCTCCGGCGCGCCGACAGGGATCAGCAGTTCCGAGAACAGCCGGCGCACTTCCCAGTCCGCAGGGAAGACGCCATCACTGAGCAGCACCGCGCAATCGAACGGCTCCTGATTGAAGTCCACATGATCGACATCCATCCAGGCACTGGTAAGTTGCACCTCGTTACCCGGCTGCAGGTGGCGAAAGCGGCTCAGCCGCGCCAGCAACCAGCGCATGGTCAAGGTCGAGGGGGCTTTCATGCGCAGAATGTCATCTTCGCCGCGCAAGGTGTCGCAGGCTCGCTCCAAGGCGGCAAAGCCATCGCGCACCCCCGGCAACAGCACCCGCGCAGCCTCGGTCAGTTGCAGGCTACGGCCGCTGCGCACGAACAAGCGACAGGCGAAGTGCTCCTCAAGGGTACGGATATGCCGGCTGACAGCACTCTGGGTGATCGACAACTCTTCGCCCGCACGGGTGAAAGAGCTGTGCCTGGCTGCGGCCTCGAATGCGCGCAGCGCATACAACGGAGGAAGCTGACGGGACATTTCGCACCTATGATCTGGGGGCATGCAAGTGATCTTGGAGATCATACAGTCATGAGTAGAACTCATGCCAACGATCGCATTTATCCTTTTGTGCAAAGTTGACCAAAGCCTCAGAATCCTCGCCTTGCCCCACCCCCAAGGAAAAAGGACCCTACCCATGCATGTCGCGCCCACCACTGAACTCAAGGCTTTGCTGCGCCTGGCCGGGCCGCTGATCGCCTCGCAGTTGGCGCACATGCTGATGGTGCTCACCGACACCCTGATGATGGCCCGCATCAGCCCGCAGGCCCTCGCCGGTGGCGGCCTGGGTGCGGCGAGCTATTCGTTCGTGTCGATTTTCTGCCTGGGGGTGATCGCCGCAGTCGGCACCCTGGTGGCGATTCGCAAGGGCGCAGGCGACATTGCCGGCGCCACGCGCCTGGCCCAAGCCGGTATCTGGCTGGCCTGGGGCCTGGCGTTGGGCGCAGCGCTGGTGCTGTGGAACCTGGGGCCGGTGTTGCTGATGTTTGGCCAGCAGCCGGCCAACGTCGATGCCGCCATGCAGTTTCTCACCCTGCTGCCGCTGGCCCTGCCCAGCTACTTGACGTTCATGGCCCTGCGCGGCTTTACCAGCGCCCTGGGCCGCTCGACCCCGGTGATGGTCATCAGCCTGGTCGGCACGGTGCTCAACTACCTGTTCAACCATGCCTTGATCGAGGGCATGTTCGGCCTGCCCAAGCTCGGTTTGATGGGCATCGGCATGGTGACCGCCCTGGTTTCGCTGGGCATGGCCATCGCCCTGGCCTTGTATATCCGCTGGCACTCGTTCTATGCCGCCTACCCGCTGCGCAAGGGCCTGTGGCGGCCGTCGTTGCCAGCACTGCGCGAGCTATGGCGCCTGGGCCTGCCGATTGGTGGCACGTACATGGTCGAGGTCGGCTTGTTCGCTTTCGCCGCGTTGTGCATGGGCGTGCTGGGCAGTACCGAGCTGGCGGCGCACCAGATTGCCCTGCAGATCGTGTCTACCGCATTCATGGTGCCGACCGGTTTGTCCTATGCGGTGACCATGCGTGTAGGGCTGTACTTCGGCGCCGGTAATCTGCTTGCCGCACGCAGTGCCGGGCGGGTAGGCATCGGCTTTGGCGCACTGCTGATGTTCGGCTTTGCTGCGCTGTTCTGGCTGTTGCCGCAAGAGCTGGTGGGGCTGTTCATCAACCGTGATGATCCAGCGTTTGCCGGGATCTTCCAGCTGGCGGTGAGCCTGGTGATGGTGGCGGCCTGGTTTGAATTGTTCGATGGCGTGCAGACCATCGCCATGGGTTCGATTCGCGGGCTGAAAGACGCCAAGACCACGTTCCTGATTGGCCTGTGCTGTTACTGGCTGGTAGGGGCGCCGGCGGCCTGGCTGTTTGCCTTTAACCTGGGCGGCGGGGCGGTAGGGATCTGGTGGGGGCTGGCGTTGGGGCTGGCCTGTGCTTCGGTGGCGCTGACGTTTGGTTTCGAGTGGCGGATGAAGCGGTTGATGCGCAAGGCTGGGATTGGCAGTGAGGCGGCGGTTTCGGCTTGATCTTGAGGCCCTCATCGCGGGGCAAGCCCGCTCCCACGCATGCGACACCCCGTGTTGGAGCATTGCGTGGGAGCGGGCTTGCGGGAGCGGGCTTGCCCCGCGATGAGGCCAGATCAGACAGCGCAGATACCCGCTGCTGGCGTGCGTGTCAGATACTCGATCAACTCCCCCACCGGCAACGGCCTGCTGACCAGGAACCCTTGCACCTGATCGCAACCAAAACCGCGCAGTAACGCCATCTGCTCCTCACTCTCGACCCCTTCGGCCACGACCTCCAGGTTGAGGTTATGCGCCAGGTTGATCATCGCGTGCACCAACTTGCGGTTCTCCTCGCGCATTTCCATGCCACCGACAAAGCTGCGATCGACCTTGAGCAGGGTGATCGGCAAGCTGTTGAGGTGGACGAACGAAGAGAACCCAGTGCCGAAGTCATCCAGCGAGAAGCGCACGCCAAGCCGGCCCAGCGCATCCATGGTCTGGCGCACCAGCTCATTGCGGCGCATCACCGCCGTTTCGGTCAGCTCGAACTCCAACCAGCGCGCATCGACGCCATGCTCGATGATCAGCCGGCTCAGGGTCGCCAGCAGCTGACTGTCCTGGAACTGGCGGAAGCTCAGGTTGACTGCCATGTGCAGTGGTTGTAGGCCGTGTTCGCGCAGCGCCTGCATGTCACGCAGGGCACGCGAGATGACCCAGTAACCCAACGGCACGATCAGCCCGCTCTGTTCGGCCAACGGCACGAACTCGCTGGGTGCCAGCAAACCGCGCTCCGGGTGATTCCAGCGCACCAGCGCCTCAAGGCCAACGATACGGCCATCGGCAAGATTCAGTCGCGGCTGGTAATGCAGCTCCAGCTCATCGCGGCGCAAGGCGCGGCGCAGCTCGCCCTCAAGGTCGGCAAGGCTGCGGGCGTTGCGGTTGATCCGCTCGTTGAACACATGGAAGGTGCAGCCCTGGCTGCTCTTGGCCTGGCGCATGGCGATGTGCGCGTGCCACATCAGCGGGTCGGCGCCCCCTTGGGCGCGGGCGTGGGCCAGGCCCAGGCTGCAGCCAACCAGCAGGCTTTCTCCATCGATCCAATACGGCTCGGCGAGGGCTTCGACGATGCGTTCGGCGATCCACTCGGCGCGATTGGCATCGCGGCGGGTGTCGATCAGCAGGGCAAACTCGTCGCTACCCAGGCGGGCCAGCTGGTCGCCAGCATCCAGCTGATGCTTGAGGCGGGTGACCACTTGCAGGATCAGCCGATCGCCGCCCTGGTGGCCCAAGGCGTCGTTGACGTGGCGGAAGTTGTCCAGATCGAGATGACCGAGGGCCACGCCGCGGCCGTCGTTCTCGGCCAGGCGGGTAGTCAGCAGGGCCTGAAAGCCCTGGCGGTTGGCGATACCGGTCAGTGGGTCTTGCTCGGCCAGGCGCTGCAAGGTAGCCACCAATACGCCCCGTTCACGCACATGGCGCAGCGAGCGGCGTAGGGTGTCGCAGGTCAACTGGGCCTGCACCAACCAGTCGCTGACCCCGGCGGGGGGCGCCTCGGGCTCATGCTCCAGCAACAGGATGGTCGGTAGGTCGCAGCGGCCAGGGCTGGGCAGCAAGGCCGGGGTGGCCAGCACCACAGCCTGGCGGTCGTGGGCAAACAGGCTGTCGACGGCCTCCCAGTTCGGCGCGGTCAACAGTACCGCGCTGCCCGCCAGTGGCTTCAAGCAGTCGCGCAAACAGGCGGCCCATTCCGGCTCATCGGCCAACAGCAGCAAACGCAAGGGTTCGACAGGCGTGGACAAGCTGGCTCCTTAGGGCTTGGTCGGTAGTACGGTGAACGCGAAGTATCCTACCTCATGATTGAAAATGATTTTCACTTTAATACATACCCTTCCATGGCCTGCGGTCCGACGTATTTTGTCGTGCATCCTGCGCGAAAGTTGGCTGAGCGGCAAATCCGATTTGCGTGCTCCTCATCGCGGGACAAGCGCGCACCCAGCGGTATCTCACTGGCGGTGTAAGGGAGGACTTGCCCCGCGATGAGGCCACAAAAGTCTGACTCTGGCGTCAGACGGTCGCGCCATAAGCACCACTTGCCTGTTAGAATGCGCGGCTATTTTCTGGCGACCCCCGGTTTCTAGCATGTCCCGACTCAATCCCCGGCAACAGGAAGCCTGTGACTACGTCGGCGGCCCTCTTTTGGTGCTCGCCGGTGCAGGCTCCGGCAAGACCAGCGTGATCACGCGCAAGATCGCCCACCTGATCCAGAACTGCGGCATCCGCGCCCAGTACATCGTCGCGATGACCTTTACCAACAAGGCCGCGCGCGAGATGAAGGAGCGGGTCGGCACCCTGCTGCGCGCCGGAGAAGGCCGTGGGCTGACGGTGTGCACCTTCCACAACCTGGGCCTGAACATCATCCGCAAGGAGCATCAGCACCTGGGCTACAAGCCGGGGTTCTCGATCTTCGACGAGACCGACATCAAGGCGTTGCTGTCGGACATCATGCAAAAGGAATACTCCGGCGACGACGGCATCGACGAGATCAAGAACATGATCGGTGCCTGGAAAAACGACCTGATCATGCCCGCCGAGGCCCTGGAGAACGCGCGCAACCCGCGTGAGCAGACCGCCGCCATCGTCTACACCCACTACCAGCGCACGCTCAAGGCGTTCAACGCGGTGGACTTCGACGACCTGATCCTGCTGCCGGTCAAGCTGTTCCAGGAAAACCCCGAGGTACTCGAGCGCTGGCAGAACAAGGTGCGCTACCTGCTGGTCGACGAATACCAGGACACCAACGCCAGCCAGTATCTGCTGGTGAAGATGCTGATCGGCATGCGCAACCAGTTCACCGTGGTGGGCGACGATGACCAGTCGATCTATGCCTGGCGTGGCGCCCGTCCAGAAAACCTGATGCTGCTCAAGGACGACTACCCGTCCTTGAAAGTGGTGATGCTCGAGCAGAACTACCGCTCCACCAGCCGCATCCTGCGCTGCGCCAACGTGCTGATCGCCAACAACCCGCATGCGTTCGAGAAACAGCTGTGGAGCGAGATGGGCCACGGCGACGAGATCCGCGTGATCCGCTGCAAGAACGAAGAGGCCGAGGCCGAGCGGGTGGCCATGGAAATTCTCACCTTGCACCTGCGCACCGACCGCCCCTACAGCGACTTCGCCATCCTTTACCGGGGCAACTACCAGGCCAAGCTGATCGAATTGAAGCTGCAGCACCACCAGGTGCCGTATCGCCTGTCGGGCGGTAACAGCTTCTTCGGCCGCCAGGAGGTCAAGGACCTGATGGCCTACCTGCGCCTGTTGGTCAACCCGGATGACGACAACGCCTACCTGCGGGTAATCAACGTACCACGCCGGGAAATCGGCTCGACCACCCTGGAAAAGCTCGGCAACTACTCCACCGAGCGGGGCGTGTCGATGTACGCCGCCAGCGATGAGATGGGCCTGGGCGAGCACCTCGATGCGCGCTATACCGAGCGCTTGCAGCGTTTCAAGCATTGGCTCGATGGGGTCCGCCAAAAGGTGGCACTGGACGACCCGATCGCCGCGCTGCACGAAATGGTCCGCGACATCGACTACGAGAACTGGATCCGCCAGAACACCGCCAGCGACAAAGCCGCGGATTTTCGTATCAGCAACGTCTGGTTCCTCATCGATGCGCTGAAGAACACCCTCGAGAAAGACGAAGAGGGTGACATGACCATCGAAGACGCCATCGGCAAGCTGGTGCTGCGCGACATGCTCGAGCGCCAGCAGGAAGAAGAAGAGAACGCCGAAGGCGTGCAGATGATGACCTTGCACGCCTCCAAGGGCCTGGAATTTCCCTACGTGTTCATCATGGGCATGGAAGAAGAGATCCTCCCGCACCGCTCCAGCATCGAGGCCGACACCATCGAAGAGGAGCGGCGCCTGGCTTACGTGGGCATCACCCGCGCGCGCCAGACCCTGGCCTTCACCTTCGCCGCCAAGCGCAAGCAATACGGCGAAATCATCGACTGCACGCCCAGCCGGTTCCTCGACGAACTGCCGCCGGACGATCTGTCGTGGGAAGGCCTGGATGATGCGCCGGTGGAAGTCAAAGCCGCGCGTGGCAACAACGCATTGGCCGATATACGGGCCATGCTCAAGCGCTAATCACCTTTAAACTTTGCCACAGCACATCGCCGTGGCCATTTTTGCTACATCGAGGAATACACCAGTGGAAGCACTGCAGCAGAAGATTCGCGAAGAAGGCATCGTGCTTTCCGACCAGGTTCTCAAAGTCGACGCGTTTCTCAACCACCAGATCGACCCTGCGCTGATGCAGCTGATCGGTGACGAATTCGCCCGTCTGTATGCAGACAGCGGCGTGACCAAGATCGTCACCATCGAAGCCTCGGGCATCGCCCCGGCGGTGATGACGGGTCTGAAGCTGGGTGTGCCGGTGATCTTCGCCCGCAAGCACCAGTCGCTGACCCTGACCGAGAACCTGCTGACCGCCTCGGTGTATTCCTTCACCAAACAGACCGAGAACACCGTGGCGATCTCGCCGCGTCACCTCAACAGCAGCGACCGGGTACTGGTGATCGACGACTTCCTGGCCAACGGCAAGGCATCGCAAGCGCTGATCTCGATCATCAAGCAGGCGGGCGCAACCGTTGCCGGTCTGGGCATCGTCATCGAGAAGTCGTTCCAGGGTGGGCGTGCCGAGCTCGATAGCCAGGGCTATCGCGTTGAGTCGCTGGCTCGGGTGAAATCGCTGGAAGGCGGCGTGGTCAGCTTCATCGACTGATGGTGGCTTGATTGGGGCCGCTGCGCGCCCCTTCGCGGGCAAGCCCGCTCCCACAAGTTCTGCGTTGTTCACATCACCTGTGATCGACTCGCACTCTGTGGGAGCGGGCTTGCCCGCGAAGGGGCGCGCAGCGGCCCCAAAATCAGCGAGTCGCCTGCAATCCGGCCAGCAATAACCGCTGGTACAGCTCCTCCTTCAGCCCTTGCGGCTGCTCCAGCCCCATCCGCGCCAGCTGCGTCGGATAGGCCTCAGGCGCCGGGGCATCCAGTGCCGCCTTGCCCAACTGCAACACCTCGCTCAGCTTGAACTTGCTCTTGAGCCAGTTCAGCGCCCGCAGCAAATCCCGCTCTTCGGCGGTGAAATCACTCCCCAGCGGATACTCCGGGAACAACCGCGGATGATGCTCACGCAGCGCCTCAAGCCGCTCAGGTGTGTTGTCCCTGAAGCGCTCGTCCAACTCGAAATCCTTGGCCAGCTTGCCCGCCGCCTTGGCCTGCTCCATCAATTCAGCCTGAAAGCGTGAATCGCTGATCGCCAGCAACCGCGCGATCACCTCGCTGTCAGTCTGCCCGCGCAGGTCCGCAATGCCATACTCGGTTACCACGATGTCGCGTAGATGGCGAGGAATGGTGCAGTGGCCATAGGTCCAGAACAGGTTCGAGGTCACCTCGCCGCCCGCCTCGCGCCAGCTCCTGAGCAGCAGAATCGAACGCCCGCCTTCCAGCGCATGGCCCTGGGCAACGAAGTTGTACTGGCCGCCGACGCCGCTGAGCACGCGGCCATCTTCCAACTGATCGGCCACCCCGGCGCCTAGCAGGGTCATGCCGAACACCGTGTTGATGAAGCGAGCATCGCGGCGCTGACGGCGCTTGAGTTCTTCCTGGCCGTACAGTTCGTTGATGAAGCTGATGGCGGTCATGGCGTATTGCTTGCGCTGCTCCAGCGGCATCTCGCGCAGGCGCTGGTAGAACGCGCGCGGACCGAGGAAGAATCCGCCATGCACCAGTACCCCGTGCTCATCGGCAGGCCTGCGCACCACGCCAGCTTCGGCCAACGCCAAGAGGCCGTTGACGAACATTTCGCTGCAGCCATACAAGCCTTGGGCGAATGCATCCAGGCCACCTTCCCTGTCGATCAGTGACTGCCAGGGGCCGACGTCCAGTTCGCTGAGCAAGGCGCGGTAGCCCTGGTTGTCGCCCTGACGCGCCAGCAAGGCTGCAGCCACGGCGTCGCCCATGGCGCCGATGCCGATCTGCAGGGTGCCGCCGTCACGCACTAGGGTGCTGGCGTATAAACCGATGCAGTGATCCTGGGTCACAACCGGCATATTGGGGGTCGAGAACAGCCGCCGCTGCTCCGGCTCGTCGATCAGCACGTCGAACGCCTCTCGCCCCAGCTGCGCAGCACCCGGCATGTAGGGCAACTCGCTGTGCACCTGGCCGAGGATCAGGATGGTTTCGCCAGCTGCGCGACGCTTGGCGATCATGGGTAGCAGGTCGAGGGTGATGTCCGGGTTGCAGGCCAGGCTCAGCTGATCAGGATGCTCCGGGGTTGCGGCCACCAACTGCGCCACCAGGTTGAGGCCCTTGGCGTTGATGTCGCGGGCGGCATGGCTGTAGTTGCTGCTGACGTAGTCCTGCTGGGCCATGGCGCTGTGCAGCAGGCTGCCGGGCTGCATGAAGAACTGCTCGACGCGGATGTTCGCGGGCAGTTGGTCATTGCGCAGGTCGGCGAGGTAGTCGAGCTCTTGGTAGTCGGCGAACACCCGTTCGATGAAGGGTTCGAGGAAGCGCCGTTGCAGGCCGTCGCCCAGCGGTGGGCGGCCCAGGGTCAGCGCGGTGTAGATGGTCAAGCGGCGTTCCGGCAACCCGCGAATTCTGGCGTAGAGCGCATTGACGAAGGCATTGGGCTTACCCAGGCCCAGGGGCAGGCCCATGTGGATGTGCGCCGGCAGGTGAGCGAGGACATGCTCGACCGCCTGGTCGATGGAACAGCTGTGGGCCATCTGTGCCTCCTGTGACATCCGTGCATTCAGGGGTTGGACCGTGGGCAGCCTGCAATTGCTGCATAGGCCTATTCGCGGGCAAGCCCGCTCCCACAGGGTGAGCGATGATCCCTGTGGGAGCGGGCTTGCCCGCGAAAAGGACAGCACCCATTCAAGCCCGCAAACACAAAGCCCGCCAAACGGCGGGCTGTGCAAATTCAGTTAAGCCTCAAAGGCCAGACATCTTCTTGATCGCAGCCTTGAGCTCTTCATCCGAGCAATCGGCGCAGGTGCCTTTCGGCGGCATGGCGTTGATGCCGGTGATCGCCTTGGCCAGGATGCCATCCAAGCCGCCCTGGTGATCGGCGCGCTCTTTCCACGCGGCGGTATCGCCAATCTTCGGCGCATCCAGCAGGCCGGTGCCATGGCAGGCGTTGCAGTGCTTGGCGATAACCTCATCAGGCGTCTTCGCTCCACCGCCGCTGGCAGCGGTTGCCACTTCCATGCCTTTGCACTCCTGGCCCTGGACACACACCTGGCCGACCGGCTCCAGGCGCTTGGCAAGTTCATCGTTGGTCGCTGCGTGTGCATTGAGTGCCCAGAGGGCGAAAACGGCTGCTGGTACGGCCAGCATCTTCTTGATTTGGTTCACGCGTACACCCTCATGGTGGCTAATCACGCCCGCAGCCACGAATTGCGGGCGTTGAAAAGTATAGCGGGATCCCAAGAGCCGTGAAACGACCACACACTGGAAAGGGGTATTGGCGAAACAATACGCTGCGCTGGATCAAAAGTTCGACGGCGTGGCAGCGCTGATCAGCCGGGCAGGCTCGTTGAAGGGGTTGCGAAAACGGTGCGGGCGGGTGCTTTCGAAGTAGTAGCTGTCGCCGGCTTCGAGCAGGAAGGTCTCGGTGCCGACCACCAGCTCCAGGCGGCCTTCGAGCAAGATGCCGGTCTCTTCGCCATCATGGGTCAGCATTTCTTCGCCGGTGTCAGCACCCGGTGGATAAACCTCGTTGAGGAAGGCAATCGCCCGATTGGGGTGCGACTTGCCGACCAGCTTCATGGTCACCGCACCATCGGAGATATCGATCAGCTCGTGTGCCTTGTAGACGATCTGCGTGGGACTCTCCGACGCCAGCTCGACCGAAAAGAACTCGACCATGGACATGGGAATGCCGCTGAGCACCTTGCGCAGGGAGCTGATCGACGGGCTCACGCTGTTCTTCTCGATCATCGAGATGGTGCTGTTGGTTACCCCCGCGCGCTTGGCGAGTTCACGCTGGGACAGGCCCTTGAGCTTGCGGATGGCTTGCAGTCGTTCGCCGACGTCCAAAGCTGGAGCCTCCTGAAACGGTCGAGATGGGGTCGAATGTGAACGATATCATGGCAATGCCGTTCAGTATTTACAACACTCGAGACCCCAGCCTGTCCGCTTCAGCGCCTTATTCGCCGATATAGTCCAGCGGCACGCGTTTGAGGTTGCAGAAGATCTGGTAGGGGATGGTGCCCGCAGCCATCGCCACGTCGCTGGCCAGTACCTGCTTGCCCCACAGCTCGACCGGGCTGCCCAGGGTCGCTTCGGGGATGTCGGTGAGGTCGACGCAGAGCATGTCCATCGACACTCGACCGATCAACTGGCTGCGCTTGCCGGCGACCATCACCGGCGTACCGGTAGGCGCCAAACGCGGATAGCCATCGGCATACCCCATGGCCACCACGCCGACGCGGGTCGGGCGCGGGCTGACGAACTTGGCGCCATAGCCCACCGGCTCGCCAGCCGGCAGCTCGCGCACGCTGATGATCCGCGATTGCAGGGTCATCACCGGTTGCAAGCGTGCGGCCTCAGCCTGGGCGACTTCGAACGGGGTAGCGCCGTACAACATGATGCCGGGGCGCACCCAGTCGCTCGGCACGTGCGGCCAGCCCAGCACTGCCGGGGAGTTGCGCAGGCTGCACTCGGCGCTCAGGCCCTGACGGGCGGCTTCGAATACCGCCACCTGTTGCGCCGTCGCGTCGACGTTCAACTCGTCGGCGCGGGCGAAGTGGCTCATCAGCACGATGCGCGCAACCTTGCCGCTGGCCAGCAGGCGCTGGTAAGCGTCGTGGTAATCCTTCGGATGCACGCCAACCCGGTGCATACCGGTATCGAGCTTGAGCCAGATCTTCAGCGGCTTGCTGACTGGGGTCTGCTCGATCGCTTCCAGCTGCCACAGCGAATGCATCACGCACCACAGCTCATGCTCGCTGATCAGGGCCAGTTCGCTGGCCTCGAAGAAGCCTTCGAGCAATAGCACCGGGGCCTTGATGCCCGCCGCACGCAGCTCCAGGGCTTCCTCGATGCAGGCCACGGCAAAGCCATCAGCCTCGGCCTCGAGCGCCAGGGCACAACGTACCGCGCCGTGGCCATAGGCATCGGCCTTGATCACGGCAAGGGCCTTGGCGCCGGATAACTCACGGGCCAGACGGTAGTTGTGACGCAGGGCTTGAAGATCGATCAGGGCACGGGCGGGACGCATGGCGGCAGCCTTTTGGCAGTTCTGGTTTGAATAAATCCCCGGCACGGCAGACGGGGGTAGGTGCCACCGCGCCGGGGTGAGGGAACGGGTTACGGCAGTGCGGCGACTACCGACAGCTCAACGAGGATTTCTGGCTCGCACAGCTTGGCTTCGACCGTGGCACGGGCCGGGGCGACGCCTTCTGGCAGCCACTGGTCCCACACTGCGTTCATGCCGGCGAAGTGCGCATCGATGTCCTTCAGATAGATGGTCACCGACAGCAGGCGAGTCTTGTCGGTGCCCGCCTGATCCAGCAGCTTCTCGATGCTGGCAAGGGTTTCGCGGGTCTGCTGTTCGATGCCGGCGCTCATGTCGTCAGCCACTTGGCCCGCCAGGTAAACGGTGCCGTTGTGGGTGACGATCTGGCTCATGCGCTCATTGGTGAGCTGGCGCTGGATTGCCATGCTTGGCGATCTCCTTGTTGTTGCCGTAACGGGAAATATCGAGGCCTTCGGCACTGATTTGCGGCTTGCGCCGGGCAATCAGGTCGGCCAGCAAACGGCCGGAGCCGCAGGCCATGGTCCAGCCCAAGGTGCCGTGACCGGTGTTGAGGAACAGGTTACGGAACGGTGTGGCACCGACGATCGGCGTGCCGTCCGGAGTCGCCGGACGCAGGCCGGTCCAGAAGCTGGCCTGGCTCAGGTCACCGCCGCGAGGATAAAGGTCGTTGACGATCATCTCCAGCGTTTCGCGTCGACGCGGGTTCAGCGACAGGTCAAAACCGGCGATTTCAGCCATTCCGCCGACGCGGATACGGTTGTCGAAACGGGTGATGGCGACCTTGTAGGTTTCGTCGAGAATGGTCGAGGTCGGGGCCATCGCCGGGTCGGTGATCGGCACGGTCAGCGAATAGCCTTTGAGCGGGTAGACCGGCGCCTTGATGCCCAGCGGCTTGAGCATCTGCGGCGAATAGCTGCCCAGCGCCAGCACGTAGCGGTCAGCGGTTTCCAGCTTGCCGTCGATCCACACACCGTTGATCCGGTCGCCTGCGAAGTCCAGGCGCTGGATGTCCTGGCCGAAGCGGAATTCAACGCCCAGCTTGATCGCCATCTCAGCCAGCTTGGTGGTGAACAGCTGGCAGTCGCCCGTCTGGTCGTTGGGCAGGCGCAGGGCGCCGGCGAGGATGTCCTTGACCCCGGCCAGGGCCGGTTCGACGCGGGCAATGCCGTCGCGGTCGAGCAGCTCGTAGGGCACGCCGGATTGTTCGAGCACGGCGATGTCTTTAGCGGCGGCGTCTACCTGGGCCTGGGTGCGGAACAACTGGGTGGTGCCCAGCGCGCGGTTTTCATAGCTCAAGCCGGTTTCGGCGCGCAGCTCGTCGAGGCAGTCACGGCTGTACTCGGACAGACGCACCATGCGCTCCTTGTTCACCGCATAACGGCTGGCGGTGCAGTTGCGCAGCATCTGCGCCATCCACAGGTACTGATCGACGTCGCCAGTCAGCTTGATGGCCAGCGGGGCGTGGCGTTCGAGCAGCCACTTGATGGCCTTGAGCGGCACGCCAGGGGCAGCCCAGGGCGAGGCATAGCCGGGCGAGATCTGGCCGGCGTTGGCAAAGCTGGTTTCCATGGCCACCGCTGGCTGGCGGTCGACCACCGTGACTTCGAAACCTTGCCGGGCCAGATAGTAGGCACTGGCGGTTCCGATTACACCGCTACCAAGTACCAGAACTCGCATCGTTTATCCCTCGCACGCGGCGCACCGCAGTCTTTTGTTGATATGGCATGGATGCGCGCAGTATAAGAAGGACAGGCCAGTGCATTTCACTATATAAAAGCCTATATTTGGCGACAATTCTTGGCAAATTGGCCTTTCACGGAGGGGCATCCCCTATGAGAACCCAGCATCAGAGCAAGCGTGAACTGGACAAGATCGACCGCAACATCCTGCGGATCCTGCAGAGTGACGGGCGTATTTCCTTCACCGAACTGGGCGAAAAAGTAGGGCTTTCCACGACCCCTTGCACCGAGCGCGTGCGCCGCCTGGAGCGCGAGGGGATCATCATGGGCTACAACGCCCGGCTCAATCCGCAGCACCTTAAAGGCAGCCTGCTGGTGTTCGTCGAAATCAGCCTGGACTACAAGTCGGGCGACACCTTCGAGGAGTTCCGTCGCGCCGTGCTCAAGCTGCCGCATGTACTCGAATGCCACTTGGTCTCGGGCGACTTCGACTACTTGGTGAAGGCACGGATTTCCGAGATGGCCTCGTACCGCAAGCTGCTGGGCGACATCCTCCTCAAGCTGCCGCATGTGCGCGAGTCCAAGAGCTATATCGTCATGGAAGAAGTCAAAGAGAGCCTGTGCCTGCCGATCCCCGATTGAGGCTGCTCAGACCAGGACCTGGCGCGTACTGGCGATGAACTGGTGGACCAACTGCTCGGCCTGCGGGTCGATGGGCTGCTGCGGCCCACGCCCACGTGGGCAGGCCATGCGCGGGGTGGTGCCGAACAGGCGGCAGATCATTGGCCGATCTTCGTAGACAGTGCAGCCTTGCGGGCCTAGGTGTACGCAGTCCAGGCGCTCGAGGGCGGCGTCCTGCTCGGCCTGAGACTTGCGCGGTAGCTGGGCCATTTCTTCTGCTGAAGTAGTGACCGGACCGCAGCAGTCGTGGCAGCCTGGCTCGCATTCGAACGAAGGAATGAGCTCGCGCAGGAAGTGGATCTTGTGGCGATTGCAGGACATGGCGGCGCTAGGATCAAGAGAATGTGCTCAATTATAGGCCCATTCGCGGGGCAAGCCCGCTCCCACGTGACCACAGGTCTAGGCTGCCAGGGCGTACGCTAGGTGGGAGCGGCCTTGACCCGCGATAGCGCTTGTTGCCGCACCACCCACCCCAGCTTATCCTCGCATCCCTCCACAAACACCCAGGGCCGAGCCAATGATCCACAGCGCGCAGCACGCCGCCTCCTATTACGCCGCCAGCAGCGCGCCGCAGCCTGACTACCCGGCCTTGGAAGGCGAGCACAGCGCAGACGTGTGCATCGTCGGCGGCGGCTACTCGGGCCTGAACACCGCCATCGAACTGGCCGAGCGCGGCCTCTCAGTGATCCTTCTCGAAGCACATAAGATCGGCTGGGGCGCCAGCGGTCGCAATGGCGGGCAACTGATCCGCGGCGTTGGCCATGGCGTCGAGCAGTTCCTGCCGGTCATCGGCGAGCAAGGCGTGCGCAGCCTGAAACTGATGGGCCTGGAAGCAGTGGACATCGTGCGCCAGCGGGTCGAACGCCACGCCATCGACTGCGACCTGACCTGGGGCTACTGCGACCTGGCCAACAAGCCGGGCGAGCTGCAAGGTTTCGCCGAAGACGCCGAAGAGCTGCGCAGCCTGGGCTATGCCCATGAGCTAAAACTGGTGTCGGCTGAACAGATCCATACCGTGGTGGGTTCCGAACGCTATGTCGGCGGTCTGATCGACATGGGCTCGGGCCATCTGCATCCGCTCAACCTGGCGCTGGGTGAGGCGACCGTGGCCAGCCAGCTGGGCGTGAAGCTGCATGAGCAGGCGGCGGTGACCCGCATCGACTACGGGCCGCAGGTGCAAGTGCACACCGCCCGCGGCCGGGTTCACGCCAACACTCTGGTGCTGTGCTGCAACGCCTATCACAACGATCTGAACCGCGAGCTAGGGGGCAAAGTGTTGCCCGCTGGCAGCTACATCATCGCCACCGAGCCCCTGGGCGAAGAACGCGCGCGTTCGTTGCTGCCGCAGAATATGGCGGTGTGTGATCAGCGGGTGGCGCTGGACTACTATCGGCTTTCGGCCGACAAGCGTCTGTTGTTCGGCGGCGCTTGCCACTATTCCGGGCGTGACCCCAAGGACATCGCCGCCTATATGCGGCCAAAGATGCTCAAGGTGTTCCCGCAACTGGCCGATGTTCGAATCGATTTTCAGTGGGGCGGGATGATCGGCATCGGCGCCAACCGCCTGCCGCAGATCGGTCGCCTGGCCAGCCAGCAGAATGTGTATTACGCCCAGGCCTACTCCGGGCATGGGCTGAATGCCACGCACTTGGCTGGGCGCTTGCTGGGTGAGGCGATCAGTGGCCAGCAGAGCGGGCGCTTCGATCTGTTTGCGCAGGTGCCGCACATGACCTTCCCTGGCGGTAGGCATCTGCGTTCGCCATTGTTGGCGTTGGGGATGCTTTGGCATCGGTTGAAAGAATTGGTTTGATCCTGGGGCTTTGTCGCCAGAGCCATTTTCGGGCTGCTTTGCAGCCCATCGCAGGCAAGCCAGCTCCCACAGGGGCCGCGCAGCCTGTAGGCGCTGGCTTGGCTGCGATGGGCCGCAACGCGGCTCCAAGAATCCCAACCGTTGATCAATCCTTCCAGAACGGCTTGCGCCCTTCAGTGCGCGCCTGATCCCAAGTCAACCCAACATCGCGCAACTGCGCCTCATCAAGCTGCAACAGCGACTTGCGGGTATTCCAGCGATGCAGCATCAAGCCCAGTCGCCCTAGCCCAGCCGGGGCACTGTAGACCCGCGGCAGCTGCCCCTCCTCAAGCTCTTTGCCCAACAGTTGCAAGCGCACATCGCTCAAGCCACCCATCGCTGCGTCCTCCTGATCAGCTCATACCGTGGAGAAAGCATGCGCGTGCGCGAGCATGACAATACAGACCCAATACAGGCTTATTATTCCCATACAGAATTAGCTGAATAACCGCTGAATGCTGTATTTTTCAGCGATCTGTACTGGTCGCTCAGCATCCTGAGCACAGGAGTATGCCGTGACACTTTACCTGAACCTCGCCGAGCTACTCGGCGCCCGCATCGAGCAGGGCCTGTACCGTCCTGGCCAACGCTTGCCATCGGTACGCTCCTTGAGCCTGGAACACGGCGTGAGCCTGAGCACCGTACAGCAGGCCTATCGCATGCTCGAAGACAACGGCCTGGTCGCGCCACGGCCCAAATCTGGCTATTTCGTCACTGACCACCGCAGCCTCCCTGCCCTGCCAGCGATCAGCCGGCCGGCGCAGCGGCCAGTGGATATCTCGCAATGGGAACAGGTGCTGGAGCTGGTACGCAGCACCCCGCAAGCAGACGTGATCCAGCTCGGCCGTGGCATGCCCGATGTCAACAGCCCGACCCTCAAGCCGCTGCTGCGCAGCCTTGCGCAGATTAGCCGGCGGCAGGACATGCCCGGCCTGTATTACGACAACATCCACGGCAATCTCGCCCTGCGCGAGCAGATCGCCCGGCTGATGCTCGATTCCGGCTGCCGGGTGAGCCCTGCCGATTTGGTGGTGACCACCGGTTGCCACGAGGCGTTGTCGACCAGCATCCGCGCCGTCTGTGAAACCGGCGATATCGTCGCGGTGGACTCGCCCAGCTTTCACGGCGCCATGCAGACGCTCAAGGGCCTGGGCATGAAGGCCTTGGAGATCCCCACCGACCCGATCACCGGGATCAGCCTGGAGGCGTTGGAACTGGCCCTGGAACAGTGGCCGATCAAGCTCATCCAGATCACGCCCAGCTGCAACAACCCAATGGGCTACATCATGCCCGAGGCGCGCAAGAAGGCCTTGCTGACCCTGGCCCAGCGCTACGATGTGGCGATCCTCGAAGACGATGTGTATGGCGACCTGGCCTACACCTACCCGCGCCCACGCACGGTCAAGTCGTTCGATGAAGATGGCCGGGTGCTGTTGTGCAGTTCCTTCTCCAAGACCTTGGCGCCAGGCCTGCGTATCGGCTGGGTCGCGCCCGGGCGCTACCTGGAGCGGGTGCTGCACATGAAATACATCAGCACCGGCAGCACCTCAGCCCAACCACAGCTGGCCATCGCCGACTTCATCGAGGCGGGGCACTATCACCCGCATGTGCGGCGCATGCGCAGCCAGTACCAGCGCGGCCGCGAGCAGATGATCGATTGGGTTACCCGCTACTTCCCGCCTGGCACCCGCGCCAGCCGGCCTCAGGGCGGCTTCATGCTGTGGGTCGAATTGCCGGAAAGTTTCGATACGCTACGGCTGAACCGCGCTTTACTGGAGCAAGGGGTGCAGATTGCCGTGGGCAGTATCTTCTCGGCCTCAGGCAAGTACCGGCACTGCCTACGGATGAATTACGCCGCGCGGCCCACCCCGCAAATCGAGGCAGCGGTGCGCAAGGTGGGTGAAACCGCCCTTCGTCTACTGGTCGAAGAACACAGCCAAGCGTAACTTTGCGCCGCCCTCCATGGTCCATAGCTCATAGGCCTTTGCTGTACAGGACGACCCTTACTTGAGACTCCAGCGAGCTCTGCCCCTCTTGCTGGCGCTAGCGCTCGGCCTTGCCGGGTGCGCCAGCGTCGGAACCCCGCGTGAAGTCAGCCAGGCGCTGCCGGCCAACGACTCGGCCTTCGGCCGCTCGGTGCTGCGCCAGGCGGCACCTTATGAAGGCCGCTCGGGTTTTCGCCTGCTGCCCAACAGCAACGAGGCCTTCCGCGCGCGGGCTGAGCTGATTCGCAACGCCCAGGCCAGCATCGACCTGCAGTACTACATCGTCCATGACGGCCTGAGCACGCGGGCGCTGGTCCACGAACTGCTGCGTGCCGCCGACCGCGGCGTGCGCGTGCGCATCCTGCTCGACGACACCACCAGCGACGGCCTCGATACCCTGATGGGCACCCTCGCCGCCCACCCGAACATCCATATCCGCGTCTTCAACCCACTGCACCTAGGGCGCAGTACCGGCGTCACCCGCGCCATGGGCCGGCTGTTCAATCTGTCGCGCCAGCACCGACGCATGCACAACAAGCTGTTCCTGGTCGACAACAGCATGGCCATCGTCGGCGGGCGCAACCTGGGCGATGAGTATTTCGACGCCGAGCCCAATCTCAATTTCACTGACATCGACCTGCTCGGCGTCGGCCCGGTGGCCGAGCAGCTTGGGCACGGTTTCGACCAGTACTGGAACAGCGCCCTGAGCCGGCCTATCGGCGATTTTCTCTGGCGCGAGCCGGATGCCGACGACCTGCGCGCCAGCCGCCATCGCCTGGAAGTGTCCTTGGCCGAAGCGCGGATCAAGCGCAAGGCGCTGTATGACCGACTGATGGCTTACCAGTCCCAGCCGCGCCTGGATGTCTGGCGCAATGAGCTGATCTGGGCGCACAGCCAGGCCCTGTGGGATGCGCCGAGCAAGGTCCTGGCCCAGGACGAGCCAGATCCGCAGCTGCTGATGAGCCAGCAACTGGCGCCGGACCTGAACAATGTCGATCACGAGCTGATTCTGGTGTCGGCCTATTTCGTCCCCGGTGAAGAAGGTCTGCTGTACCTGACCAGCCATGCCGACGCGGGCATTTCAGTCAAATTGCTGACCAACTCGCTGGAAGCCACTGACGTGCCGGCCGTGCATGGCGGCTATGCGCCGTACCGCCGCGCCCTGCTGGAGCATGGCGTACAGCTGTATGAGCTGCGCCGTCAGCCGGGTGATCCGAGTGCCAGTCGTGGCATCAACTTCCATGGCAGTTCGGATTCCAGCCTGCACAGCAAGGCAATCGTGTTCGATCGGCGCAAGACCTTTATCGGCTCGTTCAACTTCGACCCGCGGTCAGTGCTGTGGAATACCGAGGTCGGGGTGTTGGTCGACAGCCCGGAGCTGGCCGAGTACACCCGCGACCTGGCGGTGCAGGGCATGGCACCAGCGCTCAGTTACCAGCCGACGCTGGTGGCTGGCAAGTTGGTGTGGGTAACCGAGGACAATGGTAAACGGCACATGCTCACCACCGAGCCGGGCGGCATATGGCGCAGGTTCAATGCCTGGATCAGCAAAGCCGTGGGGCTGGAGAAAATGCTCTAGGGCCAATCGCGGGGCAAGCCCGCTGCCACGCTTGCCTGCACCTAAACAGTCGGCGTGGGAGCGGGCTTGCCCCGCGATAGCATCGGCTCAGACCGACGCCGGCTCAAAGGCGCCTCGCCGCCGCGTCAATAGCACCAACCCAGCAGCCCCGACCGCCATCAACAGCGGCAACGCATGGCCACTGATCCACTGGCTCCCCGCCCCCGCCAACAGCGGCCCGAGCAGGCAACCGATGCCCCACAGTTGCGCCACGTGCGCATTGGCCCGCACCAGTGCATCATCTCGATAACGCTCGCCGATCAGAATCAGCGATAGCGTGAACAAGCCCCCGGCACTGGCGCCGAACAGCACCCACACCGGCCAGATCAGCGCTGTTTCCAGCAGCAATGGAATCGCCAGGCTGGAGACCAGCAAGGTCAGCGCACAACCACTGAACAGCGTCTGTCGCGACATCTTGTCGGCCAAGGCGCCGATCGGCAGCTGCAACACCGCATCCCCCACCACCACAGTGCTGACCATGAACAGCGCCACTTCCGCCGTGAACCCCTGTTGCAAGCAGTACACCGGCAGCAAGGTCAGGATCATCGCCTCGAAGGCGGCGAACAGAGCAATGGCCCAGGCAATTACCGGCAGGCGTCGGCAGAAGGCGAACAGGTCCCGGAAGGTGACGCTGTAGGCTTCGGTGGTCGGCGCGCCCCCACGCCCCAATAGCACCAGCGGCGCTACGATCAACAGGGCGGTCGCCGCCCAGAAACCGAAGTCATCATCCGAACCCAGAAAGCCCAGTACCAGCGGCCCGGCCAGCTGGCTCAAGGCGTAGCTGCTGCCATACAGCGCTACCAGCCGACCACGCCACTGCTCGACGACCAACTGGTTGATCCAGCTTTCACCGAGGATGAATACCACGGTCAGCGACATGCCGATCAGCAAACGCAACGCCAGCCACAGTGGATAGCTTGGCAACAGCGCTAGCAGTCCGATCGACAGCGCCCCGCCCCACAGGCACAGGCGCATGGCCGCAGGCACGCCGACCCAACCGGCCAGGCGGCTGGCCAGGCTGGCACCGAGCAGCACACCAATAGCGGGCATCGCCGCCATCACGCCGATGGCAAACCCGCCGTAGCCCCAGCCTTCCAGGCGCAGGGATACCAGCGGCATGCTCACGCCGAGCGCGAGCCCGACGCTGAGCACCGACGCCAGTACGGCAAAGTAGGTTCCCCAACGCATGACAGCCTCCTAGGCAAAATTTGTGAATCGCAGAGACGACACAGCCGGGACGGCATAACGCCGGCCCGGCTGGTTCTGGATCGATCGCGGGGCCAGCCCGCTACCACGTCAACCAGGGCATTACGCTGGCTGCATGGGAGCGGGCTGGCCCGGCGATGCCTACCTGGGATTACAGCTTGATCCAGGTCGCCTTCAGCTCGGTGTACTTCTCCAGCGCATGTAGCGACTTGTCACGGCCGTTGCCCGACTGCTTGAAGCCACCGAACGGTGCGGTCATGTCGCCGCCGTCGTACTGGTTGACCCAGACGCTACCGGCGCGCACGGCACGTGCAGTTTTGTGCGCCTTGGAGATGTCGGCAGTCCAGATACCTGCGGCCAGGCCATACGGCGTGTCGTTGGCGATGGCCACGGCTTCTTCGGCGGTGTCGAAAGTGATCACCGACAGCACCGGGCCAAAGATCTCTTCCTGGGCGATCTTCATGGCATTGGTCACGCCGTCGAAGATGGTCGGCTCGACGTAGGTGCCGCCAGTCTCCTCGAGGATACGCTTGCCACCGGCCAGCAGCTTGGCGCCGTCCTGATGACCTGCGTCGATGTACGACAGCACGGTGTTCATCTGCTGGGTATCGACCAGCGCACCCACTGTGGTCGCCGGATCCAGCGGGTTGCCTGGCTTCCAGGCTTTCAGCGCCTCGACTACCAGCGGCAGGAACTTGTCCTTGATCGAGCGCTCGACCAGCAGGCGCGAACCTGCGGTGCAGACTTCGCCCTGGTTGAAGGCGATGGCGCTGGCAGCGGCTTCGGCAGCGGCCTGCAGGTCAGGCGCGTCGGCGAAGACGATGTTCGGGCTCTTGCCGCCAGCTTCCAGCCAGATGCGCTTCATGTTCGATTCGCCAGCGTAGATCATCAGTTGCTTGGCGATCTTGGTCGAACCGGTGAATACCAGGGTGTCGACATCCATATGCAGGGCCAGGGCCTTGCCGACGGTGTGGCCGTAGCCTGGCAGCACGTTGAGCACGCCTGCCGGGATGCCGGCTTCAATCGCCAATTGGGCGATACGGATGGCGGTCAGTGGCGATTTTTCGGACGGCTTGAGCACCACCGAGTTGCCGGTGGCCAGCGCCGGGCCGAGTTTCCAGCAGGCCATCAGCAGCGGGAAGTTCCACGGCACGATGGCGCCAACCACACCCACTGGCTCGCGGGTTACCAGGCCGAGTTGGTCGTGCGGAGTTGGCGCGACTTCATCGTAGACCTTGTCGATGGCTTCGGCATTCCAGTGCAGGGCTTGCGCCGCGCCTGGTACGTCGATGCTCGAGGAGTCGCCAATCGGCTTGCCCATGTCCAGGGTTTCCAGCAGCGCCAGCTCTTCTACGTTCTTACGCAGCAGCTCGGCGAAGCGGATCAGTTTGGCTTTACGCTTGGCCGGAGCCAGGCGCGACCAAACGCCGGAATCAAAGGTGGCGCGGGCGTTTTCCACAGCGCGGTTGGCGTCAGCCAGGTCGCAGCTGGCGACCTTGGCCAGGAAGCGTCCGTCCACCGGGCTCAGGCAGTCGAAGGTTTCAGCGGATGCGGCGTCGGTGTACTCACCGTTGATGAAGGCGCGGCCTTCGATCTTCAATTGCTGGGCACGCTGTTCCCAGTCCGCACGAGTCAGGGTGGTCATACGAAACTCCTCCTCTTGTTAAGTTGCAACGCCGCACTGGAGACTCACGGGCGCTGTCAGAAATTCTGGCCGGGCGACAAGCGCACACTGGCACCCGTCACCCTAAACCAGCCAGTGTAAACTATCAATATATTTGACACGGAAGGCTCAAAAGCCTACTGATGTGCATTTTATTAAACAACAAGAGGGGAGAACCATGACTATCACCGGCATTATCGACTTCGCCCAAGTGCTGACCGAGGCTGAACGCTATCGCCCGGCGGCGGAGAAAATCCTCAAGGGTGAGCCAGACCAGGCTGTCTACAACCACTACTCCAGCCCCTGCGGCCAGTTCGCTGCGGGTGTCTGGGAAGGCGAGGTCGGGCAGTGGACCGTCAACTACACCGAACATGAGTACTGCGAGATCGTGCAGGGCGTTTCGGTGCTGCGTGATGAGGCCGGGGGCGCCAAGACCCTGCGTGCCGGTGATCGGTTTGTTATCCCGGCTGGCTTCAAAGGCACCTGGGAAGTGCTGGAGCCGTGCCGCAAGATCTATGTGATGTTCGAGCAGAAATAACAGCCCAGATCGCTTCGCGTGGGAGCGGGCTTACCCCGCGATGAATTCCCAGGCATAAAAAAACCCGCTTCCGTGAGGAGGCGGGTTTTTTCAGGTTGCCGATCAATTACTTGATCTTGGCTTCCTTGTAGGTCACGTGCTTACGGACGACCGGATCGTATTTCTTGATCTCGATCTTGTCCGGGGTGGTGCGCTTGTTCTTGTCGGTGGTGTAGAAGTGGCCAGTGCCAGCACTCGATACCAGACGGATCAATTCACGCATGATGCTCTCCCTTAAACCTTGGCGCCGGCACGGCGGATGTCAACCAGAACGGCATCGATGCCGCGCTTGTCGATGATACGCATGCCCTTGGCGGAAACGCGCAGACGCACGAAACGCTTCTCGGATTCAACCCAGAAACGGTGGTGCTGCAGGTTTGGCAGGAAACGACGACGGGTTTTGTTGTTTGCGTGGGAAATGTTATTCCCAGTTACCGGACCCTTACCGGTAACTTGACAGACTCTCGACATGCCTCAGCCCTCTAAAACCACATGCCCAACCCGGCATGGGTTGGCCGCTTAATCTCTCAGTCTATGGCGCCAGGCGCCGTGTTTCCGGGGGTCTTATCGACCGTATCCGCTTTCGCGACAGAGCGAGCCCCTAGAAAAGAGCGCTGCTTTATACCAGAAAGACTCGGCTGCAACAACAGAAGATGCGTTTCTGCAGTCGGCCAAGTGAGTGCGGCCAGCATAGCGACAAGGCCGGCGGGCTGTCGACCGCTCGTCGCAGGGTTTGTAAAAAAGGGTGTGGTCATTTACCGACGCTCGCACTAGGGTAGGACGTTTCCAGACTGCACTGGCAGATGGGCCACTGATCTCGCCAAGGAGCTTCGATGCGTGCCGCCGCGCTTTCCCTACTGTTCTCTTCCAGCCTTTTGTTCGCCGGCCTCGCCCAGGCGGCGCCACTCGCTGTCTGCACCGAGGCCAGCCCCGAAGGCTTCGACGTGGTGCAGTACAACTCGCTGACCACCACCAACGCCTCGGCCGACGTGCTGATGAACCGCCTGGTGGAGTTCGACCCCGGCCAGGGCAAGGTCGTGCCTAGCCTGGCCGAAAGCTGGACGGTCTCGGCCGACGGCCTGATCTACGACTTCAAGCTGCGCAGCGACGTGAAGTTCCACGCCACGCCCTACTTCAAGCCCACCCGCGAGCTGGATGGCGACGACGTGCTGTTTAGCTTCCAGCGCATGCTCTACCCGGCCCATGCCTGGCACAAGACTGCGCCCGGCGGCTATCCGCACGCCCAGTCGCTGCAGCTGGGCAGCCTGATCAAATCGATCGATGCCCCAGAGCCGCACACCGTGCGCTTCATCCTGACCCACGCCGACGCCACCTTCCTGGCCACCCTGAGCATGGGCTTCGCCTCGATCTATTCCGCCGAATACGCCGACAAACTGCTCAAAGCTGGTACCCCGGAGAAGCTCAACAGCCAGCCAATCGGCACCGGCCCGTTCGTCTTCCAGCGCTTCCAGAAGGACGCCGTGGTGCGCTATCGCGCCAATGCCGACTACTTTGCTGGCAAGCCTGCGGTCGATCCGCTGATCTATGCCATCACCCCGGACGCCAATGTGCGTCTGCAAAAGCTCAAGCGAGGCGAGTGCCAGATGGCCCTGTCGCCCAAGCCACTGGACATCGCCGAAGCCGGCAAGGATGACCACCTCAAGGTCGCCACCACCCCGGCCTTCATGACGGCTTTCGTCGCCATCAACAGCCAGCACCCGCCGCTGGACAAGCCTGAAGTGCGCCAGGCGATCAATCTCGCCTTCGACAAAGCCAGTTACCTCAAGGCCGTATTCGAAGACACCGCTATCGCGGCCAACGGCCCCTACCCACCCAATACCTGGAGCTACGCCAAGGACCTGCCGGGTTATCCGATAGACCTGAAAAAAGCCAAGGCCCTGCTGACCAAGGCCGGCCTGGCAGATGGCTTCAGCACCACTATCTGGACCCGCCCTTCCGGCAGCCTGCTCAACCCTAACCCAAGCCTGGGCGCGCAAATGCTGCAAGCCGACCTGGCCAAGGTAGGCATCAAGGCCGAGATCAAGGTGATCGAATGGGGCGAGCTGATCCGTCGCGCCAAGGCCGGCGAGCATGACCTGCTGTTCATGGGCTGGGCCGGTGACAACGGTGACCCGGACAACTTCCTCAGCCCGCAGTTTTCCTGCGCGGCGGTCAAGTCCGGGACCAACTTTGCGCGGTTCTGCGACAGCCGCTTGGATCAGCTGATCAGTGCCGGCCGCACCACCAATGACCAAAGCGTGCGCAGCCGGCTGTACCAGCAGGCACAGGCGCTGATCCAGCAGCAGGCACTGTGGCTGCCACTGGCCCACCCCACTGCCGCCACATTGCTCCGCCAGGGGGTCGAGGGGTATCAGGTGAATCCGTTTGGGCGGCTGGATTTCAGCAAGGTTTCGCTGACTCGCTGAGGCCACAGCAAGGCGGGGTGTCAGTTGCGGCCTCTTCGCGGTCAAGCCCGCCCCCACAGGGGCTAGTGTCGTCTTCAGAGGCTGCGCCAGGCATGGACAACCACAGGCTCGATACGCTCTCGAAGCCTGCACAAAACCTTGTGGGAGCGGGCTTGCCCGCGAAGAGGCCCTGACTGACAAAACCCGTTAGCCCGCGATCCACCCTTGCTCGACCATCGACAACGGCTCACCATCGCCGACGATGACATGATCGAGCACCCGCACATCGATCATCGCCAACCCGCGCTTGAGCGACAGGGTCATGTGCACGTCATCCTGGCTCGGCTCGCAGTTGCCCGAAGGGTGGTTGTGACACAGGATCAACGCCGCTGCGTTGTGCAGCAGCGAGCGCCGCACCACCTCGCGGGGGTAGATGCTGGCGCGGTCGATGGTGCCGCGAAACAGGATCTCGAAGGCCAATGGCCGGTGCTTGGAGTCGAGAAACAGGCAGCCGAACACCTCGCTGGGCTCGTGGCGCAGCATCGATTTCAGATAACGGCGAACTGCCTGCGGGCTTTCCACGGCGGACTTACGCTCAATCGCCATCTCCAGGTTTCTGCGACCGATCTCCAGTAGCGCCTGCAATTGGCTGTATTTGACCGGCCCAAGCCCTAGCTCAGCCAGAAAATCAGCCCTGTCGGCTTCCAATAACTGTCGCAAACTGCCGTACTTCGCCAATAGCCCACGCGCCAGCTCCACGACATTGCAACCTCGCACGCCAGAGCCGAGGAACACGGCCAGCAGCTCAGCATCCGACAGGCTAGCGGCGCCCTTGTGTAGCAGCTTCTCTCTTGGCCGTTCGTTTATCGGCCACTCCCTGATGTTCATCCGTGCTCCTTGCCTCATACTGCGGCGCGTTCAAGCCCTGTGTTAATCTATTTCGCCTCGTTTAATGCGACGTTCTGCCGCAGGCAGTTTTCATGCGTCGCCGCCCGCTCTCACTGGAAAAAGGCAAGCCTATGCAGCGGCTGTATCGCAAGCGCATCGTTCTCGGCGTGGGTGGCGGCATCGCCGCCTACAAGAGCGCCGAGCTGATTCGCCGACTCCTGGAACACGGCGCGCAGGTGCGCGTCGTCATGACCCGCGGCGGTGCCGAGTTCATCACTCCACTGACCCTGCAGGCCCTGTCCGGCCATCCGGTGCACATGGATTTGCTCGACCCCGCCGCCGAAGCGGCCATGGGTCATATCGAACTGGCCAAATGGGCCGATCTGGTGCTGATCGCCCCAGCCACTGCCGACCTGATGGCGCGCATGGCCCAAGGCATGGCCGATGACCTGCTGACCACCCTGGTGCTGGCCACCGACGCCACCGTGGCCGTAGCTCCGGCGATGAACCAGGCGATGTGGCGCGACCCAGCTACCCAGGCCAACCTTGAGTTGCTGCAAAGCCGCGGCATCCAGGTGTTCGGCCCGGCCTCTGGCAGCCAGGCCTGTGGCGACGTAGGCCTGGGGCGCATGCTCGAAGCCAGCGACCTGGCCTGGTGCGCGGCAGAGAGCTTCAAGCGCCAGGCGCTTACCGGCAAGCACGTGTTGATCACTGCCGGCCCGACCCAGGAAAACATCGACCCGGTGCGTTACATCACCAATCATAGCTCCGGCAAGATGGGCTTTGCCCTGGCCGAAGCGGCCGCAGAAGCGGGGGCTAGGGTGACCCTCGTCACGGGGCCTGTGCACCTGCAGACCCCGGATCGGGTCAACCGGATCGACGTGGTCAGCGCACGAGACATGCTCGCGGCCTGCGAAGCGGCGATGCCATGCGACCTGTTCATCGCCTCGGCGGCGGTCGCGGACTACCGTCCGGAAGTGGTCGCCGCGCAAAAACTCAAGAAGGATCCTACGACCGGCGACGGCATGCTGCTGCAGATGGTGCGTAATCCGGATATCCTTGCGACCATTGCTGGCCGGGCCGACCGTCCGTTCAGCGTCGGCTTTGCCGCCGAGACCGAACACTTGCTCGATTACGCCACGCGCAAGCTCAAGGACAAGAACCTCGACCTGATCGTCGCCAATGATGTAGCCAACCCCAGCATCGGCTTCAACAGCGAGGAGAACGCCTTGACCGTGATCGATCGCCAGCAGCACCAGACCCTCTTCGCGCAGACCAGCAAGGGCAAGATCGCCCGCCAGCTGGTTGCCTTCATCGCCGAACGACTCAATCAGGTTCAATAAGTTACATGCACGCTCTTCAAGCCAAGATCCTCGACCCGCGCATTGGCGCCGAATTCCCCCTGCCGCAGTACGCCACCCCTGGCTCTGCTGGCCTGGACCTGCGCGCCATGCTCCAGCAAGACACCGTGCTTGAGCCCGGCCAGACCCTGCTGATCCCAACTGGCCTGTCGATCTACATCGGCGACCCAGGCCTGGCGGCGATGATCCTGCCGCGCTCGGGCCTGGGCCATAAGCACGGCATCGTGCTGGGCAACCTGGTCGGCTTGATCGACTCGGATTACCAGGGCGAGCTGATGGTGTCGTGCTGGAACCGCGGCAACACACCGTTCACCATCGCCATTGGCGAGCGCATCGCGCAGCTGGTGCTGGTGCCTGTGGTGCAAGCGCATTTCGACATCGTCGAGGCCTTCGACGAGAGCCAGCGCGGCGCCGGTGGCTTTGGCCACTCCGGCAGCCACTGAGCCGATAGCACCGCGTTGACGCCAAGGATGGCGAACTCTCTGGCGAAAGAGCCGTCCAAGCGTTCAGTTTGCGTCTACCCAGAAGCCTTTGAAGATTGGAGCTCCCAGAGATGAATGACATGGCCCAGCGGGTACCCGCACTGCCCGAAAGCATCTTCCGCGCCTACGACATCCGTGGCGTGGTCGGCAAAACCCTGCATGCCGAAACCGCCTACTGGATCGGCCGCGCCATCGGTGCGCAGACCCTGGCCCAGGGCGAACCGAACATCTCGGTTGGCCGCGACGGTCGACTGTCCGGGCCGATGCTGGTCGAGCAACTGATCCTGGGCCTGGTCGACGCCGGTTGCCAGGTCAGCGACGTCGGCATGGTGCCGACTCCTGCGCTGTACTACGCCGCCAACGTGCTAGCGGGCAAGTCCGGTGTCATGCTCACCGGCAGCCACAACCCCTCCGACTACAACGGCTTCAAGATCGTCATTGCCGGCGACACCTTGGCCAATGAGCAGATCCAGGCCCTGCTGACTCGTCTGAAGACCAACGACTTGAGCCGTGGCGAAGGCCGTGTGGAAAAGGTCGAGATCCTCGGCCGCTACTTCGACCAGGTCACCGCCGACATCCAGCTGAAGAAAAAGCTCAAGGTGGTGGTCGACTGCGGTAACGGCGCAGCCGGGGTGATCGCCCCGCAGCTGATCGAAGCCCTGGGCTGCGAGGTGATCCCGCTGTTCTGCGAGGTCGACGGCAACTTCCCTAACCACCATCCAGATCCGGGCAAGCCTGAGAACCTGGAAGACCTGATCGCCAAGGTCAAGGAAGTCGGCGCCGATATCGGCCTGGCCTTCGACGGTGACGGCGACCGCGTAGGCGTGGTGACCAACACGGGTAACATCGTCTACCCCGACCGCCTGCTGATGCTATTCGCCCTGGATGTCCTGGAACGCAACCCAGGCGCCGAGATCATCTTCGACGTCAAATGCACCCGTCGCCTGACCCCGCTGATCGAACAGCACGGCGGTCGCGCGCTAATGTGGAAGACCGGTCACTCGTTGATCAAGAAGAAGATGAAACTGACCGGCTCCTTGCTCGCAGGCGAGATGAGCGGGCACATCTTCATCAAGGAGCGCTGGTACGGGTTTGACGACGGCATCTACAGTGCCGCGCGCCTGCTGGAGATCCTCAGCAAGGCCGGGCAAGACGCCGAAAGCCTGTTTGCTGCGTTCCCGAACGACATTTCCACGCCGGAAATCAATATTGATGTGACCGACGAGGGTAAATTCAGCATCATTGATGCACTGCAACGCGACGCTGACTGGGGCGACGCCAACCTGACCACCATCGATGGTGTGCGGGTCGACTACGCCCACGGCTGGGGCCTGGTACGCGCTTCCAACACTACGCCTGTGCTGGTGCTGCGCTTCGAGGCCGACAGCGACGCCGAGTTGCAACGTATCAAGGATGTTTTCCGCGCCCAGTTGCTGCGGGTTGCCCCTGAGCTGCAACTGCCGTTCTGACCGACTATCTGTTCCTTACAGGAGCCCTGCATGACCCTCGATCGCGATGCCGCTTCCCATGTAGCCGAGGTTTTGTCCGAAGCGCTGCCCTACATTCGCCGCTTCGTCGGCAAGACCTTGGTGATCAAGTACGGCGGCAACGCGATGGAGAGCGAAGAGCTCAAAACCGGTTTTGCCCGCGACATCGTGTTGATGAAAGCAGTTGGCATCAACCCGGTGGTGGTGCACGGCGGTGGCCCGCAGATCGGTGACTTGCTCAAGCGCCTGTCGATCGAGAGCCACTTCATCGACGGCATGCGCGTCACCGACTCGGCGACCATGGACGTGGTCGAGATGGTCCTCGGTGGCCAGGTCAACAAGGACATCGTCAACCTGATCAACCGTCACGGCGGCAGCGCCATCGGCCTGACCGGCAAGGACGCGGAGCTGATCCGCGCCAAGAAGCTCACCGTGTCGCGCCAGACGCCCGAGATGACCACTCCGGAAATCATCGACATCGGCCACGTCGGCGAAGTCGTTGGGGTCAACACCGATCTGTTGAACATGCTGGTCAAGGGCGATTTCATCCCGGTGATCGCGCCAATCGGCGTGGGCGCCAACGGTGAGTCGTACAACATCAACGCCGACCTGGTGGCCGGTAAGGTGGCGGAGGCGCTGAAGGCTGAGAAGCTGATGCTGCTGACCAACATCGCTGGCTTGATGGACAAGAAAGGCGAGGTACTGACCGGTCTGAATACCGAGCAGGTCAACGAGCTGATTGCCGACGGCACCATCTATGGCGGCATGCTGCCGAAGATCAAATGCGCCCTGGATGCGGTGCAAGGTGGCGTACAGAGCTCGCACATCATCGACGGTCGCGTGCCGAACGCGGTGCTGCTGGAGATCTTCACCGACAGCGGCGTGGGCACCCTGATCACCAACCGCAAGCGTCACTACTGATAGCCCGGGGCCGCTTTGCCGCCCATCGCGGGGCAAGCCCGCTCCCACGCAGGCGCAGCAGCACTAGGGTTGGCGTGGAAGCGGGCTTGCCCCGCGATGAGGCCGGTACAGGCAAAAAAAAGGCGACCTGCAAAGGTCGCCTTTTTCATTTCAGGACGGTCAGATCCCGTACTGCGCCCGATACGCCTCGACAGCCGGCAGATGCTGCTTGAGCTGCGGGTCATCGGCGAGGAATTCCAGCACCTGGGTCAGCGAAACGATGCTGACCACCGGAATACCGAAGTCGCGCTCCACTTCCTGGATCGCCGACAGCTCGCCATTACCGCGCTCTTCGCGGTTCAGGGCAATCAGCACACCGGCGGCGGTGGCCTGCTGGGCGCTGATGATCTGCATGACTTCACGAATGGCAGTACCGGCAGTGATCACGTCATCGATGATCAGCACGTTGCCTTCAAGCGGCGCGCCCACCAGGCTGCCGCCCTCGCCGTGGGCCTTGGCTTCCTTGCGGTTGAAGCACCATGGCACGTCGCGCTGGTGGTGATCGGCCAGGGCCACCGCAGTGGCCGAAGCCAGCGGGATGCCTTTGTAGGCCGGGCCAAACAGTACGTCGAAGGGGATCTTGCTGTCGACGATCGCCGCCGCGTAGCAACGCCCCAGTTCAGCCAAGGCAGATCCTGTGTTGAACAGGCCGGCATTGAAGAAGTACGGGCTGGTACGCCCCGATTTCAGGGTGAATTCACCGAAGCGCAAAACGCCCCGATCGATGGCAAAACGAATGAAGTCGCGCTGATACGGCTGCATGAAGAGTCCCAGACACCACGGATT
Source organism: Pseudomonas sp. BT-42-2 (assembly GCF_025847435.2). NCBI lineage: Bacteria > Pseudomonadati > Pseudomonadota > Gammaproteobacteria > Pseudomonadales > Pseudomonadaceae > Pseudomonas > Pseudomonas sp. BT-42-2. Next base: position 197,687 of record NZ_JAOYTM010000006.1, read on the forward strand.
TAGCTAAATGAGTTGAGCTCGGGTATCATACACGCACGAGATTTTTGGGGCCATTTATGCGGATCATCAGTGTGAACGTAAATGGCATTCAGGCTGCCGCCGAGCGTGGATTGCTCAGCTGGCTACAAGCCCAGAATGCCGACGTCATCTGCCTTCAGGATACCCGCGCCTCGGCCTTTGAACTCGACGACCCAGCTTTCCAGCTCGATGGCTATTTCCTTTATGCCTGCGATGCGGAGGTGCCTGCCCAAGGTGGCGTGGCGCTCTATTCGCGGATGCAGCCCAAGGCAGTCATCACCGGCCTGGGCTTCGAGACAGCCGACCGCTACGGACGTTACCTGCAAGCAGACTTCGACAAAGTCAGTATTGCCAGCCTGTTGCTGCCTTCGGGCATGAACGGCGACGAAGACTTGAACCAGAAATTCAAGTTGATGGACGATTTCGGCAAGTACCTGGACAAGCAGCGCCGCAAGCGCCGCGAGTACATCTACTGCGGGTCGTTCTACGTTGCGCAGCAGAAGCTCGACATCAAGAACTGGCGCGACAGCCAGCAATCGCCAGGCTTCCTGCCGCCCGAGCGCGCGTGGATGGACTCGATTGTCGGCGACATGGGCTATGTCGATGCCCTGCGCGAAGTCAGCCGTGAAGGCGACCAGTACAGCTGGTGGCCGGATAACGAGCAGGCCGAAATGCTCAACCTGGGTTACCGGTTCGACTACCAGATCCTCACCCCAGGCCTGCGCCGCTTCGTGCGCAACGCCCGCCTGCCGCGCCAGCCGCGATTCTCCCAGCATGCGCCGCTGATCGTCGATTACGACTGGACGCTGACCATCTGATACCAGGTGGGGCCACTTCGCGCCCCATCACAGGCAAGCCAGCGCCTACAATCAGCACGATTGCTGTAGGCGCTGGCTTGCCTGTGATGGGGCGCGAAGCGGCCCCAACTCGTTCTACTTGATCGGCCGCCAGATGAAGGGATAGCGATACGCCTGCCCCTCATTAGCCTTGACCCCCGCCAGAATGATCAGGATCAGCACCGCCACCGCCAGGATGGCGAACAGCACCAGCCCGATCAGCACGAACGTCAGCAGGAAGCAGATAAATCCGGCAATGGTCACGCTGATCTGAAAATTCAGCGCTTCCTTGCCCTGGGCATCGATGAACGGATCAAGCTCGCGCTTCCAGATCCACATCACCAACGGCCCCAGCAAATGCCCAAGGGGCACTGCCAGGCCGAGCAGTGCCGAGAGGTGACAGAACATCGCCCACTGGCGGATCTCGGAATTGGGCAGATTGACCGGCACGTTCGGATCACTCATGTTCCGCACCTCCTTGGCATTGCGCTCAGTCGGCCAGTGCGGCGTTCTGCAGTTCGTAGATTTCGTTCATGCCCTTGTGTGCCAGCGCCAGCATGGCGTTGAAGTCTTCAGGCTGGAACGGCGCACCTTCGGCGGTGCCCTGCACTTCGATGAAACCACCGGCGCTGGTCATGACCACGTTCAGGTCGGTCTCGGCAGCGGAGTCTTCCAGGTAGTCCAGGTCGAGCACTGCTTCGCCTTGGTACATGCCGACCGATACGGCAGCGATCATGTGCTTGAGCGGGTCACCGCCCTTGAGGCCGCCGCGCTTCTTGATCACGCGCAGGGCATCGACCAGGGCGACCATGGCACCGGTGATCGATGCTGTGCGGGTGCCGCCATCGGCCTGGATCACGTCGCAGTCGACGTACAGGGTGACCTCACCGAGCTTTTTCATGTCCAGCGCTGCGCGCAGGGCACGGCCGATCAGACGCTGGATTTCCAGGGTGCGACCACCCTGCTTGCCACGGCTGGCTTCACGCTGGTTACGCTCACCGGTCGAACGCGGCAGCATGCCGTATTCGGCGGTCAGCCAACCTTGGCCCTGGCCTTTGAGGAAGCGGGGAACACCATTCTCGACGCTGACCGTGCAGATGACTTTGGTGTCACCGAACTCGACCAGTACCGACCCCTCGGCGTGCTTGGTGTAGTTGCGGGTAATGCGGATCGAGCGGAGCTGATCGGCGGCGCGACCACTTGGACGTTTCATCTGGGATACCTGTACTGGGACTTGAATCTGCCGAGCATTATAGAGCCCGTAGCCCGGCAGGGACATGCCTATTGTCGCGCCCCGGGCAGCCTGTCGCCTTTTCCCACTTGCCGCGTAGGCTGTCGGTAGGATGGGTGGATTGGGCGCCCGGGCCGCACTGCGCTACAATCCTGCGCCTTGCAGCCGAAAGGCTTCCCTGTTTCCCATCTTTTGCGAGGTACTCCCCCATGGTGCACAGCATGACCGCTTTTGCTCGCGTCGAGCGCGCCGGCAGCCAAGGCACTCTGGCGTGGGAGCTGCGCTCGGTCAATCATCGTTACCTGGAACCGCACCTGCGCCTGCCAGAAGCCCTGCGCGACCTCGAAGGCGCGGTGCGCGAAGGCTTGCGCCAAGGTTTGTCGCGCGGCAAGGTGGAATGCACCCTGCGCCTGAGTGAAGAGAGCACCGGCAAACCCTTGCAGGTCGATCGCGAGCGCGCCGCGCAGCTGGTTGCCGCTGCCGAAACCATCGCCAGCCTGATCAAGCAACCGGCCGCGCTCAACCCGCTGGAGGTGCTGGCCTGGCCTGGCGTGCTGGTGGGTGATGCCAGCGATCCGCAGGCACTCAATGCCGAAGCCATCGCCCTGTTCGACGAAGCCCTCAAGGAGCTCAAGGCCGGTCGCCAACGCGAAGGCCAGGAACTGGCCCGACTGATCAACGAACGCCTGGACGGCATGGCGACCGAGGTCACCACCTTGCGTGCCCAGGTGCCACAGATGCTCGCTGCGCAGCGGCAGAAAATCCTCGACCGCTTCCACGACATGCAGGCCGAGCTCGACCCGCAGCGCCTGGAGCAGGAGATGGTGTTGCTGGCGCAGAAGAGCGATGTTGCCGAAGAGCTGGATCGGCTCAATACCCACATCACCGAAGTGCGCCGGGTGCTGAAGTCCGGCGGTGCTGCGGGGCGACGCCTGGACTTCCTGATGCAGGAACTCAATCGCGAAGCCAACACCCTCGGCTCCAAGGCCTTCGACCCGCGCAGTACGCAGGCGGCGGTCAACCTGAAGGTGTTGATCGAACAGATGCGTGAACAAGTACAGAACATCGAGTAAGGCCACCCCTACCATGAATCACAGCAGCGGCACCCTTTATATCGTCTCGGCGCCCTCCGGCGCTGGCAAGACCAGCCTGGTTACAGCGTTGACCCAGGCCGACAAGAACATCCGCGTCTCGGTTTCGCACACTACTCGTGCCAAGCGTCAGGGCGAGGAGCACGGGGTGAACTACCACTTCGTGGGGCATGAAGAGTTCAAGGCGCTGATCGCCAAGGGTGACTTCCTTGAGCATGCCGAGGTGTTCGGCAACTTCTACGGAACGTCGCGCAGCGCATTGCAGCAGACCCTGGATCAAGGCATCGACCTGATCCTGGAGATCGACTGGCAAGGTGCGCAGCAGGTTCGCGAGCTGATGCCGCAGGCACTGTCGATCTTCATTCTGCCGCCAAGCCAGGAGGCGCTGCGTGAGCGCCTGACCGGGCGCGGGCAGGATAGCGAGGAGATCATCGAGGGGCGCATGAAGGAAGCGGTCAGCGAGATGATCCACTATGCCGAGTACGACTACGTCATCATCAATGATGACTTCCAAAATGCACTGGAAGATCTGAAGGCGGTGTTCTGCTCGAATCGTGCCGATGACTCGCAAGCTGCGGCGCGAGCAGAAGAGCTCAAGTTGGAGAGACAGCAAAAACGCCATGAGGCGCTGCTCAAACAACTGGTTGGCTGATCGATTTTTGGGGCCTCTTTGAGGCCCATCGCAGGCAAGCCAGCTCCTACAGGTACCGCGCGAACCCTGTAGGAGCTGGCTTGCCTGCGATGGGCTGCGAAGCAGCCCCAACTACATCAATCTTGCAGCTGCAGAGTGGCTTGCTGCTGCAAGGTAGCCCCAAGGAAGAACGCCGGCAGCCGCAGCCGCGACAGCATCATCAAGCAAATCCCCAGCAGCGAGATGATCGCCGCGATCACGAACACCAGCCCCAAGCCCCCTACATGCGAGCCGCTGCCAAAGTCTGGCGAAGCGCTGTCGATTGCCGTGCGCACGAAGATCACCGACAAAATCACACCCCCGAGCAACGGGCACACGCCGCGCATGAAGAAGTGGCGCAGGCTGTCGAACAGGCTGTGGCGGAAGTACCAGACGCAGGCAAACGCCGTCAGCGAATAGTAGAAGCAGATCATCATGCCCAAGGCAGTGATGGTGTCGGCCAGTACGTTTTCACTCAGGGTACGCATGGTCACGTAGAACAGCGCCGCAGCGATGCCGGCGCAGATCGTGGCGTACTGCGGCGTCTGCGAACGTGGGCAAACCTTGGCGAAACGCTGTGGCACAGCGCCGTAGTAACCCATCGCCAACAAGGTCCGCGCAGGCGAAACGAAGGTCGACTGCAAGGAGGCGGCGGTACTGGCCAATACCGCAATCGACATCAGGATCGCCAGCGGCCCCATCACTGGACCGGCTAGGTGGGCGAACACGTTTTCTTGAATGCGCGGGTTACCCAGGCCCAAGCCGACGTCACTGATACCGGCAAACTGCAAGGTGGCAATCGCAGTGAACAGGTACAAGGCGAGGATCAGCAGCACGGTCCAGGTTGCCGCTTTGCCCGGCACCTCATCGCTACCGACCGACTCTTCGCTGACCGTCAGGCACACGTCCCAACCCCAGAAAATGAAGATCGACAGCGACAGGCCTGCGGCAAATGCCGAGAACGATTCGACGCCAAACGGGTTGAACCAGGCGAAATCGAACTCAAGCGGCGGCGGCGCGGCGGTTTCACCGAACGCGGCAAAGCCAAAGCCGATCAACACCAGCAGTTGCAGGGCCACCAGGCCGTACTGGACGGTCATGGTCGTGCCCATGCCCCGGCAGCAGATCCACACTGCCATGGCGATGAACACGCAACAGGTGCTGATATTGACCAATAAATTGTCAGCCAACGCCGCCAACGACTGGTCGCCGGTAATCTGGCCAAGGAACAAATAGAAAAAGTCGACGGCAACCCCGGCCAGGTTGGACAGTACGATGGTGGTAGCCACCACCAAGCCCCAGCCGCCGATCCAGCCGATCATCGGGCCAAAGGCACGTGCCGACCAGGTAAAGGATGTGCCGCTGTCCGGCTCTGCCGCGTTCAGCTCGCGGTAGCCGAGGGCGACCAGCAGCATCGGCAGGAAGCCAACGATGAATACGGCGGGAAGGTGGGCACCCACCTCGCGCACGGTTGGGCCGAGAGCTCCGGTCAGGGTATAGACCGGGGCAATGGTGGAAATGCCCAGCACCACGCTGGCCAACAGGCCCAAACGGCCCTTGGCCAAGCCTTTGCTGACGCGCGTGCCGCTGTTGCCTGCATCGGTCGCCACATCGGGTGGGCGGCCGGATTCAGTGTAATTGCTCATGAGTATTCGCCGTCGATATTGGTATTGTTTTCACAGACCGTCCGAAGAGGGTCCGCTTTCACTCATTGAAAGCTGCTGCGTGGGGGCGAGTCATCCGAGACCTTCGGGTGACGTCAGAATGCCTTCTGGCGCGAACCCTCCCGTACAGCGTGGGCGATGCAGGCCTCGCGAAACGCCTGGAATAGACGCAGCGAGACCGGGTTTTCGGCGAAACGCCATTCCGGGTGCCATTGCACGCCGAGCACAAAGCCCGGCGCGTCCAGCATGGACACCGCTTCGATCAGGCCATCCGGTGCCTTAGCCTCGACGCGCAGGCCTGGAGCCAAGCGGTCGATCCCCTGGCTGTGCAGCGAGTTGACCTCAAACTGCTCAGCCAGACCAAAGCGCTCGAACATCCCGCCCGCTTCGATGCGGACAGCATGACGAGGGCCGTATTGCACCGCCAAGGGTGCGTCCTCAGGTTCGCGGTGGTCCAGGTAGCCCGGCAGCTCCTGCACCCGCTGGTGCAAGCTGCCGCCAAGGGCGACGTTCAATTCCTGGAAACCACGGCAGATGCACAGCACCGGCACGCCAGCGGCAATCGCCGCCTGCAGCAACGGCAAGGTCAGTCGGTCACGCGCCTGGTCATGCCGGGTGCCCTCGGCGCTGGGGGCGCCATTGTAATGATGCGGCTCGACATTTGAAGGCGAACCGGTAAAAACAATGCCGTCGAGAATGGCCAGCAACGCCTGTGGGTCGCTGGCGACATCGCGGGCCGGGAGAATCAGCGGGGTCCCGGCAAAGCCGGCCGCCTCCACATACTTGTCGCCTACCGTGTGCGACGAGTTCTTCCCCACCTGCTGGCGGCAGGCGCTGACACCGATCAGAGGGACCGCATTTGCGCTCATGGGCTTACACCGTGTGCAGGTACCAGTTGTACTCGAGGTCGGAGATCGACACTTCGAACTCGGCCAGCTCGCTTTCCTTGCAGGCGACGAAGATATCGATGTAGTCCGGGCTGATGTATTGGTTGAGGATCTCGCTGTCATCCAGCGCACGCAGGGCGTCACGCAGGTTGTTCGGCAGGCTCTGCTCCAACTGCTCGTACGAGTTGCCTTCGATTGGCTCCCCCGGTTCGAGCTTGTTGACCAGGCCGTGATGGATGCCGGCGAGGATCGCCGCCATCATCAGGTAGGGGTTGGCATCGGCACCCGCCACGCGGTGTTCGATGCGCACGGCGTCGCTGCTGCCGGTCGGCACGCGCACGGCCACGGTACGGTTGTCCAGGCCCCAGCTCGGCGCGTTGGGCACGTAGAACTGGGCGCCGAAGCGGCGGTAGGAGTTGATGTTCGGGCAGAGGAAGGCCATCGACGCTGGCATGGTTTCCAGCACTCCGGCGACCGCATGGCGCAGTTGCTCGCTTTCGAGCGGGTCGTCACTGGTGAAGATGTTCTTGCCGGTCTTCTTGTCGAGCAGCGAGATGTGTACGTGCAGGCCGTTGCCCGCCTGGCCCGGGTAGGGCTTGGCCATGAAGGTGGTGTCCATCTCATGGTCGTAGGCAACGTTCTTGATCAGGCGCTTGAGCAGGATCGCGTAGTCGCAGGCCTTCATCGCATCGGCGACGTGGTGCAGGTTGACCTCGAACTGTGCCGGGGCGCTTTCCTTGACGATGGCATCCGCTGGAATGCCCTGCTCCTTGGCGGCTTCGAGCATGTCTTGCAGGCAGTCGGCGTATTCGTCGAGGTCGTCGATCAGGTACACCTGGGTCGACTGCGGGCGCTTGCCGGAGATGGGCGAGCGCGGCGGCTGCGGGCGACCGTTGAGGTTGTCTTGATCGATCAGGTAGAACTCCAGCTCGAACGCCGCGCAGATGTCCAGGCCCAGGTCATCGAACTTGCTCACCACCTGACGCAGTACTTCACGCGGATCAGCGAAGAACGGCTCGCCCTCGAGCTCGTGCATGGTCATCAGCAACTGCGCGGTAGGGCGCTTTTGCCAGGGTTCGTCGCACAGGGTGCCAGGGATCGGGTAGCAGATCCGGTCAGCATCGCCGATGTCCAGGCCAAGGCCGGTGCTCTCCACGGTCGAGCCGTTGATGTCCAGGGCGAACAACGAGGCCGGCAGATTGATGCCTTTCTCGTAGACCTTGTGCAGGCTGGCGCGCTCGATGCGCTTGCCACGCACCACGCCATTCATGTCGGAGATCAGCAGATCAACGTATTGGGTGTCTGGATGAGCCTGGAGGAAGTCTTTCATCTCGCTGGAAGAACTGGCGCACGGGGTGACCGACGTCATGGCTGTACATCCTTTGATGTGGAGCGGCGATGTGGGGAGATACGGCTGGCGCCTCACGGGCGACGATGGTTGCTGCTGTTGTTCTTTTCACTGTCCCATCGTGGGGATTTATCGAGCCGACCGAGTGCATTGATTCGGGCAGGCCGTTTCACTATAAAATGGCCCCAACGCAACAGACATTGGCATTTCGGCAAGCAGAGCGTGCACCAATGCAATATCAAATCTCCCACGCCGACCTCTCCCTGGTCCTGGCCCTGGAGCGGGGGCGGTCGCTGGCCAAGGCCGCCGAGCTACTCAAGGTCGACGTTTCGACGGTGTTCCGCTCGATTCGCCGACTGGAATCGGCGCTAGGCACTGCGCTGTTCGTCAAAAGCCGCAAGGGCTACCTGCCCACCGACACTGCCCAAGCCCTGGCCGAGCAAGCCGAGCGAGCCGAACTTGCGCTGGAGGCAGCGCGGATTGCCCTGACCAGCGGTGAGCAAGTGGTCAGCGGCACGGTGCGCCTGACCTGCACCGAGGCGGTACTGCACAGCCTGCTGCTGCCGGCGCTGGCGACCTTCATGCCCAACTACCCGGCGCTGTCGCTGGAGCTGGGCACCTCGAATACCTTCGCCAACCTCAGCCGACGCGACGCCGACATCGCCCTGCGCCTGACCAACACGCCGCCCGAGCATCTGGTTGGCCGCTGCCTGGGTTCGACCTCCTATGTCATCTGCGGCCACCCAAGCCTGCGCGAGCGCCTGTCCGAGTCGGCCAACAGCGTGCCGTGGATCGCCCCGGACGACTCGATGCAAGACCACCCCACCGTGGTCTGGCGCAACCAGCAGTACCCCAACTTGATCCCACGCTACCAGTGCAGCGGCATGTCGACCATTGCCCAGCTGGTCAGCACCGGCCTGGGCGTGGCGGCGCTGCCGGACTACATGGTGCGTGGCATGGCCGACGTCGAGGCGCTGAGTGCGCCGCTACCGGGCTGCGACACCCAGCTGTGGCTGCTGACCCGCCCAGATTGCCGCGCCCTGCGTTCGGTGCAGACACTGTTCGAGGAGCTGACACCGCATCTGCGCGGTGCGTTATTGCGTTAGGGCGTTATCGCCTGTTGTGTTCTGGCCCGTGAAGCCGTTATCGTCAGAGGCATACAAGGCGTCTGTACCGGCCCTTTCGCGGGCAAGCCCGCTCCCACAGGGTTTTGCAGCGCCAAGGAAGGACAAAACAGCCCTTCCCTATTGGCTGGTGATTTTTTAAACTACACAGTCCGCCTGCCCATTCTGGGCTGTACGCCTACCGCATTGCTACTGAGGAAGACCATGGCCCGCGTAACTGTTGAAGACTGCCTGGAACACGTGGATAACCGCTTTGAGCTGGTCATGCTCTCCACCAAGCGCGCCCGTCAGCTGGCCACCGGTGGTAAAGAGCCACGCGTTGCATGGGAAAACGACAAGCCGACCGTAGTCGCCCTGCGCGAAATCGCCGAAGGCATCGTCACCAATGAATTCATCGCAGCCGAAGAGATCGTCACCGAGGATCCGGTGTTCGCCGCGTTCGAGGACGAGTCCAACGAGGCTGTCTGATTGATGCCCGGTCGACGTCGTGCGGCAACAGGACCTCTTCCTCGGCAGGAGGTAAACCCATGCCGAGCATAGACACCCTCGCCGAACGGCTGTCGACCTACCTCGGTCCGGAGCAGGTCAACCTGGTCCGCCGAGCCTACTTCTACGCCGAACAGGCGCACGATGGGCAACGCCGCCGCAGTGGCGAACCCTACGTGACTCATCCGCTGGCAGTCGCCGGCATCCTCGCCGACATGCACATGGACCATCAAAGCCTGATGGCGGCCATGCTGCACGACGTGATCGAAGACACCGGCATCGCCAAGGAAGCCCTCAGCCAGCAGTTTGGCGAGACGGTTGCCGAACTGGTCGATGGGGTCAGCAAACTGACCCAGATGAACTTCGAGACCAAGGCCGAGGCGCAGGCGGAAAACTTCCAGAAGATGGCCATGGCCATGGCCCGCGATATCCGCGTGATCCTGGTCAAGCTGGCCGACCGCCTGCACAACATGCGCACCCTGGAAGTGCTGTCGGGCGAAAAACGCCGACGCATCGCCAAGGAAACCCTCGAGATCTACGCCCCGATCGCCAACCGCTTGGGCATGCACACCGTGCGCGTAGAGTTCGAGGACCTGGGCTTCAAGGCCATGCACCCGATGCGCTCATCGCGCATTCACCAGGCGGTCAAGCGCGCCCGCGGCAACCGCAAAGAGATCGTCGCCAAGATCGAACAATCGCTGGCCAACTGCCTGGCCACCGACGGCATCGAAGGCGAAGTCAGCGGCCGCCAGAAGCACCTCTATGGCATCTACAAGAAGATGCGCGGCAAGCGCCGCGCCTTCAACGAGATCATGGATGTCTACGCGTTTCGCATCATCGTCGACAAGGTCGACACCTGCTACCGCGTGCTCGGCGCCGTGCACAACCTGTACAAGCCGCTGCCTGGACGCTTCAAGGATTACATCGCGATCCCCAAGGCCAACGGCTACCAGTCGTTGCACACCACGCTGTTCGGCATGCATGGCGTGCCCATCGAAATCCAGATTCGCACCCGCGAAATGGAAGAAATGGCCAACAACGGCATCGCCGCGCATTGGCTGTACAAGTCCAACGACGATGAACAGCCAAAAGGCAGCCATGCCCGCGCCCGTCAGTGGGTCAAGGGCATCCTCGAGTTGCAGCAGCGCGCTGGCAACTCGCTGGAATTCATCGAAAGCGTGAAGATCGACCTGTTCCCGGACGAGGTCTACGTGTTCACGCCCAAAGGGCGGATCATGGAGCTGCCCAAAGGCTCCACTGCCGTCGACTTCGCCTACGCGGTGCATACCGACGTCGGCAATAGTTGCATCGCCTGTCGCATCAACCGCCGCCTGGCGCCGCTGTCCGAGCCACTGCAAAGCGGCTCGACCGTGGAAATCGTCAGCGCCCCGGGCGCCCGACCCAATCCGGCCTGGCTCAACTTCGTGGTGACCGGCAAGGCGCGCACGCACATCCGCCACGCGCTCAAGCAGCAACGCCGCTCCGAGTCGATCAGCCTCGGCGAACGCTTGCTGAACAAGGTGCTGACCGGTTTCGACAGCAGCCTGGACAAGATCCCTCACGAACGCATCCAGCCGATCCTTACCGAGTACCGCCTGGAAGTCGTCGAAGACCTGCTCGAAGACATCGGCCTGGGAAACCGCATGGCCTATGTGGTCGCTCGTCGCCTACTGTCTGCCGAAGGCGAGCAGTTGCCAGCGCCGGAAGGCCCGCTGGCGATCCGCGGCACCGAGGGCCTGGTGCTCAGCTACGCCAAGTGCTGCACGCCGATCCCGGGCGACCCGATCGTCGGCCACCTGTCGGCGGGCAAGGGCATGGTCGTGCACCTGGAAGACTGCCGCAACATCAGTGAAATCCGCCATAACCCGGAGAAGTGCCTGCAACTCTCCTGGGCCAAGGACGTCACTGGCGAGTTCAACGTCGAGCTGCGTGTCGAGCTTGAGCATCAGCGCGGCCTGATCGCCCTGCTGGCCAGCAGCGTCAACGCTGCCGACGGCAACATCGAGAAGATCAGCATGGACGAACGCGACGGCCGTATCAGCGTGGTCCAGCTGGTGGTCAGCGTGCACGACCGTGTGCACCTGGCTCGTGTGATCAAGAAGTTGCGCACCCTGACCGGCGTGGTCCGCATCACCCGCATGCGTGCGTAGTCCGCCAACCGCAAGGAGTCATCATGACCAAGACCGTCATCAACAGCGACAAGGCCCCAGCCGCCATCGGCACCTACTCCCAGGCGATCAAGGCCGGTAACACCGTGTACATGTCTGGCCAGATCCCCCTGGACCCGAAAACCATGGAACTGGTCGAAGGCTTCGAAGCCCAGACCGTGCAGGTGTTCGAGAACCTCAAGTCGGTGGCCGAGGCTGCTGGCGGTTCGTTCAAGGACATCGTCAAGCTGAACATCTTCCTCACCGACCTGAGCCACTTCGCCAAGGTCAACGAGATCATGGGCCGCTACTTCGAGCAGCCCTACCCAGCCCGCGCCGCCATTGGCGTGGCCGCCCTGCCAAAGGGCGCACAGGTCGAAATGGACGCGATCCTGGTCATCGAGTGATGCCCCTGGTGACGGGCGCCCTGCCCGTCACCTTCCCTGCCTCAAGGTTTTTCATCATGCGTAAAGCCCTGCCTCTCGCGCTGGCAGCCCTGCTCCTGGGCGGCTGCGCCAGCCATAAACCCGAAGATTACAACGGCACCTGGATCAACCAGGCCGCCATCGATGCCGCCGCAGAAGGTGGCAGCCTGCGCCAGGCCCTCAGAGCGCATGGCCCAGTGTTCGAATGGAAACTCGACGTTGCCCGCCAGCAGGCCAGCTTCAGCAATGGCTTCGAAGCTGGGGACGGCCAACTGAGCGCTGTAGGGGACGAGTGGGAAGCCAGGTTCGAGCGCAACTACATCGAGCGCATCAAGCTGTCCGGCAAGGCGCTACACGTCACCGACCCGAACGGCAAACAGCAGGATTTTGTAAAGCCCGAACACCCCGCACCTGCTGATGCCCCTTTAGGCGGCAGCTTCGAGAAGGCCCTCTATAAAGCGTACCTGGGTGGCGAATGGAAGATCGTCGAGGGTCAAGGTAGCGGCGGCGTGGTTCGCTTCGCCGACAACGGCAGCGTGACCGGCCTGCCAGGGCCTGATCGTTACGCGCTGTGCCTGGAAGGTGATTGCGCGACCATGGGGGGAGAGAACGACACCCTGTGGCTGGAACGCAACCAGCGTGGCGGTCCGTTCATCTTCAAACGTGAGGGTGACAAGCTGGAGATCTTCCGCGCGGTCAACAATGCATTGCCAGATGAGATACCGCAGCTGACGCCGGGCCCACGGCAGTGGGTACTGGAACGCAGCTGATCACTGCGAGCCCATCGCGGGGCAAGCCCGCTCCTACACCAGATGTGTCGCCTTCTGGATCAACGCGAACCCTGTAGGAGCGGGCTTGTCCCGCGATAGGCCGGCAAGCCCCACAGAGCAATAGCTGTATCACTCGCGCCCTTCAAGAATCGCTGCATAGCCCTCTTTATAACTCGGATACTGCGGCACCCAGCCCAACGCCCGCGCCCGTGCATTGCTGCAGCGCTTGCTGCCGGTGCGCCGCACGCGCTGCTCATCCGACCACTCGGTAACCCCCATATGACCGCGCAGCCAGGCGACCACATCGGCCAGCGGCGCCGGATCGTCATCCACACCGATGTAGCAATCGTCCAACGTAACCCCGCGCGCATCCGCCTGCAGCAGGTACGCCAGCAAGCTCGCCGCATCCTCGGCATGGATTCGATTGCCATACAGCGGCGGCTGTTCAGCGACGCGATAGCCCTGACGCACCTGGCTAAGCAGCCACTCACGACCCGGACCATAAATACCGGTCAAACGCACCAGGCTGGTCGGGATACCGCTGTGCAGCGCCAATTGCTCGGCCTCAAGCATCACCCTTCCCGAATAGCCCTCAGGCTCGGTCGCAGCGGTTTCATCGATCCACTCGCCGTTTTGCTGGGCGAATACGCTGCTGCTAGACACGAACAGCAGCCGCCGCGGACGCTGGCCACGCGCTTGCAACCACTCCAGAACATTGCGCAAGCCTTCGACGTAGGCCGCCTGATAGCCCGCCTCGTCATGCTGGCTGGCAGCCACGCAGTACACCAGATAGTCGGGTGACTGCTCAGGCCAGGCAGCGGGAATGCTGCTGTCGGCCAGGTCCGCAGCAATTGGCCTCACGCCTTCAGGCAACTGCTCGACCGACCGCCGCAGGCCGCTGACCTGCCAGCCACAAGCCAGTAACTGACGGGCTAGACGACCGCCTACATCCCCGCAGCCGACGATCAAAGCAGATAAATCCGACATCTCTAAACTCCATTTCTCAAAGGGTCAGGCTAGCCGGATTACGCGATCAGCGGCTAGACAAAGGTGAAAAAAAGCAACCTTATTACTTTTGTTAACAAGAATTACTTGCAATAATGGCGCCCTATCTGTTCTCGGCCTGCCTCGAGGCCGTGGTGAACGTCAACTCATTTTCTTCATCAGGTCCGGCCAGCATGACTCGTACTCAACCTTCCGCTTCGCCAACCACGTCGCGCGCATGGCGCGCCATTGCCGCGCTGATGTTCAGCCTGGTACTGGCCCCGGTCGCCATGGCCGATGAGCCTGTCGCCCCGGCAGCCAGCACCCCGGCCGCCGCCGCTGCTCCAGCAGACGCCAGCGCAGCTGCCGCAGGCGCAGCTGCCCAGGCCCCTGCCGATGGCGCCGCCACTCAAGCCAGCGTGGCTGATGGCCAGGCCCCAGCAGGCGAGAACGTCGAAGCGCTGGTCGAGGATACCTCGCTGGGTATGGCCCATGACCTGTCCCCTTGGGGCATGTACAAGAACGCCGACATCGTCGTGAAGATCGTCATGATCGGCCTGGCCATCGCCTCGATCATCACCTGGACCATCTGGATCGCCAAGGGCTTCGAGCTGATGGGCGCCAAGCGTCGTCTGCGCGGTGAAGTCGAAGTGCTGAAAAAGGTCGTCAGCCTCAAGGAAGCCAGCGAAGCCTCCAACAAGGAAGGCACCCTGGCCCATACCCTGGTTCACGACGCGCTGGAAGAAATGCGCCTGTCGGCCAACGCCCGCGAGAAAGAAGGCATCAAGGAGCGCGTCAGCTTCCGTCTTGAGCGCCTGGTTGCCGCCAGCGGCCGTAACATGAGCAGCGGCACTGGCGTGCTGGCTACCATCGGCTCCACCGCGCCGTTCGTCGGTCTGTTCGGTACCGTATGGGGCATCATGAACAGCTTCATCGGCATCGCCAAGACCCAGACCACCAACCTGGCGGTGGTTGCTCCAGGTATCGCCGAAGCCCTGCTTGCCACGGCCCTGGGCCTGGTCGCCGCAATCCCGGCGGTAGTCATCTACAACGTCTTCGCCCGCTCCATTGCCGGCTACAAGGCTCAGGTGTCCGATGCTTCGGCACAGGTTCTGCTGCTGGTCAGCCGTGACCTGGACCACCAAGGTGGCGAGCGCGCCGCCCCGCACATGGTGAAAGTGGGGTAAGCCATGGGCCTGCATCTCAACGAAGGTGGCGACGACCTCGCCGAAAACCACGAAATCAACGTCACGCCGTTCATCGACGTGATGTTGGTCCTGCTGATCATCTTCATGGTCGCCGCGCCCCTGGCCACCGTCGACATCAAGGTCGACCTGCCCGCCTCCACCGCCAAGCCGGCGCCGAGGCCGGAGAAACCGGTGTTCGTCAGCGTCAAGGCCGACCAGAAGCTCTACGTCGGCGACGATCAGGTTGCCCAACCCGACCAGCTTGGCCCGATGCTCGACGCCAAGACCAAGGGCGACAAGGAAACCACCATCTTCTTCCAAGCCGACAAAGGCGTGGATTATGGTGACCTGATGGAAGTGATGAACCACATGCGCGCGGCCGGCTACCTCAAAGTCGGTCTGGTAGGTCTCGAGACGGCAGCCAAAAAATGACCAAGACGCGGCACAATCTGGCGCGTTACAGCGGCAGCTTGGCGATCGTGCTGGGCCTCCATGCCGTCGCTGTGCTGCTGACGCTCAATTGGTCGGTGCCCCAAGCCATCGAGCTGCCTCCGGCAGCGATGATGGTCGAACTGGCACCGCTGCCTGAGCCAGCGCCGCCACCACCCCCGAAAGTCGCACCGCAACCACCGGCGCCGGTTGAAGAACCGCCGCTGCCGAAACTGGTAGAAGCGCCTAAACCGAAGATCGCCATCGCCAAGCCGCCCAAGCCCAAGGCCAAGCCACAGCCGCCCAAGCCTGAGAAAAAGCCTGAGCCGCCGAAAGATGAGCCTCCGGTTGACCAAGAGGTTGCCGATACGCCGCCGAGCAATGCGCCACCGCAGAAATCGGCAGCGCCAGCACCGAGCATCGCGTCTAACAGCAAGGCCTTGCCGACCTGGCAAAGCGACCTGCTGCGCCACTTGGCAAAATACAAGCGCTATCCGGAAGACGCTCGCCGTCGTGGTTTGCAGGGCATCAACCGCCTGCGCTTCGTAGTCGATGCCGAAGGCAAGGTCGTTTCCTACTCGCTGGCCGGTGGCTCTGGCAGCGCGGCCCTGGACCGGGCTACCCTGGAGATGATCCGTCGGGCCGGCACTGTGCCTAAGCCGCCGGCAGAATTGCTGAACAATGGCTCGATCGAAGTGGTAGCACCTTTCGTCTACTCGCTGGACAAACGCTGATACTTTGGTTCTGTCACAAAACGGCAAGTCTGATAACGTGCGTCTATCGATTGCACCCGCTATGCTGGGGCCGCAACTTCATGGACGCACGTTATGACCCTCACAGAACTCCGCTATATCGTCACCCTCGCCCAGGAGCAGCACTTCGGTCACGCCGCCGAGCGTTGCCATGTCAGCCAGCCGACCCTGTCCGTCGGTGTCAAGAAGCTTGAGGACGAGCTGGGCGTACTGATCTTCGAGCGCAGCAAGAGCGCGGTGCGCCTGACCCCGGTTGGCGAAAGCATCGTTGCCCAGGCGCAGAAGGTCCTGGAGCAAGCCCAAGGGATTCGCGAGCTGGCCCAGGCAGGTAAAAACCAGCTGACCGCTCCGCTGAAAGTCGGTGCTATCTATACCGTTGGCCCGTACTTGTTCCCGCACCTGATTCCGCAGCTGCACCGGGTCGCCCCGCAGATGCCGCTGTACATCGAAGAGAACTTCACCCACGTCCTGCGCGAGAAACTGCGCAATGGCGAACTGGACGCGGTGATCATCGCCCTGCCGTTCAATGAAGCTGACGTGCTGACCCTGCCGCTGTACGACGAGCCGTTCTGCGCGCTGATGCCGGCCGACCACCCGTGGACCGCGAAAAAGACCATCGACACCGCCATGCTCAATGACAAGAGCTTGCTGTTGCTGGGCGAAGGTCACTGCTTCCGCGACCAGGTCCTGGAAGCCTGCCCGACCCTGAACAAGGGTGGCGAAGGCTCCAAGCACACCACCGTGGAGTCCAGCTCGCTGGAAACCATCCGCCACATGGTCGCCTCCGGCCTGGGCATCTCGATCCTGCCGTTGTCGGCGGTACACAGCCACCATTACGCCCCAGGCGTGATCGAAGTGCGTCCACTGACCGCTCCGGCGCCGTTCCGCACCGTGGCGATTGCCTGGCGCGCCAGCTTCCCGCGGCCGAAAGCGATCGAGATCCTGGCTGACTCGATCCGCCTGTGCTCGGTAGCCAAACCGACCGCCGTGGAACAACCGGCCTGACCCATGAGCGAGCTGTCGAAGGTCCCGGTCACCGAACTCAAAGGCGTCGGCGAGGCGATGGCGGAGAAGCTCGCCAAGGTCGGCCTCGAGAACCTGCAGGATGTGCTGTTCCACTTGCCCCTGCGCTACCAGGACCGTACCCGCGTAGTTCCCATCGGCCAACTAAGGCCTGGCCAGGATGCAGTCATCGAAGGCGTGGTCAGCGGCACCGATGTGACCATGGGCAAGCGCCGCAGCCTGGTGGTGCGCCTGGGTGACGGCACGGGGGTGCTGAGCCTGCGCTTCTACCACTTCAGCAACGCCCAGAAAGAAGGCCTCAAGCGAGGCACCCACCTGCGCTGCTACGGCGAGGCCCGTCCGGGCGCTTCGGGCCTGGAGATCTATCACCCGGAGTATCGCGCGCTCAATGGCAGCGAGCCGGCGCCGCCGGTAGAGCAGACGTTGACGCCGATCTACCCGACCACCGAGGGCCTGACCCAGCAACGCCTGCGCCAGCTCTGCCAGCAAAGCCTGACCCTGCTCGGCCCTCGCAGCCTGCCCGACTGGCTGCCGCAAGAACTGGCCAACGACTATCACCTGGCGCCGCTGGATGATGCCATTCGCTATCTGCACAATCCGCCTGCCGACGCTGACCTCGAAGAGCTCGCCTTGGGCCATCATTGGGCCCAGCACCGGCTGGCCTTCGAAGAACTGCTGACCCATCAGCTGTCTCAGCAACGCCTGCGCGAAAGCCTGCGCGCCTTGCGTGCACCGGTATTGCCCAAGGCCAGCCGCTTGCCGGCGCAATACTTGGCCAACCTCGGCTTCGCCCCCACCGGTGCCCAGCAACGGGTCGGCAACGAGATTGCCTACGACCTCAGCCAGGGTGAGCCGATGATGCGCCTGGTTCAGGGCGATGTCGGTGCCGGCAAGACGGTGGTTGCCGCCCTTGCCGCACTGCAAGCCTTGGAAGCCGGGTACCAGGTTGCCCTGATGGCACCGACCGAGATCCTCGCCGAACAGCACTTCATCACCTTCAAGCGCTGGCTGGAGCCGCTGGGCATCGAAGTTGCCTGGCTGGCTGGCAAGCTCAAGGGCAAGGCCCGCGCCAGCGCCCTGGAGCAGATCGCCGGCGGCGTACCGATGGTGGTCGGCACCCATGCGCTGTTCCAGGACGAGGTTCAGTTCAAGCACCTGGCCCTGGCGATCATCGACGAACAGCACCGCTTCGGCGTCCAGCAGCGCCTGGCCCTGCGCAAGAAAGGCGTCGCCGGCGAGCTGTGCCCGCACCAGCTGATCATGACCGCCACACCGATCCCGCGAACCCTGGCGATGAGCGCCTACGCCGACCTGGACACCTCGATCCTCGACGAGCTGCCGCCGGGTCGAACGCCGGTCAATACCGTGCTGGTCGCCGACAGCCGCCGCTTCGAAGTGGTTGAGCGGGTTCGCGCCGCCTGCGCTGAAGGCCGCCAGGCGTACTGGGTGTGCACGCTGATCGAAGAATCCGAAGAGCTCACCTGCCAAGCGGCTGAGAGCACCTACGAAGACCTCGGCAGCGCCTTGGGCGAGCTGCGCGTAGGGCTGATCCACGGCCGGATGAAGCCTGCCGAGAAAGCCGCTGTGATGGCCGAGTTCAAGGCTGGCAACTTGCAGTTGCTGGTGGCGACCACGGTGATCGAGGTGGGCGTGGATGTCCCTAACGCCAGCCTGATGATCATCGAGAACCCTGAACGGCTGGGTCTGGCCCAGTTGCACCAGCTGCGCGGGCGGGTCGGTCGAGGCAGTGCTGCCAGCCACTGTGTATTGCTCTATCACCCGCCCCTGTCGCAGATCGGCCGCGAACGTCTGGGCATCATGCGGGAAACCAACGACGGCTTCATCATTGCCGAAAAGGACCTGGAACTGCGCGGCCCCGGCGAGATGCTCGGGACCCGCCAGACCGGCCTGCTACAGTTCAAGGTCGCCGACCTGATGCGCGATGCCGACCTGCTGCCGTCGGTGCGCGACGCCGCCCAGGCGCTGCTGGCGCGCTGGCCGGATCATGTCAGCCCGCTGCTCGACCGTTGGTTGCGCCACGGCCAGCAATATGGCCAGGTGTGACGCAGCTCTCGGAATGGATCCAGTCTGTCGGTCAGGCTGGTTATACTTTGCGTTTAAAGAATTTCTTGGATACAGACCATGACTGAAGTTGCCCTGGACACCGCAACCCTACACGCACCGTCTGTCATCCGGCTGTTGCTCGACAAACTCGGCGTAGCCTACTGCGAAGTGCCTGAGCACCCGTCGTTGCCCGCCGCCTCTCGCGTTCAGGCAGTATTGCTCGACGATGAGATCGGCGCCTTGATGGTGCTGTTCCCGCAGAGCCAGCTGCTGGACCTGAATCGCCTGACCGAGCTGACTGGCCGCAAACTCACCGCCGTTCCGGTTGAGCGGCTCAAGCACATGCTCGATAAGCATCAGCTCAAGAATCTGCCAGCCATCCCGGCATTGACCAGTTCGCCCTGCCAGTATGAAAAGAGTCTGCTGGATGTCGAAACCGTGCGGATTCACTCCGGGGAAGCTGGCCTATTGCTGGAGATCGAACAAAAGAACTTCAAGAAGTTACTCGTCAAAGCCAGCGCCAGCAGCTTTGGCCAGGAGCTCAAAGACATTCGGCCGAACCTCGATCGCCCGGACGACGACCGCCATGAGATCACCCAGGCTGTGGAGAACTTCACCGCCCGGCGGATCCAGAAACGTCTCGAAGAGACCATCGAGATCCCGCCGCTGGCCGACACCGCGCAGAAGATCATCAAGCTGCGCGTCGACCCCAATGCCAGCATCGATGACATCACCGGCGTGGTCGAGACCGATCCGGCCCTGGCCGCCCAGGTCGTCAGCTGGGCGGCATCGCCCTACTACGCCTCGCCCGGCAAGATCCGCTCGGTGGAAGACGCCATCGTGCGCGTGCTGGGCTTCGATCTGGTGATCAACCTCGCCCTGGGCCTGGCCCTGGGCAAGACCTTGAGCCTGCCGAAAGACCATCCGCAACAGGCAACCCCGTACTGGCAGCAGTCGATCTACACCGCTGCTGTCATCGAGGGCCTGACCCGCGCCATGCCCCGCGCCGAGCGCCCCGAAAGCGGCCTGACCTACCTGGCCGGCCTGCTGCACAACTTTGGCTACCTGCTGCTGGCGCATGTATTCCCGCCGCACTTCTCGCTGATCTGCCGCCATCTGGAGGTCAATCCGCACCTGTGCCATACCTACGTCGAGCAGCATTTGCTGGGCATCAGCCGTGAGCAGATCGGCGCCTGGTTGATGAAGCTGTGGGATATGCCCGATGAGCTGCGCACGGCCCTGCGTTTCCAGCACGACCCATCCTACGATGGCGAGTTGTCGGCATATCCGAATCTGGTTTGCCTGGCTACGCGCCTGCTGCGCTCGCGTGGGATTGGCTCGGGGCCGCAGGAGGAGATTCCGGATGCGCTGTTCGAGCGTCTGGGGCTGAGCCGGGACAAGGCTGAAGATGTGGTCAGCAAGGTACTGGAGGCAGAGGCGCTGTTGCGCGAATTGGCTTCGCAGTTCCAGACGCCGCACTGAGTTGATAATTGGGACCGCTTGGGCGGCCCAATACTCTCAGGCCTTGTTCTTTTTCGGCTTCAGGTACTTCATCAAGCCCTGGAACCAGATCACCAGCGCCGGGTTGCCCTTGATCTGGATGCTCTTGTCCTGAATGCCCTGCATGAACGCCAATTGCTTGTTGCCCGCCTGCAGGGTGGCAAAGCCATACGCGGCGTCCTTGAAGGCAATGGCAAACGCCGGCTGCGGGTGCTGGCCGCCCTTGCTGCTGATCCGCTCGTTACTGACCAGGAAGTGCCGAGCGACCTTGCCATCGAGCGTCTGCATCTGGAACACCAGCTCCTTGTCGCGCAATTGCTGCTGGAACGCCGGGTTATTGCGACTGGCCCGCGCCATCAGCAGCCCCATGGCCCAGAGAAGAAAACGAAACTTCATCGACGCGCCTCGATTGAAAAATGACTGAGTCGCGCAGTTTATCCTTATCCCGACCTATTTATGCAAGTTCGCCACAGTTACCGTGTGTAAAGCACAACGGGCGCCACATGGGCGCCCGTTCGGATCACAGTTGAAGCATTAACCAGTGATTACTTTTTCTTTGCGGATTTGGCCGCAGCAGCCGGCGGATTGACGCTGTCTTTCAGGTTCTTGCCGGGTTTGAAGGCGACAGTGTTGCTGGCTTTGATCTTAACCGGCTGACCGGTCTGCGGATTCTTGCCGGTGCGGGCACCACGATGACGCTTCTCGAAAGTGCCAAAGCCGACCAAGGTGACGGTGTCCTTGTCGAGGGCATCCGTGATGCTGTCTAGGATCGCATTCAGCACCTGATTGGCCTTTTCCTTGGTCAAATCGGTCTTTTCTGCGATGACGGCGGCGAGTTCTGGTTTACGCATAGTGAAGCCTCTTGGACGGGAATTCTTGTTGTTATTGCCGTGCTGCTTGGCAAAGCAGCGCTCAAGGCGCCGCAGGCTCTAAACTGCGGCAGACGCGACTGAGAATGGCACGCCGATAGGGACCGCGCCAGTGTCTGGGCGGCCAATGTGCCTTCAACAACAAGGTAAACCCGACAGAACGCCCGCCGTTTACGCCATGAGTGGCGGTAACTGCCGATTCAGCGCCAGCTTTTCCATCACGGCCGTGCCGGTCAAGGCGTAGCCCAGGAGGTTGCCCTGCGCATCGCGGCACAGCACTTTGAGATCGGCGCCCTGCCCTTCGACCTGCCAGTTACCCTCACGGCCTTGTGGTGGTGGCGAGACTACCAACGGGCAAATCGGGGTCTTCACGGTGACCGGCATTGGCCCATAGGAAACTGCCGTCGGTTTGCCGGTCAGGGTTTGCGCTAGCGCACGAGCACAGGTCATCAATGGCATCACGTACAACAGGTTGATCCCCGCGACTTCGGCGCAGTCTCCTAAGGCGAAGATGTTGGCGTGTGAAGTGCGCAGCTCGCGATCCACCACCACGCCGCGATTGACCTGCAACCCGGCAGCGGCGGCCAGGTCGGTGCGTGGACGCAGGCCGATGGCCGAGACCACCAGATCGCAAGCAATCACACTGCCGTCCGACAGGTGCGCCTCCAGGCCATCAGCCACACACTGCAGACGAGTCAATACCGGGCCCAAGTGCAAACGTACACCCAAGCGCTCAAGGCCAGCCTGGACCGCGCCAGCGGCCGCCGGGTGCAGCAAGGTCGGCATCACCTGCTCGCAGGGTGCGACCACGTCGACCTGAAATCCGCCCAGGCTCATGTCATTGGCGAACTCGCAGCCAATCAGGCCAGCGCCCAGGATCAGCACCCGACGCTTGCCTGCGGCCGCGGCGCGAAAGCGCGCATAGTCCTCCAGGTCGTTGATCGGGAACACCCACTCGCCAGCATCGCCTTCGATCGGCACCTGTACGGTCTGCGCGCCCCAGGCCAGGATCAGGTCGCGGTACTCGACCGCTTCTTCACCGATCCATAAACGCTGGTGGCCAGGATCGATGCCACTGATGCGGGTGTGGGTGCGGATCTCGGCCTTGAGCTGCTCGGCCATGGCACCAGGTTCGGCCATGACCAGGCCGTCGGCGTCCTTGTCCTTGGCGAAGCCGGTGGACAACATCGGCTTGGAGTAAGAACGACCGTCGTCGGCAGTGATCAGCAACAGCGGCGTTTCGCCATCGAGCTTGCGAAACTCCCGGGCCAGGTTGTAGCCCGCAAGGCCGGTACCAATGATCACCACAGGGGACGTCATGTCATGCTTCCTCGTTCGTTGAATAGCGTTGCGATCAGCCGATGGCGATCATTTCGAAGTCCATCTTGCCCACGCCGCAGTCTGGGCACAGCCAATCTTCTGGTACATCTTCCCAGCACGTGCCTGGAGCGATGCCGTCATCCGGCCAACCTTCTGCTTCGTCGTAGATCAGGCCACAGACAATACATTGCCACTTCTTCATCAATACCTCCTCGTCAGGCTCAGGCTTGGCACCGCTGCTTTGTGGGGCTATCGCGGGGCAAGCCTGCTGCCACGTTGTCCCGAACCACAAAGCAAGCGTGTAGCAGGCATGCCCGCGACTGCAGATTCTTGGCGTGCGCGGCAGCCAGGGGGCTTTGTACTGGCCCTGCCAGCAGTATGCAAGCAGCATGGGCAAACATGCTAAGCTCGCCGCCTCTCTGGCTGTAACAAGCATACCGACGTGTCGTACGAATCCTCGCAAGCAGCCGCTGTCGCGTGGCTGGCGTATTCACAGCTGGCTGCCGACATCGACCAGCCTACCCTCGACTGGCTCTTCGACGAGGGTTCTCTGACCCGCCGTCTGACCGCCCTGTCCCACGATCATTTCTCCGTGACCCCGCTGTTCGAGGGCTGGCAGCCCCTGCGTGACGATGAATGCCAGGCCCTGAACCTTGAGCCAGGCGCGCAAGGCTGGGTGCGCGAGGTGTACCTACGCGGCCACGGCCAGCCGTGGGTATTCGCCCGCAGCGTGGCCGCACGCAGCGCCTTGGAGCGTGGTGGCCTGGATCTGGAAACGCTCGGCAGTCGCTCGCTCGGCGAGCTGTTGTTCTGCGA
Source organism: Pseudomonas sp. BT-42-2 (assembly GCF_025847435.2). Classification (NCBI taxonomy): domain Bacteria; kingdom Pseudomonadati; phylum Pseudomonadota; class Gammaproteobacteria; order Pseudomonadales; family Pseudomonadaceae; genus Pseudomonas; species Pseudomonas sp. BT-42-2. Next base: position 221,328 of record NZ_JAOYTM010000006.1, read on the forward strand.
CCAGGCGTTTGTGCGCCACCCCCTGCAAGTGTGTACTTATCCACAGGCCTGGCTGCCGCCTGAAACTGCCGCTAACGGCCTATGGGGCCGGCGCTCGCGCTTTGAGCGCGATGGCCTCGACCTGCTGGTGGCCGAAGTGTTCCTACCGGCGCTGTGGCAAGCGGACAAGGAGGACCACCGCTGATGTACCTGCAACTGCTCAAGTCGCTCAACCGCCTGCACCCACGCGCCTGGGACTTCGTCCAACTGAGCCGCATGGACCGCCCCATTGGCATCTACCTGCTGTTATGGCCGACCCTGGCTGCGGTGTGGATCGCCGGCGATGGCTCGCCTAGTGTTGCCAACGTACTGATCTTCGGGCTGGGCGTGGTCCTGATGCGTGCGGCGGGTTGCTGCATCAATGATTTTGCCGATCGCAAGGTCGATGGCCACGTCAAACGCACCGCCGACCGCCCCCTTGCCAGCGGCCGAGTGAAATCGCGAGAGGCGCTGGTGCTGTTCGCGATTCTGGTGGGGGTGAGCTTCCTGCTGGTGCTGTGCACCAATGCGCGCACGGTGTGGCTGTCGTTCGGCGCGGTGGCCTTGGCGTTCTGCTACCCGTTCATGAAACGCTACACCTACTACCCTCAGGTGGTGCTGGGCGCGGCGTACTCCTGGGGTATCCCGATGGCCTTCACCGCAGCGGGCGGCGAGCTGCCGGCCAGCGCCTGGCTGTTGTACATCGCCAACCTGCTGTGGACGGTGGGTTACGACACCTATTACGCGATGGTCGATCGTGATGACGACCTCAAGATTGGCGTGAAATCCACCGCCATCCTGTTCGGCGAAGCAGACCGGGCGATCATCCTGACCTTGCAGATGCTGTCGCTGGGCTGCTTGCTGTTGGCGGGCAATCAGTTCGAGCTGGGCGGTTGGTTCCACCTGGGGCTGATGGGTGCGGCGGTGTGTTTTGCCTGGGAGTTCTGGTCGACGCGCAAGCTCGATCGCGACTCGTGCTTCAAGGCGTTTCTACACAATCACTGGGCGGGGTTACTGGTGTTTATTGGGGTGGTGCTGGACTACGCGTTGGCTTGAACACACCATTTGAGCTTGGGGGCGTCTGCATTGGGGCCGCGTTGCGGCCCTTCGCGGGCAAGCCCGCTCCCACAAGTTCCGCGCAACTCTTCAGAGCTTGGCTATCCCTGTGGCAGCGGGCTTGCCCGCAAAGGGCCGCAACGCAGACCCAAACTTGTCAGTGCGTAGGGCGCTTCAAGGTTTGGCAACGTGCCAAACGTCCTTCATGCCATCACCCGTGGTCTCCCCTGCCTTCTTGTCCTTGACGAAGGTATACAGCGGCTTGCCGTCATAGGCCCACTGCATGCTGCCATCGTCGCGGGTGATGTGGGTCCACTTGCCTTTGGCCGCTTCATCATCCGGCTTGACCATCAACGGCGGCCAGTTCTTGGCACAATCGCCGTTGCACATGGACTTGCCGCCGGCATCCTTGTCGAACGTGTACAGCGTCATACCGTCATGGTCGACCCACATGCCATCTTTCTCCATGGCATGGTGGGCAGATGCCACGCCCGGCAGTGCCAGCACAGCGAAAAGGGCCATCCAGTTCAGCGTTTTTCGTGTCATTGGATTTCACCGTTTTTGTTCGGGTGTGGGATTTAAAGCCTAGCTCAGTCATCCATACTTGCCGCAACGGCCCACGACATGTCACACGACTGCAATAATTCCGTTATCTAATGCGGGCCAAGACACCGTATCCAGGAGAGGTTTTGAGCATGGTTGGCAGGAACATTCTGATCGTCGACGACGAGGCACCGATTCGCGAGATGATCGCCGTTGCGTTGGAAATGGCCGGCTACGACTGCCTGGAAGCGGAAAATTCGCAACAGGCCCACGCCATCATCGTCGACCGCAAGCCAGACCTGATCCTGCTCGACTGGATGCTCCCGGGCACCTCCGGCATCGAGCTGGCCCGCCGCCTGAAGCGCGACGAGCTGACGGGCGACATCCCGATCATCATGCTGACCGCCAAGGGTGAAGAGGACAACAAGATCCAGGGCCTGGAAGTCGGCGCCGACGACTACATCACCAAGCCCTTCTCGCCGCGTGAACTGGTGGCCCGGCTCAAGGCCGTGCTGCGCCGCACCGGCCCCAGCGACAGCGAAGCGCCAATCGAAGTCGGCGGCCTGCTGCTCGACCCGATCAGCCACCGGGTGACCATCGATGGCAAGCCGGCCGAGATGGGCCCCACCGAGTACCGCCTGCTGCAGTTCTTCATGACCCACCAGGAGCGCGCCTATACCCGTGGCCAGTTGCTCGACCAGGTCTGGGGCGGCAACGTCTATGTCGAGGAGCGCACCGTCGACGTGCACATCCGTCGCCTGCGCAAAGCGCTGGGTGAGGCCTACGAAAATCTGGTACAAACCGTCCGGGGCACCGGCTATCGCTTCTCGACCAAGAGCTGATCGAAGCCCGAGCGCCTAGCTGCACGCCGCTGTACAAGGACCGTCAATTGAACCAGAACTGGCACGCGACCCTGATTCGTCACCTGCTGCTGTTGATCACCGTCTGCCTGATCGGCGGATTGATCAGCGGCTATTACGGCTGGAGCCTGGCCCTTGGCCTGGCGCTCTACCTGGGTTGGACCCTCAAGCAGTTGCTGCGCCTGCACGACTGGCTGCGCAACCATCAACCCGACGAAGCACCACCCGACGGCTATGGCTTGTGGGGTGAAGTGTTCGACAGCATCTATCACCTGCAACGGCGCGACCAACGTGTGCGCGGCCGGCTGCAGGCCGTGATCGACCGGGTCCAGGAGTCCACCGCCGCGCTGCGCGATGCGGTGATCATGCTCGACAGCGATGGCAACCTGGAATGGTGGAACCGCGCCGCCGAGACCCTGCTGGGCTTCAAGACCCCGCAGGACGGCGGCCAGCAGGTGACCAACCTGGTCCGTCACCCGCGCTTCAAGGAATACTTCGAAGCGGAGAACTACCTCGAACCGCTGGAAATTCCCTCGCCGATCAACGACCGCATGCGGGTCCAGCTGCATATCACCCGGTATGGCAACAACGAGCATCTGATGCTGGTGCGCGATGTCACGCGCATCCATCAGCTCGAACAGATGCGCAAGGACTTCGTCGCCAACGTCTCCCATGAACTGCGCACGCCACTGACGGTGATCACCGGCTACCTGGAGACGCTGTTGGACAACGTCGAAGACGTCAACCCCCGTTGGAGCCGGGCGCTGCAGCAGATGAGCCAGCAAGGCTCACGCATGCAGACCCTGCTCAACGACCTGCTGCTGTTGGCCAAGCTCGAAGCCACCGACTACCCCTCGGACAACCAGCCAGTGGCGGTGGATGCCCTGCTCAATGCGATCAAGAGCGACGCCCTGGCCCTGTCCGGGCCGCGCAACCAGCGGATCAGCCTGGAGGCGGCGCCCGGGGTTTATCTCAAGGGCAGCGAGTCGGAGCTACGCAGCGCGTTTTCCAACCTGGTGTTCAATGCGGTCAAGTACACCCAGGATGAAGGCCACATCCGTATTCGTTGGTGGTCGGACGAGCAAGGCGCGCATCTGTCGGTACAAGACTCGGGGATGGGCATCGATGCCAAGCATTTGCCGCGCCTGACCGAGCGTTTCTACCGGGTTGATTCGAGCCGCAACTCCAACACTGGCGGCACCGGGTTGGGCTTGGCGATCGTCAAGCATGTGCTGCTGCGCCATCGCGGCCGGTTGGAGATCAGCAGTGTACCGGGGCATGGCAGTACCTTTACCTGCCACTTTGCGCCGGGACAGCTGGTGTCCAACAAAGCATAAGCGCCAAGCATCGCTGGGGCCGCTCCGCGGTCCATCCCAGCGCTTCGGCGCCCCGCCAAGCCAGCTCCACAGCAGCATACCCTTTGCTTTTGCGGCCTCAGCCGCTACATTGGCTGTCCTGTGCCAGCCTCTGCTGGCACTTGTTTTTCATCCTTTTCGAAGACGGACCCCGTAAAACCCCATCATGGACCCTTCCCCTGGTATCAGCTTTACCTCTCTGTTTGCCGACTTCGGCATGATTCTTTTTGCGCTGTTCCTGGTCTTGCTCAACGGCTTTTTCGTTGCCGCCGAGTTCGCCATGGTCAAGCTGCGCTCCACCCGCGTCGAGTCGATCGCCGAACTGCATGGCTGGCGTGGCAGCATACTGCGCAAGGTGCACAACCAACTGGACGCCTACCTGTCGGCCTGCCAGCTGGGTATCACCCTGGCCTCGCTGGGCTTGGGCTGGGTCGGTGAACCTGCGTTTGCACATTTGCTCGAACCGCTATTGGCCTACCTTGGCGTCGATACGCCAGAGTTGATCAAGGGCATCTCGTTCTTCGTCGCCTTCTTCGTCATCTCCTACCTGCATATCGTGGTCGGCGAGCTGGCGCCCAAGTCGTGGGCGATCCGCAAACCCGAGCTGCTGTCACTGTGGACGGCAGTGCCGCTGTACGTGTTCTACTGGGCGATGTACCCGGCCATCTACCTGCTCAACGCCAGCGCCAACACCATCTTGCGCATTGCGGGCCAGGGCGAGCCTGGTCCGCACCATGAGCATCACTACAGCCGCGAAGAGCTCAAGCTGATCCTGCACTCCAGCCGCGGCCAGGACCCTAGCGACCAAGGCATGCGCGTGCTGGCCTCGGCCGTGGAGATGGGCGAGCTGGAAGTGGTCGACTGGGCCAACTCCCGCGAAGACATGATCAGCCTCGACGCCAAGGCGCCGCTCAAGGAAATCCTGGCGATGTTCCGCCGGCACAAGTTCAGCCGCTACCCGGTGTACGACGCCGAGCGTGAGGAGTTCACCGGCCTGTTGCACATCAAGGATCTGTTGCTGGAGCTGGCCGACCTGGACCACATCCCCGGCACCATCGACCTGGAAGACTTGTGCCGGCCGCTGGAGCGTGTGTCCCGACACATGCCGCTGTCGCAGCTGCTGGAGCAGTTCCGCAAGGGCGGTGCGCACTTCGTGCTGGTCGAGGAAGCCGATGGCAAGGTGATCGGTTACCTGACCATGGAGGACGTGCTGGAAGTGTTGGTTGGCGACATTCAGGACGAGCACCGCAAGACCGAGCGCGGCATCCTCGCTTACCAGCCGGGCAAATTGCTGGTGCGCGGTGATACACCGCTGTTCAAGGTCGAACGTTTGTTGGGCGTGGACCTTGACCACATCGAGGCGGAGACCCTGGCAGGCTTGGTGTACGAGACGCTCAAGCGGGTGCCTGAGGAAGAAGAACTGCTCGAGGTGGAAGGGCTGCGGATCATCATCAAGAAGATGAAAGGGCCGAAGATCGTGCTAGCCAAGGTGCTCAAGCTCGACTGACCCACTGGGGCTGCTTTTTGCGGCCCATCGCAGCGGTTCGGCGCCCCGACAAGCCAGCGCCTACAGGTAGTCCAGATACCTAGCTGCCTTGCAGGAAATGGGGCTGTAGAGCAGCCCCAGGATTTCAGGGATTGCCGGCAGTGAAATTCGGTAGCCCACCAAGCGGCCGGTCGAACTGATACGGAATCGACTCCAGCGACAACCCGACATTGCGCTGCACCACAAAATGCAGGTGCGGCCCACTGCTGTTACCGGTATTGCCCGACTTGGCCAGGACCTCGCCCTGCCCCACCCGCTGACCTTCCCCCACCACCACCGATCCGCGCATCAGGTGCAGGTACACCCCCATGGTGCCGTCCGGGTGCAGGATGCGCACAAAATTGCCGGAAGGATGGGTGCCGCGTCCGCTTTGGCTGTTCTCGATCTTCACCACCACCCCGCCACGCGCCGCGACGATAGGCGTACCTTCTGGCATGGCGATGTCCATGGCGTAGCGGCCTTTGGCGCCAAAATGGCTGTAGCGACCGTTCGGCCCTTGGGTCAGACGGAATGGCCCGCCACGCCAGGGGAACGGGTAGCGAAACGCCTGTGGCCGCTGCACCGGGTCGCCCATGGCGTAGTTCAACTTGCTCTGATAACCCAACTTCGCGCCTGGCCGCACCTTCACCACGCTGAGCACCTGAGTCGAGCGCGGCGGTAGCACCCGCCGGACGATACGCGGTGCATTGCCGCCAACGGCATTGCTCAAGCGCAGCAGCCGTAACTCGACCTCGACGGGTGCGAATAGCTCGTTACGTGCCGAAAACCGAACGCCTCCAGCGAAAGCCTCAGTGTTCAGGCGTACCTGGCCTTCCAAACGTTCGACCATCGGTTCGCGGAAAATCAGAGGTTTAGCACCCGGGCTTGGCCGCTCGGAGTAGGACACCACTCCGAATTCGTCAGTGGTCTTGTAGATGGTCATGCCCAGGCTCGACGCTGACGCCAGGAGCAAGGCACAGAACAGCAGCAGGCGGCTGGGCATGATAGTGGCTTTTTGACAGGTTAGATCTGTCGAAGCCTAGCAGCCCAGTGCCGGGGGTGTAGGTGCAGTTGGTCGCCTGGATCAGGCAGTGCGCGCCTCATCGCGGGGCAAGCCCGCTGCCACGAGCTGGGCTTGCTGCACGATGAGTCCTGAACCGGCGCTCAAGCGCCCGGGGTGAAGTGCTTCTGGGTAGTCCCACGGGCAATCAGTCGCGACAGGTAATCGAGCTTCTGCGCATCCTGGTCGACGAACTTGAACGTCAGCTGCAACCAGTCGCTCTCAGGCTTGGGTTCCAGCGCCGCAACGGCATGTAGATAGCCGTTGAGCCGCGCCACTTCGGCGTTCTCGCCCTGCTCCAGGTCCAGCACCGCGCCTTCCAACACTTGTGGCAGGTTGGCGCTGCGACGCACGACCAGCAGCGCCTCCTTGAGGCTCAATGCCTTGATCACGCATTGCTGGGTGCCGCTGGACAAACGCAACTGGCCTTGGCCGCGACCACTCTGCGCAGCGGCAGCCGCCGTACGCGGAGTGGGGGCATTGATCAGCGGTTTGGCAGCAGCAGTAGCAGCCGGGGCTGGCGCAGCTTTGACCGCTTCAGGCCGCCCACCGGTCAGGGCGCTGAGTGAATCGTTGGCGAATGCCGAATTGACCCGCGCCGGCCCACCTGCCAGCAGGCTGTCCAGCTTGCCGATCTTGCTCAGCGACTTCTTCACCTTGGTCAGCAGCTGCTCGTTGGTGAACGGTTTGCCGACGAAATCGGACACGCCGGCCTGAATCGCCTGAATGACGTTTTCCTTGTCACCGCGGCTGGTCACCATGATGAACTGCAGGGCTTTCATTTCAGGCTGCTGGCGGCACCAGGTGAGCAGTTCGAGGCCGGACATCTCCGGCATCTCCCAGTCGCATAGGACCAGGTCGTAGGTTTCCTTGCTCAGCATCGCCATGGCCTTGCGACCGTTGACCGCGTCTTCGATGACCATGCCGGGGAACGCATTGCGCAGGCACTTCTTTACCAGGTCACGGATGAACGGCGCGTCATCCACGACCAGCACATTGACTTTACTCATCAATACTCCTCTTGATCCCGACTAGCATACCGCTGACTGATGGCCATTTGCCAAACCACTGGTCACGCCGGGAGTTCTCACCTTGTTCGCGGGTGCCTGCTGGCTGCTCGACCGCAAACGAAAACGCCCGGCACAGGCCGGGCGTTCATGCTCGGGAGCAATCCTATTTATCGTCCGATTCAGCCGGAACATTAGCGATTTCACCCTCGACCCCGGCTTTCCCCTCGACTTCCGCCTTCATCCGCTTTAGGCCCAGGTGACGCACGTCGGTGCCGCGCACCAGGTAGATCACCAGCTCGGCGATGTTGCGAGCGTGGTCGCCGATCCGCTCCAGCGAACGCAGGGCCCAGATCACGCTGAGGACGCGCGAGATCGAACGCGGGTCTTCCATCATGTAGGTGACCAGCTCGCGCAGCGCGGTCTTGTATTCGCGGTCGATGGTCTTGTCGTACTGGGCCACCGACAGGGCCAGTTCGGCATCGAAGCGGGCGAACGCGTCCAGCGCGTCACGGACCATGTTGCGCACCTGATCGCCAATGTGGCGCACCTCTACGTAACCGCGCGGCGACTCGCCTTCCTCGCACAGCTGGATGGCGCGACGGGCGATCTTGGTCGACTCGTCACCGATGCGCTCCAGGTCGATCACCGACTTGGAGATGCTGATGATCAAGCGCAGGTCGGAGGCCGCTGGCTGGCGACGGGCGAGGATGCGCACGCATTCCTCGTCGATGTTGCGCTCCATCTGGTTGATCTGTTCATCGACTTCACGCACCTGCTGAGCCAGGCCGGAGTCGGCTTCGATCAGCGCAGTGACGGCGTCGTTGACCTGCTTCTCGACCAGCCCACCCATCGCCAGGAGGTGGCTGCGAACCTCTTCGAGCTCGGCGTTGAACTGCTGGGAGATGTGATGGGTAAGGCTTTCTTTGTTGATCATGCGTTCGCTCCGCGAGCTGCAAGCTTCAAGTTTGTTCGTGTGGGAGCGGGCTTGCCCGCGAAGCAGGCGCCTACGGCGCATGGCAAGGGCTTCGCCCTTGTTCGCGGGCAAGCCCGCTCCCACAGGGTCCGAGTCGTTCGTGCGGCCTCTAGCCGTAACGACCGGTGATGTAGTCTTCGGTCTGTTTCTTCGCCGGGTTGGTGAACAGCGTATCGGTATCACCGAACTCGATCAGTTTGCCCATGTACATGAACGCGGTGTAGTCCGAGACACGCGCCGCCTGTTGCATGTTGTGGGTAACGATGACGATGGTGTACTTGGATTTCAATTCGTAGATCAGCTCTTCGACCTTCAAGGTCGAGATCGGGTCGAGTGCCGAGCACGGTTCATCGAGCAGCAGCACTTCAGGCTCGACGGCAATGGTACGGGCGATGACCAAACGTTGCTGCTGACCACCGGACAGGCCCAGCGCCGACTCGTGCAAGCGGTCTTTGACCTCATCCCACAGGGCCGCGCCCTTGAGTGCCCACTCAACCGCCTCATCGAGGGTGCGTTTCTTGTTGATGCCCTGGATCCGCAGGCCGTAGACCACGTTTTCATAAATGGTCTTGGGGAACGGGTTAGGCTTCTGGAACACCATGCCGACCCGCCGACGCAGCTCGGCGACGTCTTCGCCCTTGCGATAGATGTTATTGCCGTACAGGTTGATCTCGCCTTCGACGCGGCAGCCATCGACCAGGTCGTTCATGCGGTTGAACGTGCGCAGCAGGGTCGACTTACCGCAGCCGGACGGGCCGATGAAGGCGGTCACGCGCTGTTTGGGGATGTTCATGCTGACGTCGAACAACGCCTGCTTGTCGCCGTAGTACAGGGACAGGCCAGGCACTTCGATGGCAACGGTCTCTTCGGCCAGGCGCAGGCTCTGCTTGTCGCGACCCAGGGCGGACATGTCGATGCCGTGGGTGTGGGATTCTTGCTGCATGGTCAACTCCATACGCTATCAATTCGTTTCAAAGCGCCGCCCGGCTTGCAGGCGGCATGCTTGCTAATCAGGCTCAGTGGTCGAGCGCCTTGTACTTCTCGCGCAGGTGGTTACGGATCCACACCGCCGAAAGGTTGAGGGTGGCGATCACCAGCACCAGCAACAGCGCGGTGGCGTACACCAGCGGTCGCGCGGCCTCGACGTTCGGGCTCTGGAAGCCGACGTCATAGATGTGGAAGCCCAGGTGCATGATCTTCTGGTCCAGGTGCAGGTAAGGGTAGTTACCGTCCACTGGCAGCGATGGCGCCAGCTTGACCACACCCACCAGCATTAGCGGCGCCACTTCACCGGCGGCACGTGCCACGGCGAGGATCATGCCGGTCATCATCGCCGGGCTGGCCATTGGCAGGACGATCTTCCACAGCGTCTCGGCCTTGGTTGCGCCGAGGGCCAGCGAGCCCTCGCGCACGGTCCGCGGGATCCGCGCCAGACCTTCTTCGGTAGCCACGATCACCACCGGCACGGCCAGCAGGGCCAGGGTCAGCGAAGCCCACAGCAGGCCTGGAGTCCCCAGGGTTGGCGCCGGCAGGGCTTCAGGGAAGAACAGCCGGTCGATCGAACCACCCAGCACGTAGACGAAGAAGCCCAGGCCGAACACGCCGTAGACGATCGCCGGAACACCCGCCAGGTTGTTCACCGCGATGCGGATCAGCCGCGTTACCGGGCCCTGGCGGGCGTATTCACGCAGATACACCGCAGCCAGCACGCCGAACGGGGTGACGATCACGGCCATGATCAGGGTCATCATCACCGTACCGAAGATGGCCGGGAAGATACCGCCCTCGGTGTTGGCTTCACGCGGGTCGTCGCTCAAGAACTCCCAGACCTTGGCAAAGTAGGTACCCAGCTTGGTGAAGGTACCCATGCCGTTTGGCTGATAGGCATGCACCACCTTGTCCAGGTTGATCTCGACTTCGCGGCCATTGCCATCACGGGCAACCAGGCTGTCACGGCTGAACTCGCTGTGCAGCGCGCCGAGGCGGTCTTCGATGGCCTTGTAGCGGCTGTTCAGCTCGGCGCGCTCGGCGTCCATGTCCGCCTGAGCAGCGGCGTCCAGCTTGCCGTCGAGCTCAAGCTTACGGCTGTGCAGGCGCAGGCGCTCCAGGCCATGGTTGATCGCACCGATGTCTTTCTTCTCAAGGGTCTGCAGCTCGCCGGCCAGTTTGCTGGCACGCTTGAGGCGCGCTTGCAGTTCGGTCCAGGCCGCTTGGCCTTCGGCGACGACCTTGCCGTTCTCCTTGACGCTGACCAGGTAACCGTAGAAGTTGCCCCATTCGCGGCGCTCCAGGGCGATCAGTTCGGCGGGGGTGGTTTGATCCACCAGCCAGTCACCGACCACCCAGGTGAAGTCGCTGCCATTGAGGTCGCGGTTACCGACCTTGATCAGCTCGCGGGTCATGAACTCCGGGCCGTTATCCGGCACCGGCAGACCGGCGCCCTTCAAGCGCGCCAGCGGGACTTCTTCCTTCTGTACCACTTCACCGATGACTACATGATCAGCCTGGCCCGGCACCTTATAGGTGGCCTGGATCAGGTCGGCCGGCCAGAAATGGCCCAGGCCACGCACGGCGATCACCGCCAGCAGGCCCACGGTCATGATCACTGCGATGGCGACCGCGCCACCGCTGATCCAGACGCCGGGGGCGCCGCTCTTGAACCAGCCTTTGAGGGAATCCTTTTTCACGGATCTCTACCTTTCTATCAAAGCGACGAGTATTTCTTGCGCAGACGCTGACGAATCAGCTCGGCCAGGGTGTTCATCACGAAGGTGAACATCAGCAGTACCAGCGCGGCGAGGAACAGCACGCGGTAGTGGCTGCCGCCGACTTCCGACTCGGGCATCTCCACCGCGACGTTGGCGGCCAGGGTACGCATGCCTTCAAACAGGTTCATCTCCATGACCGGGGTGTTACCGGTGGCCATCAACACGATCATGGTCTCGCCCACTGCACGGCCCATGCCGATCATCAGCGCCGAGAAGATACCCGGGCTGGCCGTGAGGATGACCACACGGGTCAGGGTCTGCCACGGCGTAGCACCCAGCGCCAGCGAACCCAGGGTCAGGCTGCGTGGCACACTGAACACGGCGTCTTCGGCGATCGAGTAGATGTTCGGGATCACCGCGAAGCCCATGGCGATACCGACTACCAGGGCGTTGCGCTGGTCGTAGGTGATACCCAGGTCGTTGCTGATCCACAGGCGCATGTCGCCGCCGAACCACCAAGTTTCAATGAACGGGCTCATGTACAGGGCGAACCAGCCGGTGAACAGGATCACCGGGATCAAAATCGCGGCTTCCCAGCCATCCGGCACACGCAGGCGCAGCGATTCCGGTAGGCGGCTCCAGGTGAAGCCGGCCAGCAGGATACCGATCGGCATCAACAGGAACAGGCTGAACACACCCGGCAGGTGGCCTTCAAGGTACGGCGCGAGGAACAGGCCGGCGAAGAAGCCGAGGATCACCGTCGGCATCGCTTCCATCAGCTCGATCACCGGCTTGACCTTGCGGCGCATGCCAGGGGCCATGAAGTAAGCGGTGTAGATCGCTGCGGCAATGGCCAGCGGCGCCGCCAGGATCATCGCGTAGAACGCGGCCTTGAGGGTACCGAAGGTCAGTGGCGAAAGGCTCAGCTTAGGCTCGAAGTCGGTGTTCGAAGCAGTCGACTGCCAAACGTACTTGGGCTCGTCGTAGTTCTCGTACCAGACCTTGCTCCACAGTGCGCTCCAGGACACTTCCGGGTGCGGGTTCTTCAGGCTCAGCGGCAGCAGCTTGCCGCCTTCTTCGATGAAGATGCGGTTGGCGCGTGGCGACAGCGCGAGGATACCCGCGCCTTCGGCGGCAGGCTCGACCAGCAGGGTACGATGCGCGGTGCTGTGGAACACGCCGAGCTTGCCGGCGCTGTCCAGGGCGATGAAACCTTTGCGGCGCTCTTCGGCGTCGATCTGCACCACCGGGGCGTTGCCCATCTTGAAGCTGCGAATCAGCTTGAAGCGCTGCTCGCCATCCGGGTCACGGGCCATGAACCACTGGCTCAGGCCACCTTTGGAATCACCGAAGATCAGCGAGATACCGCCGACCAGCTGGGCACTGGCGGTGATCTCGGCCTGGCCGTCGTCGAGCAGCTTGTAGCGACCATTGAGGCTCTTGTCGCGCAGGCTGAACACGTCGGCCTGGGCGCGACCGTTGACCACATACAGCCATTGCTGGCGCGGGTCGATGAAGATCGCCTTCACCGGCTCGGTCATTTGCGGCAGGTCGATGCGGTTCTGCTCGCTGGTGACCTCACCGGTCATCATGTTCTCTTCGCGAGTCAGCTGGGTCACCAGCAGTTGCGAACCATGCGAACCGGCTACCGTCACGGTCTCGCCGTTGACGTTGACGCTGACGTGCTCAAGCGCGCGGCCCTGCTCGTCGAGCACGAACGGCTCCTGGCCATACGGGAAATCGATGCCAGGGGTGATGGTCTTTTTGTTGTCCGGGTAGGTGATCTTGTAGGTGTGGTGGAACACCACCGCCTGACCATTGGACAAGCCCAGCACGATCAGCGGGCTACCCGGCTGATCGGTACTGATCGACGTCACCTGGGCGCCGGCCGGCACGGGCAGGTTCACGCGATTGATTTCAGCACCGCTCTTGGTGTCGAAAAACAGCGCCTGGCCTTTATCGGACACACGCATACCGACCAGGTTTTGCTCCTCGAGGGCGATCATCAGCGGTTTGCCGGCATCCTGCTGCAGCCAGGTCGGCTCCAGGGCCTTCTTGCTGGTCAGTTCGGCGCCCTGGAACAGTGGCAGCACGACATAGGCCAGATAGAAGAAGATCAGGGTAATCGCCGCCAGCACGGCAAGCCCGCCCACCAGTACATACCAGCGGGTCAGGCGATCCTTGAACGCACGCATCTTGCGCTTGCGTTGCAACTCGGGCGTATTGAAATCAATCCGCACGGGGGGAGAATTTTGGGTCATGGTGGAGTTGGCCAGATCATTCATGCGCACACCCTAGCGGTCCCGTATTACAAAAACATGACAGTGCATTGACGCAAAAAAGCCCGCCGCTCAGGAGTTCTGGCTTCGGACCGAGAATGGGTGGGAGGGCTAGCGCAGGCCAGCCCTCACCGGGGTCTCACTTACTTCTTGGCAACATTACCGTTGTGCGACAGACCGAGGTCCGCCATGGCCTTGTCGACCACTTTCTTCGGCAGTGGGATGTAGCCATCCTTGACCACGACCTGCTGGCCAGCTTGCGACAGGACCAGCTTGATGAACTCGGCGTCCAGCGGGGCCAGAGGCTTGTTCGGCGCCTTGTTGACGTAGACGTAGAGGAAACGCGACAGCGGGTAGGTGCCGTTCAGGGCGTTGCTTTCGTTGTCTTCAACGAACTCGCCGCCTTCTTTCTTGGCCAGTGCTACAGTCTTGACGCTGGCGGTCTTGTAACCAATGCCCGAGTAGCCGATGCCGTTCAGCGAGCTGCTGATCGACTGCACGACCGAAGCCGAGCCAGGCTGTTCGTTGACGTTAGGCTTGAAGTCGCCTTTGCACAGGGCTTCTTCCTTGAAGTAGCCGTAGGTGCCGGATACCGAATTGCGGCCGAACAGCTGCACTGGCTTGTTGGCCAGGTCGCCAGTCACGCCCAGGTCGCCCCAGGTTTTCACGTCGGCTTTGCCGCCGCACAGGCGAGTCGAGGAGAAGATCGCATCGACCTGCGCCATGGTCAGGCCCTTGATCGGGTTGTCCTTGTGCACGAATACGGCCAGGGCGTCGACGGCAACCGGGATGGCGGTTGGCTTGTAGCCGTACTTCTGCTCGAAGGCCTGCAGCTCGACGTCCTTCATCTTGCGGCTCATCGGGCCGAGGTTGGCGGTGCCTTCGGTCAGCGCGGGTGGCGCGGTGGAGGAGCCGGCCGCCTGGATCTGGATGTTTACGTTCGGATATTCCTTCTTGTAGGCCTCGGCCCACAGCGTCATCAGGTTGGCGAGGGTGTCGGAACCTACGCTGGAGAGGTTGCCCGAAACACCGGTGGTCTTGGTGTAGGTCGGGATTGCTGGGTCGACAGCGGCTACCGCATTGGCGGTGGCAACGCCAGCGGCGGCGAAGGTAAGGGCCGCCATCAAACGCTTCAGTTTCATGCCTTGCTCCTAGCAGGAATATTTGGGGTGTTGGATGGATCGGGCCCAAGTATCTGCAGGCCGCATGAACACGATATGACTCCAATGTGACAATTGGATGAAAGGCCATCACCGCGAGTGCGGGATGGCCTTTCAGGATGTTTCAAAGAATTTGCGGTGACAGAGGAATTTTGAGGCCGCGCAGCGGCCCCACATCCTCCAGCCTTACCGATTACTCAGCGCTTGTTCGCCAACAGGTAAAGCCCAACCAACAGACCAACGGCACACAACCCCGCCACGTAGTAAGCAGGCGCCATCGGGCTGAGCTTGAGCAGCGCAGTCACCACCATCGGCGTCAGGCCACCGAAAATGGCGTAGGCGACGTTGTAGGAGAACGACAACCCACTGAACCGCACCACCGCCGGGAACGCCTTGACCATCACATACGGCACTGCGCCAATCACCCCGACGCACAGGCCCGTCAGCGCGTACAGCGGGAACAGCAGGTCCGGCCGAGTCGGCAGGCTGTGGTAGAACGTCCACGAGGTCACCAGCAACGCCAGGCTGCCGATCACGAATACTCGCCCCGCACCAAAGCGATCCGCCAGGCTACCGGAACCGATGCAGCCCAGGCTGAGTAGCACGATCGCCAGGCTGTTGGCCTTGAGCGAGTCGGTCGGACTGATGTGATAGAGGCTCTGCAGCAGCGCCGGGGTCATCAGGATCACCACCACCACGCCAGCCGACAGCAGCCAGGTCAGCAGCATCGACAGGATGATCGCCCCGCGGTGATCACGCAGCACCGCGCGCAGCGGCAGCTCTTCGGCCAGCGCCTTGCGCTGCTGCATCTCGGCGAATACCGGCGTCTCATGCAGCCAACGGCGCAGGTAGACCGCGAACAGGCCGAACACACCACCGAGCAGGAACGGAATCCGCCAGGCGTAATCCGCCACTTCCTCGACGGTATAAACCGTGTTGATCAGCGTCGCTACCAGCGAGCCCAGCAAAATCCCGGCAGTCAGCCCGGCCGTCAGCGTGCCGCAGGCGTAGCCGGTGTTGCGCGCCGGCACATGCTCGGAGACGAACACCCAGGCGCCCGGCACCTCACCACCAATCGCCGCGCCCTGAATGACCCGCATCAGCAGCAGCAGGATCGGCGCCCACAGGCCGATCTGCGCGTAGGTTGGCAGCAGGCCCATGATCAGTGTCGGCAGGGCCATCATGAAGATGCTCAAGGTGAACATCTTCTTGCGCCCCAACAGGTCGCCGAAGTGCGCCATGACGATGCCGCCGAGCGGGCGCGCCAGGTAACCGGCAGCAAAAATGCCGAAGGTCTGCATCAGGCGTAGCCATTCGGGCATGTCCGGCGGGAAGAACAGCTTGCCGACTACCGTGGCGAAGAACACGAAGATGATGAAGTCGTAGAACTCCAGCGCGCCGCCCAGGGCGGACAATGAGAGCGTCTTGTAGTCACTGCGGGTCAGCGGCCGCGAGGGCTGCTCGATACTGCTGGGCACGGAGGTCATCGATTATCTCTTGTAGGTCGTGCAGGCCGCTTGGCACGCGGCTTCTGGAATGGTGAGCAGCGAAGATAGCAAATTGGCGCGCTACGCTCATAGCGATACAAAAACACTACAGATATTCATGAATGCGCGGTCGTCGCTGGCTGTGAGGCTCTATATACTGCCCATTCGTAGCAAAAGGTTGCTCCCGATGTGGGATGTTGTGCGAAAACGCCGGTCACTATGCTCAGGCGGTTTCGCAGAGTTTCCCTTCGGCCGCCCTGCGAAGCGAAATCAGCGTAGTATGTTTTTAGCTGAATCGATTTCTCGGCGTCCTTCATTGCGCCAACCAACGAAGCGTCACGGGTCAGAGGCCCCACGGCATGATTGAGCTCGAACAAGAAGATCCTATCCCGCAGGGCGACCTGGCCTTGCAAATTACTGCGTTACCCCGCGAAACCAACGGCTTTGGTGACATCTTTGGCGGCTGGCTGGTCGCGCAGATGGACCTGGCCGGCACCGCCATGGCCAGCCGTGTCGCAGGCGGCCGGGTGGCCACCGTGGCGATCGACCGCATGGCTTTCCTGGTCCCGGTAGCGGTAGGCGCACAACTGTCCTTCTATACCCAGACCCTGGAAATCGGCCGCAGCTCGATCCAGATGATGGTCGAAGTGTGGAGCGACGATCCGCTGTCCAGCGAATGGCGCAAGGTCACCGAAGCGGTGTTCGTGTTCGTCGCCATCGATGGCAGTGGCCGTACCCGTTCGGTGCCTCGTCGCTGAGCCTGGCTGGCGGTAAACTCGTTGCAAGGCACAAGGTCCAAGGCCTACATGCAATCAACGAGACAAGCGTATGGCTAATTTCAAGGTCGAAACCGAGCTCCACGGCGAGCTCAATTGCTGGCGTATCAGCAGCGCTCATGCCGAACTACTGATCGCCCAGCAAGGCGCGCAGATCCTCAGCTATCAGCGAATCGGCGAACCGCCGTTGCTGTGGCTGAGCGACCAGGCCATCTTGCGCCAGGGTAAATCCGTGCGCGCCGGGGTACCGGTGTGCTGGCCGTGGTTTGGCAACTTGCAGCGCAATCCCGAATCCGTCCAAGCCATGTACAAAGGCGACCAGGCTCCGGCCCACGGGTTGGCGCGCGGACGCGACTGGCAATTGCGCAGGGTCGAAGAGGTCGGCGCCAACCTTCAGATCGAGTTCGAACTGCCCGAGGCGCAAGGCGACCTGCCCGGCTGGGCGCATGAGGTCGAGTTGAAACTGCTGATCGAGCTGGGTGAGCAATTGCACGTGACCCTGACCAGCTACAACCTGGGCAACGACAGCGTGACCATCAGCCAGGCCCTGCACAGCTACTTCGCCGTCAGCGATGTGCGCCAGGCGCGCGTTGAGGGTGTGCAGGGGCTGGACTACATCGAGACCCTGGCCGATTGGCAGCAGCGCACGCAAACCGGGGCGCTGGGCTTTGCCGGGGAGACCGACCGGATCTATCTGCACACCCCTGAGCGCTTGAGCATCGTCGACCCGCACTGGAATCGGCGGATTACCCTGGCCAGCAGCGGCTCGCGCTCGGCAGTGATCTGGAACCCGTGGACCGAGCGCGCCAAGGAGCTGGCGGACATGGCCGATGATGGCTGGCAGCGGATGCTATGCATCGAGACGGCGAATGTCTGGGATGATGTAGTAGTGCTCAAGCCTGGGGCGAGTCATGCCCTTAGCGTGGTGATTGGCAGCGAGGCGCTTTGATCTGACCGACCTCATCGCGGGGCAAGCCCGCTCCCACGCCAGCCTCCTGATGACGCGGGCTGCGTGGGAGCGGCCTTGCCCCGCGATGAGGCCGGCCCAGATACCATCAGAGGTCGGCATCCTCCACCACCCTCACCTGCCCTGCATCCAGCGCATACGCCGCATCCGCCAGGTCATTGCTGACCGTTTCCACCTTCAACGTCCCGCTGACCCACAGCGGCGTATAGATGTCATCGATCTTCAGCCCCCGCCGATAGCGTACCAGCACCAGCTGGTTGGGCGGCGGCGGCGGCACGTGGATGCAGGCCCCTGGATACGGCACCAGGAAGAACAATGTGCTGTTGCCCTTGGCATCGCTCTCCAGCGGCACCGGATACCCACCCAGGCGAATCTGTTTACCATTCATCGCCGCCACGGTCTTGGTCGAGTACATCACCGCCGGCAAGCCTTTGCTCTGCTTGAGGCCGCCCTTGTCGGTGAAGGTGCCCATCGCTTCAGGCGAGTTGTGATCGATTTCCGGCATCAGCTCCAGCGCCTTCTGGTCCGACTTGGGCATCAGTTCGAGCCAGTCGGTTTCAGGCAGTTCGGCGTGAGCCAGGCTAGCTACCAGCAACATCGGGATAAGGAAAAACGCACGCATAAAAAATGCCCGGCAACTCAGTTTGAATTACCGGGCATTCTATCTGTAATCAGCGTTTCTTGATCAGACCGTAGATCACCAGGAGCACGATGGCGCCAACCAGTGCGCCGAAGAAGCCTGCCGCTTGCCCGGCCTGGTAGATGCCCAATGCCTGGCCGCCGTAGGTGGCCAGCAGGGAGCCGGCGATACCCAGCAGGATGGTCATGATCCAGCCCATGCTGTCGTCCCCAGGCTTGAGGAAGCGGGCCAGCAGGCCGACGATCAGGCCGATGAAGATGGTTCCAATGATGCCCATGGCAATCCCTCTGCAGTGAAGATGAAAACAAGCCAAAGCCTAGTCAGCGCTTTGGCTTGTTGCCATCTCAGAGGCCTTGCCGGCCACAGAGGTTCAATCAGCCGGCGATCAACGCCTCTACTTCGGCGATCTTGTCGTGCAGGGTAGCCATATCCGAGCAACGCAGGGTGGCGTGACCGACCTTGCGGCCAGCCTTGAAGGCCTTGCCATAGTGGTGCAGGTGGCAGTCGTCGAGGGCGACGATCTTGTCCACTGCCGGCACTTCGCCGATGAAGTTGAGCATGGCGCTCTCGCCGACCTTGGCAGTCGACCCCAGCGGCAAGCCGGCAATGGCGCGCAAGTGGTTCTGGAACTGGCTGCACTCGGCGCCTTCGATGGTCCAGTGCCCGGAGTTATGGACGCGCGGGGCGATTTCGTTGGCTTTCAGGCCACCGTCGACCTCGAAGAACTCGAAGGCCATCACGCCGACATAGTCGAGCTGCTTGAGCACGCGACCGACGTAGTCTTCAGCCAGCGCCTGCAACGGGTGGTCTTCGCTGGCCACCGACAGGCGCAGGATGCCGTTCTCGTGGGTGTTGTGCACCAACGGGTAGAAGCGGGTTTCGCCATCGCGGCCACGCACGGCCACCAGCGACACTTCGCCCGTGAACGGCACGAAGCCTTCCAGCAGGCATGGCACGCTGCCCAGTTCGGCAAAGGTGCCGACCACGTCTTCAGCGCTGCGCAGCACCTTCTGGCCCTTGCCGTCATAACCCAGGGTGCGGGTCTTGAGCACAGCTGGCAGGCCAATGCTGGCGACTGCCGCATCGAGGTCCGCCTGAGAGAGAATGTCGGCGAACGCCGGGGTAGGGATGCCCAGGTCGCGGAACATGCTCTTTTCGAACAGGCGGTCACGGGCGATGCGCAGCGCTTCGGCGCTCGGGTAGACCGGAACGAACTGCGAGAGGAAGGCCACGGTCTCGGCCGGGACGCTTTCGAACTCGAAGGTCACCAGGTCGACTTCGTCGGCCAGCTGGCGCAGATGGTCCTGGTCGCCGTAGTCGGCACGCAGGTGCTCGCCCAATGGCGCGGCGCAAGCGTCCGGCGCCGGGTCGAGGAAAGCGAAGTTCATGCCCAGCGGAGTGCCCGCCAGGGCCAGCATGCGGCCCAACTGGCCGCCACCGATTACACCGATCTTCATGTCGTAAGCCTCAAGCCTGACGCGGGTCAGGATTGTCCAGGACGGTTTCGGTCTGCTCCGTGCGGAACTGCTTGAGCGCCGCGTGGAACTGCGGGTGCTTGGCACCGAGGATGCTCGCCGACAGCAGCGCGGCATTGATCGCGCCAGCCTTGCCGATGGCCAGGGTGGCAACCGGAATACCGGCTGGCATCTGTACGATCGACAGCAGCGAGTCGACGCCCGACAGCATCGACGACTGTACTGGCACGCCGAGCACCGGCAGGTGAGTCTTGGCGGCGCACATGCCTGGCAGGTGGGCGGCGCCACCGGCACCGGCGATGATCACCTCGATGCCGCGGCCTTCGGCCTCATCGGCATACTGGAACAGCAGATCCGGGGTGCGGTGGGCGGAAACCACCTTCACTTCGTAGGGAATGCCGAGTTTTTCCAGCATATCGGCGGTGTGGCTAAGGGTGGACCAATCGGACTTGGAGCCCATGATCACGCCAACCAGTGCACTCATCGTCGAGCCTCTTCGCTTGTGCGCCCGCAGGCGCGTCAAAAAACAACAAGCCACGCGGGACGACCGGCGTGGCTTGTTTGCTGATCATGACCGGAATCTATCCGGTCGAGGGGCCGCGCAGTATAACGTAACGCGATAGCATCTCGGCACCCCTGGCGACCAACTGTCGGCCTTATTTTTCGGGGGTTTGGCTGACTTTTGAGTCAACTGCGCCGCCTTCGAGCTTGCGCCACAGCAAGCGCACGTTGGCCTTGCGTACCAGGGCGCAGCGGTACAGACGAATTTCCAGCGGCACGTGCCAGGCGCTGCTGCCGCAAACGGCCAGCTCACCGCGGGCCAGTTCGCCCTGCATCGACAGCCGTGGGACCCAGGCCACGCCCATACCCTCGAGGGCCATGCTTTTAAGGCTGTCGGCCATCGCCGTTTCATAGACAGTGGTATAGCGCAGGTTGCGCTGGCGCAGCAGAAGACTCACCGAACGCCCGAGGAATGCTCCAGCGCTGTAGGCCAGCAGCGGCACGCTGGCGTCACCTTCCAGATCGAACAACGGCTTGCCGTCAGGACCAACGGCGCATACCGGCAGCATCTCGGTGGTGCCCATATGCAATGACGGGAAGATCTCGGCATCCATCTGCAGCGCCGCATCGGGGTCATAGAAGGCCAGCATCAAATCGCAGCCACCTTCGCGCAAGGCATGCACCGCATCACCGACGTTGGTCGCAACCAGGCGCGTGGCGATGTTCAAACCATCGTTGCGCAACTGGGCCACCCAACGGGGGAAAAACCCCGACGCCAACGAGTGCGCCGCCGCTACCTGGATGACCTCGCCTTGGCCACCTTCCAGATGATGCAAATGGCGCAGAACTTCGCTCAACTGGTCGACAACCGTACGCGCCGTGACGAGAAACAGCTGCCCCGCCTCAGTCAGTTCGATCGGCGTGCGGGAACGATTCACCAAGGTCAGCCCGAGTGCCGCTTCCAGGCTGCGTATGCGTCGACTGAAGGCTGGCTGGGTGACGAAACGTCGCTCCGCCGCCTGGGAAAAACTACGCGTTGAGGCCAGCGCGCTGAAATCTTCCAGCCATTTGCTTTCGAGGTTCATGAAGCCATCTCCCGGCGTGCACCAAAATGGAACACGCTCGAATGTCAATTGACGTCACATCAATCACTATGCCGTTTGTGCATAGGTTAGCGTCTAACAGCATTGGCCGACAAATCTGCCCCGGCCTAGGATTGGCGCCATTCCGGCAGGTGCCGGGTCAAACTCGAGATGATATCCATCATGTCCTCCGCTGCATCGTTCCGCGTCGAAAAAGATCTGCTTGGTACCCTTGAAGTCCCTGCCGATGCCTACTACGGCATCCAGACTCTGCGCGCTGCCAACAACTTCCACCTCTCCGGTGTTCCGCTGTCGCACTACCCGAAACTGGTAGTCGGCCTGGCGATGGTCAAGCAGGCAGCTGCTGACGCCAACCGTGAGCTGGGGCACTTGAGCGATGCCAAGCACGCCGCCATCAGCGAGGCTTGCGCCCGTTTGATCCGCGGTGACTACCATGAGCAGTTCGTGGTGGACATGATTCAAGGCGGTGCTGGTACTTCTACCAACATGAACGCCAACGAAGTGATCGCCAACATCGCGCTGGAGGCCATGGGCCACCAGAAGGGTGAGTACCAGTACCTGCACCCGAACAACGACGTCAACATGGCGCAGTCGACCAACGACGCCTACCCGACCGCGATCCGCCTGGGTCTGCTGCTGGGTCACGACGCCCTGCTGGCCAGCCTCGACAGCCTGATCCAAGCCTTCGCGGCCAAGGGTAAAGAGTTCGACCACGTCCTGAAGATGGGCCGTACCCAGCTGCAAGACGCCGTGCCGATGACCCTCGGCCAGGAATTCCGCGCCTTCGCCACCACCATGACCGAAGACCTCAACCGTCTGCGCTCGCTGGCGCCGGAACTGCTCACCGAAATCAACCTGGGCGGCACCGCCATCGGTACCGGCATCAACGCCGACCCGGGCTACCAGATGCTGGCGGTACAGCGCCTGGCGACCATCAGCGGCCAGCCGCTGGTTCCGGCTGCCGACCTGATCGAAGCCACCTCCGACATGGGCGCCTTCGTGCTGTTCTCCGGCATGCTCAAGCGTACCGCGGTCAAGCTGTCGAAGATCTGCAACGACTTGCGCCTGCTGTCCAGCGGCCCACGTACCGGCATCAACGAAATCAACCTGCCAGCGCGTCAGCCAGGCAGCTCGATCATGCCAGGCAAGGTCAACCCGGTAATCCCGGAAGCCGTCAACCAAGTGGCCTTCGCCATCATGGGCAACGACCTGGCACTGACCGTCGCCGCCGAAGGTGGCCAGCTGCAGCTGAACGTGATGGAGCCGCTGATCGCCTACAAGATCTTCGACTCGATCCGCCTGCTGCAACGCGCCATGGACATGCTGCGCGAGCACTGCATCGTCGGCATCACTGCCAACGAACAGCGCTGCCGTGAACTGGTCGAGCACTCGATCGGCCTGGTCACCGCCCTGAACCCGTACATCGGCTACGAAAACGCCACCCGTATCGCCCGCGTTGCCCTGGAAACCGGCCGCGGCGTATTGGAGTTGGTGCGCGAAGAGAAGCTGCTGGACGAAGCGATGCTCAACGACATCCTGCGTCCGGAAAACATGATCGCTCCACGTCTGGTGCCGCTGAAGGCGTAACCGACGACTGCAACCTGTCTCACCAGGTTTGAGGGACTAGACACCTCTCGACCTTTCAAGGGCCCGAGCGCACGCTCCGGGCCCTTTTTTTATCCCGGCTTGGAACAGACGCCCGGCACACAACTTGCTCCATAATGGCTCCCAACCCACGGGATTGCCGAGCATGCTGCACAGCCACCTGACCACCCTCAACGCCGTTTCGCTGATTCTCAAGGTTTTCCAAGAGAGCGGCTGCGATGCGTCGAGCCTGCTAGCCGGCAGCGGCATTGGCCCGGCTGACCTGGGCCATGCCGATGCGCGCATCACCACTCAGCAAGAATTGCAGGTGTGTGCCAACGCCGTGGCCCGGCGCGAGGAGATCGGCCTGGAGCTGGGCCGGCGCATGCATGTGTCGTGCTACGGCATGCTCGGTTACGCCTTGCTCTCCAGTGCCACTTTGGGTGACGCCCTGCGCCTGGCCCTGCGCTATCCGGCACTGCTGGGAACAGTCTTCGAGCTTCGCCTGATCGACGATGGCCAGCGAATCTGGTTCAGCGCCAGCGATTACCGCGACAGCCCAGCGCTGGCGACTTTCAATGCCGAGTTCTGCCTGGTGTCGCTGAAAACCATCTGCGACGACCTGCTTGGCCGCCCGCTGCCGTTGCTGGCAGCACGCTTCGAACATGCCCAACCCAGCTATCACGCGCTTTATAGCGGTGCATTCCCCTGCCCGTTGGGGTTTGCCGCCGGCGACAACGCCTTTGCCTTCGAACGGCGCTGGTTGGACATGCCGCTGCCGTTGGCCGATCCGGTAACTCATAAAGCCATGAGCGAGCGCTGCCGGCTATTGAACCTTGAGTTCACCGGGCGCCAGGCCTGGCTGGGGCGGATTCGCCAGTTGCTGATCCAGCAGTTGGACGCAGCGCCCGGGCTGGAAGGTTTGGCGCGGCAGATGAACTGCTCGTCGCGCACCCTGCGCCGCCATCTGCAAGCGCTGGGCAGTAGTTATCAACAGCTGCTGGATGAGCTGCGCTTCGAGCGGGCCAAGCAGCTGCTGGCCGAGGACCAAATGCCGATCTATCGGATTGCCGAGACCTTGGGCTTCAGCGAGACCGCCAGTTTCCGCCATGCCTTCCAGCGCTGGAGCGGCGTGGCGCCCAGCCATTTTCGCGGTTGACCCGTTCCGGCCTGTTCGCGGGCAAGCCCGCTCCCACAGGTACCGCGCCAGCTTCAAGAGCGGCATACACGCCTGCAACACAGATCTTAGGGGCAATGCAAAACCCTGTGGGAGCGGGCTTGCCCGCGAACAGGCCCGACCTATCAACCACAAAACGTGCTTACCGACTCACACGCCTTGGCCACATCGATCCCCTTTTGGCCACCACCATCGTTCTCCACCACCGGCCAGCCACTGACAATGGCCAACGCCAGTAACCTTCGGAGAACAACAAATGCTGACGATCTATTCCGATGATCACCGCCTGCACCACGGCCGTTGCGAGCTGATCGATGGCAAGCTGATGCCTTGCTTTGAAATGCCCTCGCGCGCCCATCATGTCCTCGATCAAGTCAAAAAGCGCAACCTGGGCCCAGTCCAAGGCCCGACCGATTTCGGCCGTGCCCCCCTACAGCGGATCCACAGCGCCGACTACCTGAACTTCTTCGAAGGCGCCTGGGCCCGCTGGGCCGCACTGGGCCATGACGGCGACTTGCTGCCGTTCACCTGGCCGGCACGCACCCTGCGCCAGGTCAAACCGACCGGGCTGCACGGCGAGCTGGGCTACTACAGCTTCGATGCCGGCGCGCCGATCACTGCGGGCACCTGGCAAGCAGCCTACAGCGCCGCGCAGGTCGCGCTGACCGCACAGGCGGCCATCCAGCAAGGCGCCCATTCGGCGTTCGCCCTGTGCCGACCTCCTGGGCACCACGCTGCTGGCGAAGTCATGGGCGGCTACTGCTACCTGAACAATGCCGCCATCGCTGCCCAAGCCTTTCTCGACCAAGGCCACAGCAAGGTGGCGATCCTCGACGTCGACTACCACCACGGCAACGGCACCCAGGACATCTTCTACAGCCGCAACGATGTGTTCTTCGCTTCGATCCACGGCGATCCGGTCGATGAGTTCCCGTTCTTCCTCGGCTATGCCGACGAGACTGGCGAGGGCGCTGGCGAAGGCTGCAACATCAATTATCCGTTGCCCGCCGGTAGCGACTGGGCGGCCTGGAGCCAGGCCCTGGAAGACGCCTGCCAGCGCATCGATGCCTATGCAGCGGACGTGCTGGTGATCTCCCTGGGCGTGGACACCTTCAAGGATGACCCGATCTCGCAGTTCAAACTCGACAGCCCCGACTACCTGCAAATGGGCGAGCGCATCGCCCGGCTCGGCAAGCCAACCTTGTTCGTGATGGAAGGCGGCTACGCTGTGGAGGAAATCGGCATCAACGCGGTCAATGTGCTGGAGGGCTTCCAGCGCGCCCAACCAGGAGCCAGGCCATGAAACGACTCAAGCGACTGTTTGCCCCCTTGCTGGTCGCCGGCCTTGCCGCTGGCGCCCTGCAAGCCCATGCCGAACAGCGCACCCTGCGCGTCTACAACTGGTTCGACTACATCACCCCGCAGACCCTGACCGACTTCCAGAAGGACAGCCAGGTCAAGCTGGTCTACGACATCTTCGACACCAACGAGGCGTTGGAAGCCAAGCTGCTCACCGGCAACTCCGGGTATGACGTGGTGGTGCCCTCCAATGTGTTCCTGGCCAAGCAGATCGAGGCTGGCGTGTTCCAGCCGCTGGACCGCAGCAAGCTGCCGAACTGGCAGCACCTGGACCCAGCACTGATGAAGCTGATCGAAGCCAACGATCCCGGTAACAAGTTCGCCGTGCCCTACATGTACGGCACTGTGCTGATCGGCTTCAACCCAGACAAGGTCAAGGCTGTGCTCGGCGCCGATGCCCCGGTGGACAGCTGGGACCTGATCTTCAAGGAAGAAAACATCGCCAAGCTCAAACAGTGTGGTGTGGCCCTGCTCGATTCGCCGTCCGAGATCCTGCCACTGGCGTTGAAGTACCTGGGCCTGGACCCTAATAGCGGCAAGCCGGATGACTACAAGAAAGCCGAAGCACTGTTGCTGAAGATTCGCCCGCACATCACCTACTTCCACTCCTCCAAGTACATGGCGGACATCGCCAATGGCGATATCTGTGTGGCCGTAGGCTACTCCGGCAGCTTCTCCCAAGCCGCCAACCGCGCGCGCGATGCCAAGAATGGCGTGGTGGTGGATATGCGCCTGCCCAAAGAAGGTGCGCCGATCTGGTTCGATATGCTGGCGATTCCGAAAGGCGCGGCCAATCCTGAGGATGCGCATGTGTTCATCAACTACCTGCTGCGCCCGGAGGTAATTGCGCCGATCAGCGACTTTGTCGGGTATCCGAATCCGAACAAGGATGCGACGCAGAAGGTCAGCCCAGCGATTCGGAACAACCCGAATCTGTATCCGACCGAGGAAGCGATGGCCAAGCTGTACACGCTCAAGCCGCTGCCACGGGATGCCGAACGGGCGCGGACTCGGGCTTGGACGCGAATCAAGTCCGGGACCTGATTGGAGATTTTGGGGCTGCGACGCAGCCCATCGCGGGGCAAGCCCGCTCCCACGCAACGATCCCTAGAGCGCTTGAATCGTGGGAGCGGGCTTGCCCCGCGATAGGCCGCAAAGTAGGCCTGGCTACCTCCAGGCCTTACGCAAGCGCATCAACGCATCGGCAATCTGCGCCTGCGGCACCGCCGCAAACCCCAGCACCAGCCCCGCCCGCTTATCCACAGGCACCTCGCTGTCCTCCAACCAGTAACTACTCAACGGATTCACCTCCACCCCTACCGCCTCGGCCTGTGCGACCAATTCACGCTCGCGGGCAAGGTTATCCACAGCCACTTTCACATGCAGCCCCGCCGACACCTCCGGCATCGCCCCCAAGCCGGCAACTCCCTCCGGCCACCCGGCCTTGAGCACATTGCGCCGGCTCAACGCCGCCCGGCGCATGCGACGGATATGCCGCAGAAAATGCCCCTGGGCCATGAACTGGGCCATCACACACTGGGTACCCACTTCCGAATGCCGCACCGCCAAGGCCCGGGCCTGACTGAACGCCTCGACCAAACGCTGCGGCAACACCAGGTAACCCAAGCGCAGCGCGGGAAAGGCGATCTTGCCGAAGGTGCCGACGTACAGCACCCGCCCCTGCCGATCGAGTGCCGCCAACGGCGCCAGCGGCGCGCCGCTGTAGCGGTACTCACCGTCGTAGTCGTCCTCGATGATCCAGCCATCCTGGCGCTCGGCCCAGGCCAGCAGCGACAAACGCCGGGCCAGGCTCATGGTCACCCCTGTGGGGTACTGATGGGCCGGCGTTACATAGGCCAAACGACAATCAGCCAATTGTGCGAGCTTGGCGCAATCGAGCCCCTCGTCATCCACTGGCACCCCACGCACTCGCCCACCGGCGAGGGCAAAGGCGTGCCCAGCGGCGCGATACCCTGGGTTTTCCACAGCCACCGCCTCGCCGGGATGCAATAGCAACTGTGCACAAAGGCTGATGGCCTCCTGTGCGCCACTGGTGATCACAATTTGTCCAGCGCTGCACGACATGCCCCTGGAGCGGCGCAGGTAGGCGGCAATCAATTCACGCAGCTGAGGCTCTCCTGCCGGGTCGCCATAGCCTAGCTGCGCAGGCTCTGGATTTCGCCAGAAACCCGCTTGCAGCTTGGCCCACACGTCGAATGGGAATAGATCGAAGGCAGGAATACCCACCCGAAACGCCCGCGGTGGACCGCTTCTGGGCGCAGGCAAATGATGATTTTTCAGACGCTCCAGAGGCTCGCTGGAGCGGTCACTGCTGGACAAATCAACAGTATCAGACACAGGAAATGTGGATAAGTCTGTTGATAACCCACGGGATAACCCTGTGGACAGTTGTGTGGATAGTTTTGGCAGCTGACTTACATAGGTGCCGTCCCCTACCCGGCTTTCGATGTAACCCTCGGCATACAACTGGTCGTAGGCACGCACTACGCTGTTGCGCGAAAGCGCCAACATACTGGCCAGATCGCGGGTGGCCGGCAGCCGTGTGCCGCTGCTCAGGCGGCCATCCAGCACCCGCGCACGCAAAGCCTGGTAGAGCTGCTGGCTGAGGCCGCGACGTTGATCGAGGACGATCCCAGCGGGGTCGAAGGGCAACACGATGGGGCGTTCGCTCATGGGATTGGACCTATAAAATCTGTCTCGAATGGCTCTTAACCTAGACCAATAGCCTGCCTAGGATGGGGCCATTCGACAAGGAACCTGCCATGTACAACAGCAAACCCCATCAGGAGCACGACCTTGGGCGCCTGCACCAGCAGATGCTGGAAACCCGCCTGGCCGTGCTGGTGACGCATGGCGAGCAAGGCTTGCTCGCCAGCCACCTACCAGTACTGATCGACACAGGCGAAGGCGAGTTCGGCACCGTCTACGGCCACCTGGCCAAGGCCAACACGCAATGGCAGGCCCTGGAACAAGGCGGCGAAGCGTTGATGGTGTTCGCCGGGCCCGACGCCTACGTCAGCCCGAGCTTCTACCCAAGCAAGGCCGAGCACCACAAGGTGGTCCCCACCTGGAACTACCTGGCCGTGCATGCCTACGGCTGTGCTCAAGTGATCCCCGATGCAGCCGGCCTGCTGGACATCGTCAGCCGCCTGAGCGACCTGCATGAGCAAGGCCGCAGCCAACCATGGAAAGTCAGTGACGCGCCCAGTGACTACATCGACGGCATGCTGCGCGCGATTGTCGGTTTCCGCTTGCCCATCACCCGCCTGCAAGGTGCGCGCAAGCTCAGTCAGAACCGCTCGGCCGAGGACATCGCAGGCGTGCGCGAAGGCTTGGCCAACAGCGCCGATCATCAGGACCAACAACTTGCCGCGCACATGCGCCCACTCTGAAGGGATAGCCCCATGTCCACCGTCACCATCCGCCCGGTCAATGCCAACGACCACGCCGCCTGGCTGCCTCTGTGGCAAGCCTATCTGCGCTTCTACCAGACCGAGCTGCCCGCCGAGGTCAGCACGGTAACCTGGCAGCGCCTGCTCGACCCGCAGGAGCCCACCCATTCAGCGCTGGCCTGGGTCGATGGCAAGGCGGTGGGCATGGTCAACTGGATCTATCATCGTTCCAACTGGAGCATCGAAAATTCCTGCTACCTGCAGGATCTGTACGTAGACGCAGATCAGCGTGGCCTGGGTGTTGGCCGCCGGTTGATCGAACAGGTGTATGCCACAGCCAAGGCCGCTGGCTGCATCAAGGTGCATTGGCTGACTCACGAGACCAACGCTACCGCCATCAGCCTGTACGAACAGGTCGCGGAACGTCCGGGCTTCATCCAATTTCGCAAAGCGCTGTAACACAGGAGCCACATATGAGTCAGCTGTCGCACTGGAAGCCCGCTATCGTTCCTCAGGCCGAGCCCATCGAGGGGCGGTTCATTCGCCTGGAAAAGCTTGATGCGAGACGCCATGGCGAAGACCTGTGGGATGTGCTGCAAGGCCCCGAGTCTGACCCGACGCTGTGGAACTACCTGCCATACGGCCCATTTGCCGAGCGCGCCGCCTTCGACCGCTGGCTGGAGGGCAACGCGGCCAGTCGCGACCCGCTGTTCTATAGCGTCATCGACCGCACCAACGGCCAGGTGCAGGGCATACTCAGCCTGATGTCGATCGTGCCCGAGCATGGCCGCATCGAGATCGGCCACATCGCCTTTGGTGCAACCATGCAGCGCACACCGAAGGGTACTGAAGCGGTGTATTTGCTGGGCAAGCTGGGTTTTGAGCTGGGCAATCGTCGCCTGGAGTGGAAGTGCAACAACGCCAACGCCCGTTCCAAGCGGGCGGCGGAGCGCTTTGGCTTCACCTACGAGGGGGTATTCCGCAATCACATGGTGATCAAGGGGCAGAACCGCGATACGGCCTGGTATTCGATTACCGATGAAGAGTGGCCAGGGGTGGCGGCGGGGTTTGAGCGGTGGTTGAGCGAGGATAACCAACCGGCCCAGGGGCAGGTGGAATCACTGCAAGCTTGTCGTGCCAAGCTGAAGTGAGGCGTTGTCAGTACCACCGCTATCGCGGGGCAAGCCCGCTCCCACGGGTAGGCTTGCCCCGCGATAGCGGTCAAGCACACAAAAAAAGGGGAGCTATCGCTCCCCAGTGAGGTTAACCGCTTGTAGATGAAGGCTGGGCTCAGCCTTCGATCTCGATCAGGATTTCGCCCGGGGTTACCCGGTCACCTTTAGCCACATGAATGGCGACGACTTTGCCTGCGATGGCCGCTTGCACTTCGGTCTCCATCTTCATCGCTTCGGTGATCAGTACCGCCTGACCCGCCTTGACCACATCACCTTCCTTGACCAGCACATCGACGATGTTGCCCGGCATGGTGGTGCTGACGTGGCCGGGACCACTGGCCTGCTTGCGCTTGCTGCCGCCACCGCCAACGAAGTCGTTGAGCGGCTCGAACACCACTTCTTCCGGCATGCCATCGATCGACAGATAGAAGTGCCGCTTGCCTTCGGCCTTGACGCCGACACCGGTGATGTCGACGCGGTAGGTCTCGCCATGGACGTCGATGACGAACTCGGTCGGTACGCCCTCGCCGCCCACCGACGCGGCAGCGCCCGCTTCAGGGATTGGCAGCAGCTCTTCAGGCTTGAGGCTGCCAGCTTCACGTTCTTCGAGGAACTTGCGGCCAATGTCCGGGAACATGGCGAAGGTCAGTACGTCCTCTTCGCTCTTAGCTAGGGCACCGATCTCGGCACGCAGCTTGGTCATTTCTGGTTTGAGCAGATCGGCTGGGCGGACGTCGATCACCTCTTCGCTGCCGATCGCCTGGCGGCGCAGCTGCTCGTTGACCACGCCAGGCGCTTTGCCGTAACCGCCTTGCAGGTACAGCTTCACCTCGTTGGTGATGGTCTTGTAGCGCTCACCGGCCAGCACGTTGAAGAACGCCTGGGTACCGACGATCTGCGAAGTCGGGGTGACCAGCGGCGGGAAGCCGAGGTCTTCACGCACCCGCGGGATCTCCGCCAGCACTTCGTTCATGCGGTTGAGAGCGCCCTGCTCCTTGAGTTGGTTGGCCAGATTGGAAATCATCCCACCAGGCACCTGGTTGACCTGAACGCGAGTGTCCACCGCAGTGAATTCGCTCTCGAACTGGTGGTACTTCTTACGCACCGCGTAGAAGTACAGGCCGATTTCCTGCAGCAATTCCAGATCCAGACCGGTATCGAACTCGCTGCCCTTGAGCGCGGCGACCATCGACTCGGTGCCTGGGTGGCTGGTGCCCCAGGCGAAGCTGGAGATGGCGGTGTCGATGTGGTCGGCGCCGTTTTCTACCGCCTTGAGCTGGCACATGGCAGCCAGGCCGGCGGTGTCGTGCGAATGGATGAACACCGGCAGCGACTGCTCGGCCTTCAGCGCCTTGACCAGCTCGCCGGTGGCGTATGGGGTCAGCAGGCCGGCCATGTCCTTGATTGCCACCGAGTCGCAACCCATGGCTTCCATCTGCTTGGCCTGGGCAACGAAGGCATCGATGGTGTGCACCGGGCTGGTGGTGTAGGCGATGGTGCCCTGGGCGTGCTTGCCGGCAGCCTTGACCGCTTCGATGGCCACGCGCAAGTTACGCACGTCGTTCATCGCATCGAAGATGCGGAATACGTCGATGCCGTTGACCGCAGCCTTGGCCACGAAGGCTTTGACCACATCATCGCTGTAGTGGCGGTAGCCGAGCAGGTTCTGCCCGCGCAGGAGCATCTGCAGGCGGGTGTTGGGCAGTGCCGCACGCAGTTTGCGCAGGCGCTCCCACGGGTCTTCCTTGAGGAAGCGCACGCAGGCGTCGAAGGTGGCGCCGCCCCACACTTCCAGCGACCAGTAGCCGACCTTGTCGAGCTTTTCGCAGATCGGCAGCATGTCTTCGGTGCGCATGCGAGTGGCCAGCAGGGACTGGTGGGCGTCGCGCAGGATCGTGTCGGTTACGTGAATTTTCTTGGACATTATGGGGTTCCTCACAGGCCTGCGTGGGCGGCGATGGCGGCGGCGATGGCCAGGGCCAGCTCTTCGGGTTTGCGCTTGATCGAGTAGTTGGTCAGTTCTGGGTGGCTTTCAACGAAGCTGGTATTGAACTGGCCGCTACGGAATTCCGGATTACGCAGGATTTCCTGGTAGTACGCGGCGGTGGTCTTGACCCCCTGCACACGCATGTCGTCCAGGGCCCGCAGGCCGCGGTCCATGGCCTCTTCCCAGGTCAACGCCCAGACCACCAGTTTCAGGCACATCGAGTCGTAGAACGGCGGAATGGTGTAGCCGGTATAGATCGCCGTGTCGGTACGCACGCCTGGGCCGCCCGGTGCGTAATAACGAGTGATCTTGCCGAAGCTGGGGAGGAAGTTGTTCTTCGGGTCTTCGGCATTGATGCGGAACTGCAACGCATAGCCGCGGTGCTGGATGTCTTCCTGCTTGACCGACAGTGGCAGGCCGGAGGCGATGCGAATCTGCTCACGGACCACGTCGATGCCGGTGATTTCTTCAGTGATGGTGTGTTCCACCTGAACCCGGGTGTTCATTTCCATGAAGTACACCTCGCCATCGGCGAGCAGGAACTCCACGGTACCGGCGTTCTCGTAGTCCACCGCCTTGGCCGCACGTACCGCCAGGTCGCCGATGTAGGCGCGCTGCTCTGGAGTCAGCTGTGGGCTTGGGGCGATCTCGATGAGCTTCTGGTTGCGGCGCTGGATCGAGCAATCACGCTCGAACAGGTGCACCACATTGCCAAAGCTGTCACCCAGGATCTGCGCCTCGATGTGCTTGGGATTGACGATGCACTTTTCCAGGAACACTTCGGCCGAACCGAACGCCTTGGTCGCTTCGGAGATCACCCGGGGGAAGGCTTGCTCCAGCTCCTCACGGCTGTTGCAGCGACGAATACCACGGCCGCCGCCACCGGAGGTGGCCTTGAGCATGACCGGGTAGCCAATACGCTCGCCTTCGCTCAAGGCTTCGTGGATATCCGCCACGTTGCCTTCGGTACCTGGGGTCACGGGCACCCCGGCCTGGATCATGGTGCGGCGCGCTTCGGTCTTGTCGCCCATGCGGCGAATGACGTCGGCGGACGGGCCGATGAACTTGATCCCGCGCTCGGCGCAGATTTCTGCCAGTTCGGCGTTTTCCGAAAGGAAACCGTAGCCAGGATGCAAGGCATCACAGCCGGTTTCCACAGCCAGGTTGACCAGCTTGCGCGGGTTCAAATAGCCGGCCAGTGGCTCGGCACCAATGCTGTAGGCCTCGTCGGCGCGCTTGACGTGCAAGGCATGCCGGTCGGCGTCGGAAAAGATCGCCACCGAGCGAATGCCCATTTCGGCGCAGGCCCGCACGATCCGAACTGCGATTTCACCCCGGTTGGCGATCAGGATTTTTTTTATCACTGGAGTCTTCCCAAAGCCGATGGAACATACGATCCGGTTCTACCGGTCGGCGCGTGACCAGATGCAGTTGGCCAGTCGCATATTCACCCTAGCGCTGAAGGACGATAAACAAAAATCAATATTTATTAGAGGCAGCATTAGCAAAAGCTTATAGTCACGTAACAAGGTTTTGCCGGAGCGCGGAGAAAAATGCGTAAGTCATTGATGCGTATGACATTGCGTCAATTGCAGATCTTCAATGAGGTGTGCGATTTGCGTTCTTACAGCCGGGCCGCCGAGGAGATGGCGCTGACGCAACCCGCCGTTAGTCTACAGATCCGCCAGCTTGAAGAGCTGGTCGGTCAGCCACTGTTCGAATATGTCGGCAAGAAACTCTACCTCACCGAAGCCGCCGAGGCCTTGCAGCGCGCCAGCCGGGATATCTTCGGGCGGCTGGAGAACCTCGATATGCAGCTGTCGGACATGCAGGGTTCACTGCAAGGGCAGTTGAAACTGGCGATCGAATCCAGCGCCAAGTACTTCGTGCCACACCTGTTCGCTGCCTTCAAACAGCGTCACCCGGAGGTCAATCTGACCCTCACGGTAGTCAATCGCGCCCAGGCCATTCGGCGCCTTTCGGATAACCGCGACGACCTGATCATCATGTCCATGGTGCCGCAGGACATGGGCCTGGAGTTCTTGCCATTCCTGAACAACCCGATCGTTGCGGTGGCGCCGCCGGATCATCCGCTGTGCAAGCTGGAGCAGTTGCGCCTGCAGGACCTGGAACCTCATACCCTGCTGATCCGTGAACAGGGTTCGGGTACGCGCAAGGCCTGCGAGGAGTACTTCAAGGACAAGCGCGTGCACTTCACCCAGACCCTCGAAGTGGCCTCCGCCGATGCCCAGCGCGAATGCGTGATCGCAGGCTTGGGAGTTGCCCTGCTGACCCGCCACGCGGTGAACATGGAATTGGCCACCGGAGTGCTCAAGGAGTTGCCGGTCGAGGAACTGCCGCTGTACCGCAGCTGGTGCGTGGTGCAGTCCAAGGCCAAGCGGCAGTCGCCGGTGGCCTTGGCATTTCTGGCGTTCATTCGCAGCGAACGTGCGCTGATCAGCGCGCTTGTGGAGCGTTTTTCGGGGAAGCTGCCGCCGATACCTGCCACACGGTAATCTCCCTCAGGTCGGGATAATCGGCGATTTCGCGCAGCAATTGACGTTGCTCGGAGTAGCTTTCGATCGCGCGACGAAACTCCATCCGGCGCTGATCTTTCTCAGCTTGCTTGCGAGCCTTGGCGTTGGGTTGATACGAGCCATCGAAGTCACGAGCCATTGCCTGTCTCCCTGATCGAGTGCGGGAGTTTCAGACTGGCTCGAAGATTTTACGATTTCGCGGCCGAAGGGTGACAGATCGATGAAATGTGCCGTGTCAGTGCCGGTCTCACCTGGAAGCGGGCTTACCCCGCGATGAAACCGCCACCGGCACCCTGAATCAATCGTCCATGGCCTTGATCGACTTGGGCGACAACCTCAGGCTACGCAAGCTGCGCTTGACGCTCTTGAGGTGATTGACCAGGCTCGGCCCACGCGCCATGGCCACGCCCATGGCCAGCACGTCAATCACCACCAGGTGAGCAATACGCGAGGTCAGCGGGGTGTAGATCTCGGTGTCTTCATGCACATCGATCGCCAGATTGACCGTGGACAACTCGGCCAACGGCGTCTGGCTCGGGCACAGGGTAATCAGGTTGGCGCCGCTCTCACGCACCAGGTTGGCGGTGATCAACAGATCCTTGGAACGCCCCGACTGAGAGATACACACCGCCACATCGCCAGGCTTCAAGGTCACTGCCGACATCGCCTGCATGTGCGGGTCGGAATAGGCCGCCGCGCTGAGCAGCAGGCGGAAGAACTTGTGCTGGGCATCGGCAGCCACCGCACCCGACGCGCCAAAACCATAGAACTCCACGCGCTGGGCATGGGCCATGGCCGTTACCGCCTGCTGCAGCGCGTGCGGATCGAGATGCTCGCGCACTTCCATCAAGGTGTGCAGGGTGGTGTCGAAGATCTTCAGGCTGTAGTCGGCGACCGAGTCGTCTTCATGGATCGCGAACTGGCCGAAGCTGGCGCCAGCGGCCAGGCTTTGCGCCAGCTTGAGCTTGAGGTCCTGAAATCCAGAGCAGCCAATCGCCCTGCAGAAACGCACGATGGTCGGCTCGCTGATACCAACGTTATGCGCCAGATCCGCCATGGAACTGTGCATGACGGCAGCCGGATCAAGTAGCACATGGTCAGCCACTTTCAGTTCCGATTTGCGCAGCAGATGGCGCGATTGGGCGATATGTTGCAACAGATTCACGGGCTGGACTCGGTTATGATCGGCTGGCCGGGATGTAGCTTTCTTGTAGTTATACTACATGACCGGCAACCCGCCCAGTTAAACGAACGTGGAGAGTGGTGGCTTGACTATTCCTTGCGACATTCTGGTCTTCGGCGGCACGGGCGACCTGGCCCTGCACAAATTGCTGCCGGCGCTCTACCACCTGTATCGCGAGGCACGCCTGCACAATGCGGTGCGGATCATCTCTCTGGCCCGGCGCAACCTGAGCCGTGACGACTACCTGAAACTCGCCGAGCGCCATTGCCGGGCCCAGATCGCCCGCCACGATTTCGAAGAGGAAGTCTGGTGGCGCTTCAGCGCCAGGCTCGATTACTTCCCCATGGACGCCTCGCAAAGCGCCGACTTCGGCCGCCTGGCGCGCTATCTCGGCGAGCCAGGAGGACTGGCGCGGATCTACTACCTGGCGACCGCGCCCAACCTGTTCGTGCCCATTGCCAATCACCTGCGCATCGCCGGGCTGGCCGATCACGAAGCACGTATCGTGCTGGAGAAGCCCATCGGCCATTCGCTGGAGTCGGCCACCGCGATCAACGAAGCGATCGGCGCAGTATTCGATGAATCGCAGGTGTTTCGTATCGACCACTACCTGGGCAAGGAAACTGTGCAGAACCTGATGGCGCTGCGCTTTGCCAATGCCCTGCTGGAGCCGGTTTGGCGCAATGGCCAGGTCGATCACGTGCAGATCAGCGTCTGTGAAACCTTGGGGGTGGAGAATCGTGGCGGTTACTACGACCGTGCTGGCGCCACCCGCGACATGCTGCAAAACCACCTGCTGCAGTTGCTGTGCCTGGTGGCGATGGAGCCCCCAGCGCAATTCGACGCCGAAGCGGTGCGCGACGAGAAGGTGAAGATTCTCCGCGCGCTCAAGCCGATCACTGGCCAGGATGTGCAGGACAAGACCGTGCGCGGCCAATACAGTGCCGGGCGTATCGGTGGCCAGGAAGTGCCGGCCTACTATTTTGAAAAAGACGTCGACAATGACAGCGACACCGAGACCTTCGTTGCCGTCCAGGCGCAGATCGACAACTGGCGCTGGGCCGGCGTGCCGTTCTACCTGCGCACCGGCAAACGCATGGCGCGCCGCACCTCGCAGATCGTCATCCAGTTCAAGCCGGTGCCGCATGAGCTGTTCAGCGGCGGCCAGGTCAACCAACTGCTTATCCAACTGCAACCCGACGAGCGCATCAGCCTGCGCATGATGACCAAAAGCCCAGGCAAGGGCATGCGCCTGGAACCGGTGGAACTTGACCTGAACCTGGCCCAGGTATTCGGCCAGACCCGTCGCTGGGAAGCCTACGAGCGGCTGCTGCTGGATGTGCTCGACGGCGACTCGACCTTGTTCATGCGCCGCGACGAGGTCGAGGCGGCCTGGGCCTGGATCGACCCGATGCTCAAAGGTTGGGAAGAACACTTCCAGGCACCGCGCCCCTATCACGCAGGCAGTAATGGCCCCGAATCTGCCAACACCCTGCTGACTCGCCAGGGAAGAGCTTGGCATAGCTGAAAGTTTTCTGACTGCATGTGCAGATCGAACAAGTGAAATATGGCGACTCCGCAACACACGTTGCATTCATGGAAGGAGTACGCAATATGACTATCGAAACCAAAGGTTGGGTTGCACAAATGGACAACATGCCTGGCAGCGTCAGCTTCCGGGTATATGGCTCCGTTGTGGTTGCACACCCGGGACTCAATCCCACCCTCAGCGTTCGCGACATTCAGGACAAGTCCTTTGCGCTGGCCCTGGAGCTCAAGCTGGAAGCTGTCGAGGGTATCTATCCTCAGGTCGTCACGGAAAAAACCATGTCCTTCAAAATGCCGGGCGATCACAGCAACATCCCTAAAGTGGATATCTTCTACCAAGGGCAGTTGATCCATAGCATCACCGATATTCTGGTCACCCACTGACCCACGCGGTGGGGGGCCCTCCTGGGCTCCCTACTTGGTCACACCTTGCAATGCGCTTTGCAACAGTGCCTTGAACGCCCAAGCATCGACAGGGCGACTGATCAAATAGCCCTGAGCCTCATCGCAGCCCTGCTCGCGTAAAAAGCTCAGCTGTTCATTGGTTTCCACCCCTTCGGCCACCACGCCCAACCCCAGGCTCTGGGCCATGACGATGATCGCGCGGGTGATGGCGGCATCCTGACTGCCCTCGTGCAGCCCGCGGATGAACGCCTGGTCGATCTTCACGTAGTCGACCGGGAAGCGCTTGAGGTAGCTCAGTGACGAGTAGCCGGTGCCGAAGTCATCGATGGCCAGTTTCACCCCCAGCTCATGCAGTTGCTCGAAGGTGGCGATGATGTGCTCGACGCTGTCGAGCAATTGGCTCTCGGTCAGTTCCAACTCCAGCAGATGCGGCGCCAGGCCGGTTTCCTCCAGCACTTGGCGCACCAGGCTGATCAACTTGCCCTGGCGCAGTTGATAGACCGACAGGTTCACCGACACGCGAATCTGCAGCCCTTCGCGCAGCCATTCACAGGCTTGCCAGCAGGCCTGACGCAAGACGAATTCGCCCATGGGTGCGATCAACCCGGTCTCTTCCGCCAGACCTATGAACTCCCCTGGCGGGACCATCCCCAACTGCGGATGCTGCCAGCGCACCAGGGCTTCGGCGGCATGCAGGCGGCCGGTGCGCAGGCACAACTTGGGCTGGTAATAAACCAGCAGTTGGCCTTCATCGATGGCCTTGCGCAGTTGGTTCTCCAACTGCAGGCGCTCGACGGTACTGGCGCGCAGGCTTTCGGTATAGAACTGGAAGTTATCCCCGCCCAGATGCTTAGCATGCTGCTTGGCCATGTCGGCCTGGCTGATCAGGGTATTGCCATCGAAGCTGGCATCGGCCAGCACACTGATGCCTACCGAGGCGCTGATGACCACCTCGTGGCCATCCAGGCGCTGCGGTACGCGCAATTTGTCCAACAGCCGGGTAGTCACCCGCACCAGGCTGGAGAGATTGCTGTAGCCATCGAACAACACTGCGAATTCGTCACCCGACAGCCGCGCCACGGTATCGGCCTCCGGCACGGCATTGGCGATGCGCTGGGCGATTTTCTTGATCAGTTGGTCGGCCAGTTCATGACCGAGGCTTTCGTTAAGCAGCTTGAAGCGATCCAGGTCGATGTGCAGCAACGCCAGGCTACGGCCACTGACCCGCACCCGCTGGCCGGCCTCATGCAAGCGCAGGCGGAATAGCGCGCGGTTGGCCAGACCGCTCAATTCGTCATAGTGGGCCAAGTAACGCAGACGCTCTTCCGATGCTCGCCGGGCCGACAGATCGGTGAAGAAGCCGACCACATTGCTCAGATTGCCGTGGGCATCGCGCACCCCAGTGAGCTGCAACCATTGCGGGTATAGCTCGCCATTTTTGCGCGCCTCCACCAGTTCGCCCTGCCAGTGGCCGTGTTGGCGCAGGGCTAGATCGATGGCTAGGTTGTGACGACGCACATCGCTGCTACAAGGCAGCTCGAGCAGGTCACGCGCCAGCAGTTCGGCACGCGCGTAGCCGGTCATCTGGCAAAACGCCTGGTTGACTGCCAGCAGTGAGAACTCGGCGTTGAGGATAACGATGCCTTCATTACACGCCTCGAACACCGTCGAGGCGAGGCGCTGCTGCTCTTCGAGGGCTTTTTGCGCGTAGATGCGCTGCAGGTCCTCGCTCAGCGCCTGGTTCTGGAAACGCCGCACCAGGCTACGGTCGATCAACCGGTTGACCTGCCAGGCCACCACCATCAGCGCCGCCAGCAAGATCAGGCCAAGCCAGCCCCAGCCACGCTGGTGACCGGCCTCGAAATAGAACAAGTAGACAATCGGCGGTAGCAGACAGGGCAAGGCAAAACTGAGAAACGCCGGCAGGCTGACCGCATAGGCGACGCTTGCCGACAACGCCGCCATCCCCAGCAGACCGAAGATCCACGCCTGTTCGGCGAAATTATCCACAGGCACCCAGGCGATTGCGGCGCAGGCCAGGGTCAGGCCGCTGAAGGCAGAGCCTGCCAGGAACATGCGCCACCAGTTGGGGCTGGCTTGACGCTCAGCCGTGGCCCTGTCGAACGCGGCGACCTGGATCACCCGTAGGGCCACCAGCGCCAACAGCCAGACCAGCCACGCAGCAACCAGCAGATAGCGCCCAGGGCTCCACAACAGCCAGGCGCAGAGCAAGCCGTTGAGCAGCATGAACAGTGTTGGCAGCAGCGAGCCTTGGTAGAGCAGGCGGGTGCGCTCGATGGAGAGCTGGGTGGCAAATTGCCGTCGCACGCTCCTGGTCTGCGACGATGCGCCGATCGTCGTGCAATCCTGGGTCATAGGGCTGGTTCTTGTTGTGTTCTTGTTAGGGATGACCGCAAACGTGCTGGGAGAATACACAAACGCTGCTTGCGGCCAAACTGCTCTAAGTCATGCCAGGCACACTGACGCATCGGTCAGCCCGATGAATGGCCAGTCTGCCAGGTGAATATTTATACAGTAGAGGTTTGCCCGTTCCCCGACGCCGCCCTAGAATGGCCGGATGCGCACAGATGACCTCTCCCTCCTGCTGAACTCTCTCAATGATGCCCAACGCCAGGCCGTAGCAGCCTCGGTGGGGCGTCAACTGGTGCTTGCCGGCGCCGGTTCCGGAAAAACCCGCGTGCTGGTGCACCGTATCGCCTGGCTGATCCAGGTCGAACAGGCCTCGCCGCACTCGATCCTGTCGGTGACCTTCACCAACAAGGCCGCAGCCGAAATGCGCCAGCGGATCGAGCAGTTGATGGGCATCAACCCCGCCGGCATGTGGGTGGGCACCTTCCACGGCCTGGCGCACCGCCTGCTGCGGGCGCACTGGCAGGAAGCGCGGCTGGCGCAGAACTTCCAGATCCTCGACAGCGATGATCAGCAACGGCTGGTCAAACGGGTGATCCGTGAACTGGGCCTCGACGAACAACGCTGGCCGGTCCGCCAAGCGCAGTGGTTCATCAACGGGCAGAAGGATGAAGGCCTGCGCCCGCAGCACATCCAGCCGGGTGGCGACCTGTTCCTGGGCACCATGCGCAGCATCTACGTGGCCTACGAGCAGGCCTGTGAGCGCGCCGGGGTCATCGACTTCTCCGAGCTGCTGCTGCGCGCGCTGGACTTGTGGCGCGACAACCCAGGTCTACTCGAGCACTACCAGCGGCGCTTCCGCCACCTGCTGGTAGACGAGTTCCAGGATACCAACGCCGTCCAGTACGCCTGGTTGCGCCTGCTGGCCAAAGGCGGCGACAGCCTGATGGTGGTGGGCGATGACGACCAGTCGATCTATGGCTGGCGCGGCGCCAAGATCGAGAACATCCATCAGTACACCGACGACTTCCCCGACGCCGAGATGATCCGCCTGGAGCAGAACTACCGCTCCACCGGCGGCATCCTCAAGGCCGCCAACGCCCTGATCGCCAACAACAGCGATCGCCTGGGCAAGGAGCTGTGGACCGACGTCGGCGAAGGCGAGCCGCTGACGCTGTACGCCGCCTACAACGAGCACGATGAAGCGCGCTACGTGGTCGAGTCGATCGAAAGCGTGATCAAGCAAGGCAGCGCGCGCAGCGACATTGCCATTTTGTATCGCTCCAACGCCCAATCGCGGGTGCTCGAAGAGGCGTTGCTGCGCGAGCGTATCCCGTACCGTATCTATGGCGGCCAGCGCTTCTTCGAGCGCGCCGAGATCAAGAACGCGATGGCCTACCTACGCCTGCTTGAAGGCCGTGGTAACGATGCAGCGTTGGAACGGGTGATCAACGTGCCGCCCCGTGGCATTGGCGAGAAAACCGTCGAGGCGATCCGCGACCACGCCCGCCACAGTCAACTGTCGATGTGGGAGGCGATGTGCCAACTACTCGCCGCCAAAGGCCTCAAGGGTCGCGCTGCCAGCGCCCTGGGCGCGTTCATCGAACTGATCGAGAACCTCGCCGCCAAAGCTGCTGAGATGCCACTGCACCTGATGACTCAAACCGTTATCGAGCAGTCCGGGCTGATCATCTATCACCAG
The DNA here is from genome assembly GCF_025847435.2 of Pseudomonas sp. BT-42-2. NCBI lineage: Bacteria > Pseudomonadati > Pseudomonadota > Gammaproteobacteria > Pseudomonadales > Pseudomonadaceae > Pseudomonas > Pseudomonas sp. BT-42-2. The sequence continues at coordinate 263,264 of NZ_JAOYTM010000006.1, forward strand.
GAAGAGAAAGGTGAAAAAGGCCAGGCGCGGGTAGAAAACCTTGAGGAACTGGTCAGCGCCGCGCGTAACTTCGAAAGCAGCGAAGAAGACGCCGAGCTGTCCCCGCTGTCGGCGTTTCTTGGCCACGCTTCGCTGGAAGCCGGTGAATCGCAGGCGGACGAGCACGAAGACAGCATCCAGCTGATGACCCTGCACAGCGCCAAGGGCCTGGAATTCCCCTACGTGTTCCTGGTGGGCATGGAAGAAGGCCTGTTCCCGCACAAGATGAGCCTGGAGGAGCCCGGTCGTCTGGCCGAAGAGCGCCGCCTGGCCTATGTGGGCATCACCCGCGCCATGCGCCAGCTGTACATGACCTACGCCGAAACCCGGCGCCTGTATGGCAGCGAGACCTACAACAAGGTGTCGCGCTTCGTCCGGGAGATCCCGCCGGGGCTGGTACAGGAAGTACGCCTGTCCAACTCGGTAAGCCGCCCGTTCGGCGGTGCGCAGACACAATCGAGCAGCATCTTCGCCAATGCCAGCATTCCGCAGACAGCCTTCTCCCTCGGCCAGCGCGTGCAGCATTCGGTGTTTGGCGAGGGTGTAATCCTCAACTTCGAAGGCTCGGGCGCGCAGGCGCGAGTGCAGGTGAACTTCGCCGAGGGCAGCAAGTGGTTGATGCTGGGGTATGCCAAGCTCGAGGCAATCTGAAGCCGTACTGGCCTCATCGCAGGACATGCCCTTCCTACACGGATTTTCCCTTTCCCTGTAGGAGCGGGCTTACCCGCGATGAAGCCAGAACTGACACGGCACGATTTCTCTTACAACCATGAAGCAAAAGCCCTACAGCCTGTTTTCCTCTTTCCGTAGAACCATTCAGGCAAAAGCTAGAAACATTATGGCGCTAGCCATGTCTGCTCCATCATGTGCACCATGACGCGCGTGCAATCCACAATCAGGGGATATCCCACTTATGCAACGTTTTCTTAGCATCGCCCTGGCGCTGTGCGTCGGCCTGACGCTGAGCCTGGACGCCAACGCCAAACGCTTCGGCGGCGGCAAGAGCTCGGGCTCCGCGCCTATCCACCAGACTCGCCAGGCTACGCCAACCACGCCTGCTGCCGCACCGACCGCTCCAGGTCGCGCGCCGGCCGCCGCCAGCGGTGCTTCGCGCTGGCTGGGCCCACTTGCCGGCCTCGCGGCCGGTGGCCTGCTGGCCTCCATGTTCATGGGTGACGGCTTCCAGGGCATGCAGATCTTGGACTTCCTGATCATGGGCCTGATCGCCTTCCTGGTGTTCCGCTTCATCGCCGCCCGCCGTCGCCAGCAACAGGCTCACGCTGCGCCTGCCGGCCACGCGCCGTTCCAGCGCGAAGCACACACCCAGCAACCGGCTCAACCGTCGATCTTCGGTGGCGCCGCCGCACCTGCCGCCGCCGCGCCGGTGATCAACGCCCCGGCCTGGTTCAACGAGCAAAGCTTCCTGGCCGCCGCGCGCAACCACTTCCAGTCGCTGCAGCAGCACTGGGATGCCAACGAGATGGACAAGATCGCCGAGTTCGTCACCCCGCAACTGCTCGAGTTCCTCAAGCGCGAGCGTGCTGACCTGGGTGATGGCTTCCAGTCCACCTACATCGATAACCTCGATGTGCAACTGGAAGGCGTCGATGACCGCGCCGACAAGACCATCGCCACCCTGACCTTCCGTGGTCAGTCGAAGACCTCGCGCTTCGACCAGGGTGAAGCTTTCAGCGAAAGCTGGCACATGGAGCGCGCTCAGGGCGAAAACCAGCCTTGGCTGCTCGCCGGTATCCGCCAGAACGGCTGATCCTGACACGCTGCAACAAAAAAACCCCGGGCTTGCCCGGGGTTTTTGCTTTTGCCTCAGCGGGCTACTAGGGTATAACGCGCAGCGTTGTCATCAAGGTAGAGGATGTGAACCGTGGAAGAAGTGATCGAACAACTGCGTGAAGCCAATGAGCCGGTACCGGTGCCCCTGGAGCTTCCTGATGAAGATCAGCTGGTCGAGGTCGAGGAGCAGCTGTTCATCAACATTCCGTTCGTGTTCAAGGAATTTCTGCTGACCGTCAGCGATGTGGTCTATGGCAGCCTTGAGCCAGTGACCGCGACCGATCCGCAGTCGCACACCTACCTGCCGGAAGTGGCGGCCAATGCCTGGGACGCTGGCGTTCCACGTGAACTGATTCCGATCTGCCAGGATGGCGACGACTACTACTGCGTCGAAGAGGACGGCACCGTGGTGCTGTGGTCCGGCGAAGAAGAGATCGTCACCGAAGAAAGCTGGGAATCGGTCTGGCATTGGGCGCGTGACGTCTGGCTGGAAAGCTGAACGAGAGTTATCCGCACAAGATGATGGCTCTTAGCCATTAATGGCCGTAAAATCGCCAGGCTTTCTGCGCCTGGCGACTCGCTACCGTGTCATCCCCTCGGACTTCGATGAAATCTCGCGCAGAGAGCATCTATCTGTCAGTGCGAGTGATCACGGTTGTTTTCCAGGGTCTCCAGCAACGCGATCTGCATGCGCGTATGCACCCGAATCAACCAGCGCCACAGCAGCGCCACGACCACTGCCGCCACCACTACGATCACCAGCAGCAACTCATTGGTCGGCAGAATGCTCGCCGACAACGCCGACAGCAGCAGGAAGATCACCAGCAGCGACAGCAGCGGGATCACCTCGGCGATCACCCGACGCACACGCTGGGTATGCCGCCCGGCCATCTCTGGCTTCACGCCCATCTCCGCCAACAGCATCGATAGCGCCTTGAGCTTGCGATAGGCGGCGATCAGGAATGGCAACGACAACAGCAGTGCCGCGCCCCAGATCAGCGCCTTCTGCTGGCCGATGTCGCCCACCCACTGGCTCAACCAACTGCCGAGCCGCTCGGCGAAGTAACCGCCACTGAAGAAGATCGCGATCACCAGCGCTAGGTTGACCCCGACCTGCAGCAAGATGCGCCGGATCATCGCCGCCAGCATTGCTCCCTCGCCTTGCGGCTGAATACTGCGCAACCATTCGCCATACAGCGACAGCACTCGCGAAACACGGCTCGGGACAATGTTGCCAAGCTTGATCGACAGCGGATCGGCTGCACGAATCAAGTAAGGCGTGAGCAGTGTGGTGATCGCCGAGACGGCCACCGCAACCGGATAAAGAAAGTCGCTGGTGACCTGCAACGTCATGCCCAGCGCGGCAATGATGAAAGAGAACTCGCCGATCTGCGAAAGGCCCATGCCCACCCGAAGTGAAGTGCGGCCATCATTGCCGGCGATAAAAGCCCCCATGCCGCAAGAGAGCATCTTGCCCAGCACCACCGCCAAGGTGATCACCACGATCGGCCAGGCGTAATCGATCAGCACCTGGGGGTCGATCATCAGGCCGATGGCAACGAAGAAAATCGCACTGAACAGGTCGCGAACCGGCTCGATCAGCCGCTCGATCTTCAGCAGTTGGCGCGATTCGGCCATGATCGCGCCGATCAGGAAGGCGCCGAGGACCATGCTGTACTCAAGCTTGACCACCAGCAGGCAGAAGCCGAAGCACAGGCCCAGCACGGTAATCAGCAGCATTTCGTTGCTTTCGAACTTGGCCACATAGGCCAACAGCCGCGGCACCAGCAAGATACCAATGACCAGCGCGACGATCATGAACAGCGACAGCTTGCCGACGGTGGAGAATACTTCGCCGGAGCTGACCGAACCGCTGACGGCGATACCCGACAGCAGGGCAATGATGCCGATGCCCAAGATGTCTTCAACGATGAGCACGCCGAAGATCAGCTGGGCGAAGCGCTCGTTCTTCATCTTCAGGTCATTGAGCGCCTTGACGATGATGGTGGTCGAGGAAATCGCCAGGATCGCGCCGAGGAACAGCGAATCCATGGTGCTCCAGCCGAACCAGCGACCGATTTCGAAACCGATCCAGATCATCAGGACGATTTCCAGGAACGCCGCGATAAATGCCGTCGCGCCGACCTTGAATAACTTGCGTAGGCTGAATTCCAGGCCCAGGCAGAACATCAGGAAGATCACCCCCAGCTCGGCCAGGGTCTTGATCGTGTCTTCGTCGTGAATCAGGCCAAACGGTGGGGTGTGCGGGCCAATGATGAAGCCGGCAACGATATAGCCAAGCACCACCGGTTGCTTGAAGCGATGGAACAGGATGGTGACCACCCCCGCCACCAGCATGATCACTGCCAGGTCCTGAATAAAGCTGATGGCATGCATGGCGTGGTACTCCTTTTTCACGTTGCCCGGGCAGACCGCTCCTCCGCCGAGGTCATCATCAGCGAGCAGCAGATACATACTGTGTTAAATGCAGGAAAGCCCATGTTGCATGGGCTTGCTCAGGTTAACATCGCGCCTCTGCGCAAAACGTTGGTGCAATATGCAGAAACATGTCGGCCGCTTCGCCTCAGCTAATGGCGCGAACCGCGTGACGATGGAGCGCCTGCCGACGTCCCGTACCAGGATGGGAAATTTCAACAGGGGTCGAAGAAGTGTCCGAAGATGCCCGCCCCGTTTCAGCGCAACCTCACCGTGAGCACACTATGGAACCTGGAAACGCCCAGCTGACTATGACCGTCCTGATGACTCCGGACATGGCCAACTTCTCCGGCAACGTACACGGCGGCACCTTGCTCAAGTACCTCGATGAGGTGGCTTATGCGTGCGCCAGCCGCTATGCCGGCACTTACGTGGTGACCCTGTCGGTCGATCAGGTGGTATTCCGCGAGCCGGTCCACGTCGGCGAACTGGTCACCTTCCTGGCCTCGGTCAACTACACCGGCAACACCTCGATGGAGGTGGGCATCAAAGTGGTAACCGAGAACATTCGCGAGCGCTCGGTGCGCCACTCCAACAGCTGCTTCTTCACCATGGTTGCAGTCGATGACAATCGCCGTCCGGTGCCGGTGCCTGCGCGCCTACCGCAGAGCAGCGAAGAGAAACGCCGCTTCCTGCAAGGCAAGCAGCGCCGGCAGATCCGTCAGGAGCTGGAAAAGCGCTACCAGGACCTGAAGACCGACGCCATTTAAACCGTCAGGCGCTGTGCTTCGAAGCGCACGCGCGGATGGGCAATACGATCCTGGGCCCGTACCAGCTGCAATTCGTAGCTGGCGCTGGCCTGGGTTTCGAGCAGAACCTCGTGCACGGCGGCCGCGCTGAACTCGAACGCCTGCACCCAGCTGTCACCCAACAGCACCCGGGCCAGGAACAGACCAGAGGTCAGGTCGCCGACGCCTACCGGCTGACGCGGGAAGCACAGCAGCGGCCGACGCAGGTGCCAGCTTTCTTCGCGGGTCACCAACAGCATTTCAAAGGTATCTTCAGCGCGGCCCGGGTAGCTCAGGTGCTTGACCAGCACCACTTGCGGCCCCCGCTCGAGCAGGCCGCGCGCCATCGCCACACAATCTTCCAGCGACTGCGCCCGACGCCCACTGAAGCTGTCCAGTTCAAGCTGATTGGGGCACAGGATATCGGCCTTTGAAGCCGCTTGTTCGAGCAGGAACTCACTGACTTCCTCGGGGACGATGCAGCCCTTCTCGGCATGGCCCATGACCGGATCGCACAGGTACAGCGCCTTGGGGTTGACCGCCTTGATCCGTTCCACGCCAGCGAGAATCGCCCGACCTTGCTCGGCACTGCCCAGGTAGCCGGACAACACCGCATCGCAGTGGCCCAACTCGCCAATGTTGCAAATGCCTTCTACCAACGCAGGAATTTGCGCTGGAGCAAGCACTTCTCCCGCCCACTGGCCATACTGAGTGTGATTGGAAAATTGCACGGTATTGAGTGGCCAGACGTTGACCCCGATCCGCTGCATGGGAAACACCGCGGCGCTGTTTCCGGCGTGGCCAAAGACCACATGGGACTGGATAGCGAGCAGATGCGGTGTACGTTTCATGCGGAGTTTTCCAAAGCCGATTCAGGATGAGAGCGTCGCGCAGTATGAACTCGATTGCCACCTGTACGACAGACCAGGGACGCAGTTAAGCTGGATCTACTTGTTTGGAGCCTACGCAAATGTTGACCCTGGAGAACCTCTTCGTCCTGATGCTGCTAGCCACGGTCGGCGCCTGGCTGTGGCACAACCATGGCCTGCGCGAGAAGGCCCTGGCACGGGTCAAGCAGCATTGCGCCAAACTCGACCTGGAGCTGTTGGACGACGCCGTCGCGCTCAAGCGCATTGCCTTCGTGCCTGATGCCAACGGCCGCAAGCGCCTGGCGCGGATCTATAACTTCGAATTCACTGTCACTGGCGAGCAACGCCACCCCGGCACTGTCACCCAGTTCGGCGCACACACCATGCAGATCGAGCTGGCGCCCTACCCGTTCGAGATCAAGACCCCGCCACGCAGCGATAACGTCATCGAGATGCAGCAGTGGCGCCAGGAGCACAATCGCTGGCGCAACGATCAGCGCTAAAGGCGGCAGGCGGCCAGGGCGCTCTGCAGGGCTGGCGTGGGCTGCGGCTGAGCGAAGATCAGCTCGATGCGAGAATCCTTGCGCCATTCGCTTGAGTGCCAATCCACGGCACTGGCCTGCAGGCCATTGAAGGATTGCCAGCCCGCTGCGCTGTGGATAACTCCCTTGGCCCTGCGCCAGGGCCAAGCGCGGAGAAACGCCTGTAATTGCGACACATCGAACCGCTGGCTGGGATGCCAGCGCCAGCCAATACTCCAACCCCCTTCACCTTGTTGCGCCAGGCAAATCGGCTGGGATGGATCTGTCCACAGGGCTACAAGCGGCGCAGAAGTGTTTTCCACAGGCAGCTCAACCTCCGCAGAGTTGGCTAGATCGCTTGTGGAAAAAATTGGCAGCTGCGCCAGGGGAAACTCGCCGTGCTCGGTCCAGTACCTTGGAAGGTCAGGCAGCTGCTGAGTTATCAACAACCTCCGCTGTTCATCCACAGCTTCAGATTTGTTAAATATCAACAAGTTAGCGGCGGATAACGCCTGCTCTTGCGTCTGTGGTAATGGCTCACCTCGCGCCAGCGCAAGGGCATCGAGCACCATGATCATGGGCTGCACATTGAGCACTCCGGTCCACGGTGCCTGCCCCAACTGCTTGAGCAACTGGAGTGGATGACCCAAACCCGACGGCTCTATGAACAAGCGATCAGGACGGGCTTTGCGCAGCAAGCGAGCCAAGCCGACCTGAAACGGCATGCCGTTGACGCAACACAGGCATCCTCCCGCCACTTCGCCAATCGCCACGCCATCCTCGTCGCGGCTAAGCAGCGCAGCATCGAGGCCGATCTGGCCGAATTCATTGACCAGTACCGCCCAGCGCTCGGTGGCCGGACGCTGGGCGAGCAGCTGCCGGATCAGGCTGGTCTTGCCAGCGCCCAGTGGGCCAGCAATCACGTGGGTAGGAATGTTCTGCAACATGGATGCGCATCGAGACGGAATCAACCTTCACTATGCCCCGTCATGCCAACCAGTCAAGGCTAAGCAACAGGCGGCGCTCGCCGGGTGCGGTCATCGGTGAGCGGTGCACCAGCCCTGCCCCTTCATTGCCCAGCCACTTTTCGCTCTTGAGTATTGCAACCTCCCCGGCCTGCAAGCGCTGAATGTTATCCACAGCCGGCTGAGCGGTGTGAAGTTGTCCACGGTCTATTGCCTCCTCCTTGAGCCACTCGCTGCCGGCACCGATATACGTGGTCAACAGTCGCAAAGGGACTTTATCCACATGGAAGCGCGGACACATGGCGCCCTCCAGCACCCGCAAGCGCAGGCCAATCCGGCGCGCGCCCAGCAGGCAGGTGTAAGCGGCCACCAGCCAGGCCACGTCGGCGACGAAGCTCTCATAGCCATGCAGATCCGCCGCTCCCGATAGCAAGCCTGGTAACTGCGGCGGGTGACGTTCATCCACATCGATCACCCGTTCATCTGCCAGTAGCGGGTCTAGGCTGAGCAGTACTGTGGAAAAGTCTGCGACCTGCGCTGGCAGGCGTCGCTGCCAAGCGGCGAGGTTAACGCCATCCTGCAGTATTTCGGCCAACACCTGCGGCGATTGGCCGAACACCTGGGAGATATCCACAGCGCGCGTGGTACTCATGCCGCCATCTCGTCATGCCAAGCACCGAACGGATCGGGTAAACGTAGCCAAGCCATTGGACCCGCCTGCATCTCCTCGTCGGTCAACAAGCAGGCGTCCAGCTCTGTGGATAACCTGGCAAAGTCGATGTTCTGACCAATGAATACCAGCTCCTGCCGACAGTCGCCTACCTCTGCTGTCCACTGCTTGAGAATCGCCGCAGTATTGTCTTCATCCTGTGGCCATTGCTCGCGCGGCACGAAGCGCCACCAGCGCCCGGCCAAACCATGGCGCATCATGCCGCCTGCCTGGGACCAGCTGCCGGCTTCCTGGTACTTACTGGCCAGCCAGAAGAAGCCCTTGGAGCGCAGCAAGCGGCCATTGCTCCAAGGCTTGTGGATAAAGTCGAAGAAACGCTGCGGGTGTAGCGGACGACGCGCCTGCCAGCTGCTGGCAGCGATGCCATACTCCTCGGTCTCGGGCACGTGTTCGCCACGCAGCTCTTGCAGCCAACCCGGCGCCTGCGCCGCCTGATCGAAGTCGAACAAGCCGGTATCGAGGATTCGCGCCAGCGGCACTTGGCCCATCACCATCGGCACGATCTGCGCCCGGGCATTGAGGCTACGCAGGATCGCCGTGAGCTCTTCACGCTGATCCTGGCTGATCAGGTCGATCTTGCTCAGCAGCAGCACGTCGGCGAACTCGATCTGCTCGATCAGCAAGTCGCTGATCGAGCGCTCATCCTCTTCGCCCAAAGTTTCGCCGCGGCTGGCCAAGCTATCGGCCGCTTGGTAATCGCGCAAAAAATTCAAACCGTCGACCACAGTGACCATGGTATCCAAGCGCGCCATATCGGACAGGCTACGGCCTTGTTCATCTCGGAACGTAAACGTCTCGGCCACCGGCAGGGGTTCGGAAATACCGGTCGACTCGATCAACAGGTAATCGAAACGCCCTTCCTCGGCGAGCCGCGCCACTTCCTCAAGCAGGTCTTCGCGCAAGGTGCAGCAGATGCAGCCATTGCTCATCTCGACCAGTTTTTCTTCAGCGCGATTAAGGCTGACATTGCGCTGCACCTCGCTGGCGTCGATGTTGATTTCGCTCATGTCGTTGACGATCACAGCGACGCGCAAGCCATCACGATTGCGCAGGATGTGATTGAGCAAGGTACTTTTGCCCGCGCCTAGAAAGCCGGACAACACGGTGACAGGGAGACGGTTGGACATGGTGGACCTCTTCAGGCGGACGCATTCGAAACGATGCATTGCACAATGTTATAATATAACAATACAATTTCGCCAAGCCGTGCTGCCCAATGGCATTCCTGGAGAAGCCTATGAAACTGCCCTGTGCCTTGGCGCTATTGCTGATTGTGACGCCGGCACACCTGCTGGCTCTGCCGCAAACCAATCTGGCGCTGTGTACGCGAAGCGCCACGCTGCTCGCCTGCAAGGATGGCAACGGTAATTACTACAGTGTGCGCAGCGAAGGTAGATCTCTGTATCTGCGCGGCTTTGAAGCAGCGAGCAAAAGACTGTGGGCGCAAACCAACACCGGTTACGGCCGTACGACCTTCTATACAGGTCTGGCGAGCGATGGAGAGGCTTGGTTCGGCTACAGCCGTCGAGTTGGTTGGACCACCTTGAACCGAGTTTCCAGCTCCAGCGGACAACGCTTCAACTTGCACTGCAGCCTGATTGGCGGATGCCGCTGACGATATTTTTGATGGGTACCCTGATGACCAGCTTGAAACTCCCCGATGTGGCAAAACAAACCACTCAGCGCACCCAGCCTTTGGACTGGGTCGGCATGCAGGGCATCGCGTTGCCCGTACAGTTTGAAGGGCGAACGCTAAGTGCTCGTGCCAGTGCAGGGGTTAACCTGAATGACGGCAAGTCGCGGGGTATTCATATGTCGCGGCTGTATCTGGCCTTGGAGAGCCTGGAGCAAAGCGAACTGAGCCCGCAGGTATTACGGCGCTTGCTGGCGACCTTTCTCGACAGCCATGCAGGGCTTTCTTCTGCCGCTTACCTGAGCCTCACCTTCGAGCATCTGTTGAAAAGGCCTGCCCTGGTCAGCCCACTTTCTGGTTGGAAAAGCTACCCGGTATCGGTTGATGCAAGCATCAAAAACGAGATGTTCCACGTGGAACTATTTGTGCAAATTCCCTATTCATCCACCTGCCCTTGCTCGGCGGCGCTGGCTCGGCAGCTTATTCAGCAGCAGTTTCTAGCTGACTTCAGCCATGCTGACTTGGATCGCGAGGCGCTTTTGCAATGGTTGGGTAGCAGTCAGGGAATCGTAGCCACGCCTCACAGCCAGCGCAGCGATGCACAAGTAAAAGTGCGCCTGCGTGATGCTATGCAAACGTTGCCGATTACTGGGCTGATCGATCGAGTAGAAGGCGCCTTGGGCACGGCAGTACAAACTGCGGTCAAGCGCGCCGATGAACAGGCCTTCGCATTGGCCAATGGACAAAATCTTATGTTCTGCGAAGACGCCGCCAGGCGAGTCCACCTCGCCCTACGGGAAGTGGAATGGTCGAGCGGATTTAACGTGCGCGTGGAACATGCCGAAAGCCTGCATGCCCATGACGCTGTGGCGGTCAGCGAGTGGCAGTGGTAATTGCCGAGGGGCCGCGCTGCGACCCCAAATGACTTAACTTCAAGAACGTGGTTTGACTGTTCCACAGTCGTTGCCCAACCACACCGCTCGCGTATTCATGCTGCCTTGCTGTTGAACACCCGAAGCATTGAACGTGCCGTTGACCTTGGTGGTGAACTCACGATCGCTGAGGAAAGTCGCCTCGCCGGTGCCCTGTGCCTTCGGGCAGCTGAACTGGAACTTCCAGACATTGCCGCTGCGGTCGGTGATCTTTTGCGTACATCCCGACTGCGGATCCTGCAACGGGATGTCATCAGTCTTGACCTGCTCCGGCGTCAGGCAAGAACGCACACCATTACCTGCCACGGTAATCCCCTGTTTTGCCAACACGCCTTCCATCATGGCGCGCTGCTCGGGCGGTAGGTTCTTCAACTGTCCGAGCATGAAGCCCATGTCGGGCAACGGCTTGCCGTCGACCTGCATATTGCTGGTGGTCAGCTCCCACAGGCCGGGTTGCAACATCTGCGCATTGACCAGTGGGCTGGCCAGACCCACGACCAAGGCGAAAAGTGGCAGACGAATCTTCATCGATGGATGCTCCTTAGCATTACCGGCAATCTCGCCGGACAGAGCTTAGACGTCATTTTCGTGATTGGGTTGCAAGCCAGCCCATTAACGTGGTCTGTTAGCTGAAGTGATTTCGCCAAGCAGGATGCGTATGGATTACCACAGCCCCTACTTCTTCGGTTACGTGCTCGGCCTCATCCATTTGCTCGGCATCATTGCCGCGCTCCATGCAGTGTTCACCGTGCGCACTGCCCAAGGTGCAATCGCCTGGGCGATGCCGCTGTTCTTCATTCCCTACCTGACCTTGATCCCCTATCTGGTTTTCGGCGCCCGCTCCTTCAATGCCTACATCCAGGCCAGGCGCCAGGCCAACCAGGAAATGCACGTGGCCATGGCCAACCTCAACTGGCGGCCATGGGTCGAGGAAGCACTCACCGCGCGCGAGTCCGACAGTTATGCGGCGCTGCGGGCAATGCCCAAGTTGGGTCGCATGCCGTGCCTGGCCAATAACGACGTCAAATTGTTGATCGATGGACAAGCCACTTTCGATGCCATCTTCGCTGCTATCGCTCAAGCGCGGCGGGTGGTGTTGGTGCAGTTTTTTATCATCCACGACGACGCCATTGGCCGTGAGCTGCAACAGCTGCTGTTGCGTAAAGCAGCCGAAGGTGTGCAGATTTTTGTCTTGTATGACCGGGTGGGGAGCCACGCCCTACCCGCCAGCTACAGCCAGGTATTGCGCGATGGCGGGGTACAAATCAAGGCGTTCGCAACTCGCAGTGGCTGGTTCAATCGCTTCCAGGTCAACTTCCGTAACCATCGCAAGATCGTCGTGGTCGACGGGCTGGAAGGTTTTGTCGGCGGGCACAACGTCGGCGACGAATACCTGGGTGGCCACCCTCGGCTGTCGCCCTGGCGCGATACCCATGTGCAAATCAGTGGGCCGGTGATTGCGTGCCTGCAAGAGTCATTCGCCGAAGATTGGTATTGGGCCACCCGTGAGTTGCCCCCGTTGATCCTACCCGACACCTATCCGGACAACGGCGTGCTGTGCCAATTGCTCGCCAGTGGCCCGGCCGACCCACAGGAAACCTGTTCATTGTTCTTCGTCGAGGCCATCCAATCCGCCACCCACCGGGTGTGGATCACGACCCCCTACTTCATCCCCGATGAGGCCGTGTTTGCCGCACTGCGTTTAGCCGTACTGCGCGGGGTTGATGTGCGCATCCTGATTCCGGCTCGACCTGACCATCGCATCGTCTATGCCGCGTCCAGCCTGTTCGCCTTCGAAGCGGTGCGTGCCGGCGTGCGCATGTTCCGCTATCAGCCGGGGTTCCTGCACCAGAAGGTGGTGCTGGTGGATGACGAGGTCAGCGCGATCGGTAGTGCCAACTTGGACAACCGTTCGTTTCGCTTGAACTTCGAGATCACCCTGCTGACCGTGGACCGGGCCTTCGCCGATCAGGTGCAAGCGATGCTGCTCAACGACTTTGACCAAGCCAAGGAGATCACTGCAGAGGACAGCCGCGATACCCATCGCCTACAACAACTGGGGATGCGTATCGCGCGGCTGATCTCGCCAATCCTTTGAGGGGTCAGTTAGCGGTAGAGGTCTTCGCGAGTCCAGGGCAGGTCATGATGACCATCCGCGTAAGGCTTCACCGCGAGAATCTGGTGCAGGTTGATCCAACCCTTGCTGAAGGCATAGGCGCAGCCTGCCAAGTACAGGCGCCATATGCGCAGGGTCTTCTCCGGCACCATGGCCGCCGCCCGGTGCAACTGGTGCTCTAGGTTCTCGCTCCAGTGATGCAGAGTCTTGGCGTAGTGCATGCGCAGGCTTTCGACATCGACCACCTCCATGCCTGCCTTGCAAATGCTGCTACTGATCATCGACAGGTGGGGCAACTCACCGTGGGGGAAGACATAGCGGTCGATGAACTCGCCTGCACCTCGTCCGACCGGCCGACCATCGACGTGTTTGGCGGTGATGCCGTGGTTCATCACCACGCCCCCTTCACGCACCGCGCCAAATAACTTCTGGCAATACAGATCGAGGTTGGCGTGACCAACATGCTCGAACATGCCGACGCTGACCACTTTGTCGAAACGGCCATCCTGGGGTAGGTCACGATAATCGAGAATCTGTAGCTCGACCCGTTTGCCCAGGCCTTCCTCTTTGACCCGCTCGCGCGCCAGCTTCAATTGCTGTTTGCTCAAGGTAATGCCAAATACCCTGGCGCCATATTCACGCGCTGCGAACCGCGCCAGCCCTCCCCAGCCACAACCGACATCGAGCAAGTAATCATCTTGCTGCAGGCGTAGCTTGCGACACAGGTGGTCAAATTTGTCCTGTTGGGCCTGATCGAGCGTGTTGTCCGCCTCCTTGAAATAGGCACAGGAGTACGCCATGTCCTGATCCAGCCAGAGCTGGTAGAACTCATTGGAGACATCGTAGTGATAAGAAATCGCCTCGGCGTCAGTGCGCTTGTCGTGAGCTGTGCGCACAGGTAGCACCTCAGCTTCGTCCTTGAGCAGTGCTTCGCTGAGTTCATCACAGACGCGAATGGCTTCGCCGATATCGCCTTCCAGTTCCAGCTTGCCTTCAACGAAGGCGCTACCCAGTTGATCCATGCTCGGGTGAGTCAGCTGACTGATCAGCTGGGGCTCCTTGACCAGTATGGTCACTTGCGGGCTTGGCCCCAGATCGAACTGGTTGCCGTCCCAGAGCTTCAGGCGTAGTGGCAAATGCAGGCTCTGCAACGCGGGTGGAAGTTGCGCAAGCATGAAATGACCCTCCCTTTGAATTTCGGACGTCTGCGAAATAGGGTAGTTCATTCATGCGAAGTTTCCGTTTAACCCGACCTTGGTCTAAAACTTCCTGGCTGCCAGTCGCGGCCTTAGGATTGTATACAATCTTCGCTGCGACTAATCTTGTGCCCCTCTGCGCTTCCTCATCCTGGAGTAATCCCATGAAATCTTATGATGTCGTGATCATCGGTGGCGGCCCTGGTGGCTACAACGCAGCCATCCGCGCTGGCCAATTGGGCCTGAGCGTGGCCTGCGTCGAAGGCCGCAGTACCCTCGGTGGCACTTGCCTGAACGTCGGCTGCATGCCCTCCAAGGCATTGCTGCACGCCTCCGAGCTGTACGAAGCAGCCTGCGGTGAGGAGTTCGCTCACCTGGGCATCGAGGTCAAACCGACCTTGAACCTGGCGCAGATGATGAAGCAGAAAGACGAGAGCGTGACCGGCCTGACCAAGGGCATCGAGTACCTGTTTCGCAAGAACAAGGTCGACTGGATCAAGGGTTGGGGCCGTCTGGATGGCGTAGGCAAAGTCATCGTCAAAGCTGAGGATGGCAACGAAACCACCCTGCAGGCCAAGGACATTGTCATTGCCACCGGATCCGAGCCCACTCCCCTGCCCGGCGTGACCATCGACAACCAGCGCATCATCGACTCCACTGGCGCGCTGTCGCTGCCACAGGTGCCCAAGCATCTGGTAGTGATCGGCGCCGGTGTGATCGGCCTGGAGCTTGGCTCGGTGTGGCGCCGCCTGGGTAGTGAAGTCACCGTGATCGAGTACCTGGATCGAATCTGCCCCGGCACCGACGAAGAGACCGCCAAGACCTTGCAGAAGGCGTTGGCCAAACAAGGCATGCGCTTCAAGCTCGGCAGCAAAGTAACCCAGGCCACCCCTTCAGCTGATAGCGTCAGCCTGAGCCTGGAGCCGGCAGCAGGTGGCACCGCTGAAACCCTGCAGGCTGACTACGTGCTGGTGGCTATCGGTCGTCGTCCGTACACCCAGGGCCTCAACCTGGAAAGCGTCGGCATTCAAACCGACAAGCGCGGCATGCTCGCCAACGAGCATCACCGCAGCAGCGTGCCAGGCATCTGGGTGATTGGCGATGTCACCTCCGGGCCAATGCTTGCGCACAAGGCTGAGGATGAAGCGGTGTCATGTATCGAGCGAATTGCCGGCAAGGCTCACGAGGTGAACTACAACCTCATTCCTGGGGTGATCTACACCCGTCCGGAACTGGCCAGCGTCGGCAAGACCGAAGAGCAGCTCAAGGCCGAAGGCCGCGCCTACAAGGTCGGCAAGTTCCCGTTTACCGCCAACAGCCGGGCGAAGATCAACCATGAGACCGAAGGCTTCGCCAAGGTGCTGGCCGATGCCAATACCGATGAGGTCTTGGGCGTGCATCTGGTCGGCCCGAGCGTTAGTGAAATGATCGGCGAGTTCTGCGTGGCGATGGAGTTCTCAGCGTCGGCCGAGGATATCGCCCTCACCTGCCACCCGCATCCGACCCGCTCCGAGGCCTTGCGCCAGGCGGCGATGAATGTGGATGGTATGGCGATGCAGATCTGATAGTGCGCAGCCCAATCGCAGCGGCGCACCGCCGCTGCGATTTACCCGCGCGTTATCACACTGGCAACACAGGCTGCTGAAAACGAGCCGCCAAAAACGGAGTGATATCCAGCGGCAATGTCTCGTTGTGGATAACCTTGTCCAACATCACCCCGGTAATCGCCGATGTCAGAATCCCGGTACGGAAATGTCCACAGGCATTGAAGTATCCCTGCACCTCATCCACAGCCCCGAGGATCGGCAGCTCATCCGGTGACCCCGGCCGCAGCCCCGCCCAGGTCCGCTTGAGGTTCACCTGCGCCAGCTCCGGCACGCAGCGCACCGCGCCCTGCACCAGTCCACTGATTTCCGGGAAGGTGTTGTTGACATCAAAGCCCTTCTCTTCAGTAGTACTGCCAATCAGGATCTCGCCGTTGTCCTTTTGCGCCATGTAGCAATCGCTGGTGGTAATGCAGCCATCCAGCAGTTTCGGCAGGCGTTCGGTGAGCACAATCTGGCCCTTGACCGGCTTGACCGGAATAGCCGTTCCAGTCGCCCACTCGCTCAGCTCGGCAGCCCAGGCGCCAGCCGCATTGAGCAGGGTATGGCAGTGGAAGTCTCCCGCTGGTTCGGTGCGCACACCCTTGATCCGCGCCCCTTGATGCATAACACCCGTTACCCGAGTATTCAGATACAAGTCGACGCCATTCTGCCGAGCCGCCTCCAGATAAGCATCGCCCAGGCGGAACGGGCTCACCTGGTGATCGCAGAGAAACTCGAGCGCGCCGGTTGCCTGCAAGGTCACTGCCGGCTCTGCTTCACGCAACGCCCTGCGATCAAGCCAACGTACCTGCTCGGCCAGGTGAGGGATCTGCTTGACGATGTGTTCGGCGTAAAGCTGGTCCTCTTCATCCTGAATCACGTACTTCAAACCGGTACGCTCGAACTTGAAGTCCATGCCATGGCGCTCGATCAGCTCCTGGTGCAGCTGTGGATAAAGCGCGTTCGACTGCAACGCCAGGTCGAAGAAGCACTGCGGGAGGATATGCGGCGTGCTCGAATCCACGGCCACCGCGGCCCCATGGGCTTCACGCTTGGCACGCGAAGACAGCATGCGAAAGAAGATCACCCCGCAGCCCAGCCCCACCGATTCACCAATGGCCCACAATCCGCCAGCCGACGCGCGAGTGGCATTACCGGGGCGCTTGTCGTCGATCAAGGCAATGCGCAGGTTGCCGCGCTTGGATAGCTGATGGGCGCATGAAGCGCCGATAACGCCGCCGCCAGCGATCACGATATCGTAAGTCTTGCTCATGCTCAGGCCTCCGTGGCCAAGTGCTGAAAGGCTGAGAAAGGCACCGGGTCTACCGGAAACCGTGGTCGCAGCCAGCCGACATCGGCCCGGCCTGTCGCCGCCCGCAGGCGATCACTGCAATAGCCCACGCACATGCGCCCTTGGCAGTCGCCCATGCTCACCCGAGTGCGCATCTTCAAGCTGGCCATGTCTTGCACGCCCTGTTCGAGCGCCAGGTCGATAGCGTCGCGGGTAACCTGCTCGCAGCGACAGATCACCGTATCAGCCTGGGGCAACTCAATCTGCGCTGCGCCGCGTGCGGTAAAGCGCTCGACCCCGGAGCGAAAGCGTTGGATCGAAGCCAGCTTGCCCAAGTACAGTTCTCGCCGCTCGATCGCCTGCTCAGCGCTGAGCACCGCCAACCGCTGCAATATCGATACGGCGGCTAAACGCCCAGTCAGCATTGCCGCCTCACCCCCGCGTATACCTGCCATGTCACCCGCCAAGTGGATATGCGGCAGGCTGCTTTGCTGCCAGACATTAGCCTCGGGCCGCAGGTAGCCGTCGTCGCTGAAACCATGCGCCAGCCCCAGTTGCTGGCTGAGCTGAGTACGGGGAATAAAGCCGTAGCCGACGGCGAGCGTTTGCACCCGTTCCCGCTGCACGCGAGTCCAATCCGGCTGCCAGTCCTGGGTGTAAGGCGCGACGCTTACCTCATTCAGCTCGCCGTCGCCTTGGGCAGCGACCACGCCCCAGCCATAGTGCATGGGAATTCCATTGAGCTTCATGAAGGCCAGCATGCTCAAGCCGTCGAGAAATAGCTGAGGCTTGTTCAACAGCGCCAGGCTCTCGCGCGCTATGCGGTTGAACGCGCACGCTTCGTAAACCCCCGCAACTTTGGCGCCGGCAGCGTGCAGCTGGCAGGCCACCAGTGGCAGCAATGGCCCAGTACCGGCGATCAAGGTACTGCCCAGCGGCTTGACCACCCCACTCTTGATCTGCAACTGCAGGCCGCCGAGCAGCATCACGCCGGGTAATGTCCAGCCGGGGAACGGCACGTTACGTTCATGACAACCGGCCGCCAGCAGCAGCTGGGCAAAGTCGATTTCATGCAGGTGCTCGTCACCATCGAGCACCATCAAGCACTGCTCATTGCCTCCAACCACGCGGCTGTTCAGACGCAGGTCGATATGCTCGGCACACAGGGCGAAATCTTCGTGCAGCGTGTTCAACGCCTTGGCATAGCGCGCCCCCAGATAGCCGAGGTCGACGCCCGCCCGCAGCGGACCGCGATAGACCACCCCGCCTGGGCGCGAAGCTTCGTCGAACAGCAGGCTGGCGACGCCATGCTCAGCCAGCTCGATAGCTGCCGCCATGCCTGCCGAACCACCACCAACGATCACCGGACGCAGGCTCATGAGGGCTCCTCCGGCGAGATGCGGTTGAACTGGGTTTCGATGTGCATGCCAGCGCGAACCACTGTCTGACAGGCGCGGCGTTTGGCTCGGCCATCAATGGCGACCAGGCAGCAATGGCAAACGCCCATGCCACAGAAAGCGCCACTGACGTGGCCATGATCATTACGCGCCACTTGGCGCAGGCCAACGGCGTTCAAGACACTGAGTACGGTTTCACCCGGAGCGGCGGCGACGGCAACGCCATTGAGGTGGAGGGTCAGGTGATCTGCCGGAAGGGGCTGGATATCGAGGATTCTTTCCATTGGGTGTTACCTTGTCGTCCATGTTCAACAGGGGACACAAGGTAATTCAACTTCGGATGGGAAATATTGATCTATGCCGGGTTAAGTTTGTGAGAGATTTCCTATATATGCGAAGGAAAAGGTCACCTACACATAAAGGTTAGAGATATCTATGGAAGCCTGACGGTACAGAGCTCCTGTCGTCCCTTAAACGACCGAGGCTTTAATTACTAACTGCTACCGCACTACTTCGTTGACAGCAAAATAGAAGACTCGTATGCTCGAACAAGGGAATGAAAACCATTCCCAACTAACGCCTTGCAAAGAGTTTCCCGCTGGATTTTCTCAATCCACCGATCAAGTTATGGGATGCGGTAAGCACTAATTAACATTCTATAACTGAATATTATTACAACCAATGAAAGGCCCTCAGTAATGAACTGTATTTTTTGCCAAATTGCCGAAGGGATTTCTCCATCCCATATTATCTGGGAGGACGAAAAACATTTATCGTTTTTATCAATCTACCCCAATACGCCAGGATTCACGGTCGTTATACCCAAGTCACACCATAGTAGTTACGCTTTTGAACAAACTGACTTGGTTGTTTCCGAGCTGGTGCTAGCAGCCAAGAACACCGCACTGTTGATTGACCGCGCTCTGCCAAACGTGGCGAGAACCGGTATGATTTTGGAGGGCTATGGCGTTGATCACCTGCACGCGAAGTTATTCCCCATGCATGGGACGGGTGAGGACAGTAAATTTAGAAAAATCAGCTCATGCGTAGACACGTATTTTGACAAGTATGAAGGTTATATTTCTTCGCATGATTCAGCCAGAGCTGATGACAGTGCCCTGTCTGAACTTGCTGCGCATATAAAATCTTTTAATTGAGCGGTTTAGAATCCAACATGATCTCCCTATCCCTTAAGGTTTACGTGGATCATGGTGGCTTTCACGGAGTTGTAACGAGGTAAGGTAAGGCAGCTTCGGTTGAAAAAGATTGACCTATGCCGGATTAGGGCTGCGTTGCAGCCCATCGCGGGACAAGCCCGCTCCCACAGAGTGACGCTTTCTTTGGATGGCGCCGTTTTTGTAGGAGTAGGCTTGCCCCGCGCTGGGCGGCACAACGGCCGCCAAAGCTAGACTGCACAGTGCACTAGATCACTCCACGGTAACCGACTTAGCCAGGTTACGCGGCTGGTCTACGTCGGTGCCCTTGAGCACCGCAACGTAGTACGACAGCAGCTGCAGCGGGATGGTGTAGAGAATCGGCGACAGTGCATCGCTAACGTGCGGCACCTTGACCACGTGGGTGCCTTCACCATTGCTCATTCCAGACTGTTCGTCAGCGAACACCACCAGCTCGCCACCGCGGGCACGAACTTCCTGCAGGTTGGACTTGAGCTTCTCCAGCAGTTCGTTGTTCGGGGCCACGGTAACTACCGGCATGTCGCTGTCGACCAGCGCCAGTGGGCCATGCTTGAGCTCGCCGGCCGGGTAGGCTTCGGCGTGGATGTAGGAGATTTCCTTGAGCTTGAGCGCGCCTTCCATTGCCACTGGGTACTGCGCGCCGCGGCCGAGGAACAGGGTGTGGTGCTTGTCGGCAAACAGCTCGGCGATCTTCTCGACCGTGCCGTCCATGGCCAGGGCTTCACCCAGGCGAGTCGGCAAGCGACGCAGTTCTTCGACCAACTCAGCTTCGACGCCTGCCTCCAGGGTGCCGCGAACCTGGCCCAATGCCAGGGTCAGCAGCATCAGCGAGACCAGCTGGGTGGTGAAGGCTTTGGTCGAGGCCACGCCGATTTCTGGGCCGGCCAGGGTCAGCAGGGTCAGATCGGATTCGCGAACCAACGAGCTGATGCCCACGTTGCAGATCGCCAGGCTACCAAGGAAGCCCAGCTCCTTGGCATTGCGCAGGGCCGCCAAGGTATCGGCGGTTTCACCCGACTGGGAGATCGAGACGAACAGGGTGTCTGGCTGCACCACTACCTTGCGATAGCGGAACTCGCTGGCCACTTCGACCTGGCACGGAATGCCAGCCAGGCCTTCGAGCCAGTAACGGGCGACCATACCGGCGTGGTAGCTGGTGCCACAGGCGACGATCTGTACGTTACGCACTTTGCCAAACAGCTCGGCTGCCTGTGGGCCGAATGCTTGCACCAACACGTGATCACTGCCCAGGCGACCTTCCAGGGTGCGCTGAACGACGGTTGGCTGCTCGTGGATCTCTTTGAGCATGAAGTGGCGATAAGCGCCCTTGTCCGCCGCCTCGGCACCTTCGTGGTACTGCACCGCCTCGCGCTGGACTTTGTTGCCAGCCTGATCCCAGATGTTGATCTGGTCACGGCGGATCTCGGCGATATCGCCCTCTTCGAGGTACATGAAGCGGTCGGTGACCTGGCGCAGGGCCAACTGGTCGGAAGCGAGGAAGTTTTCCCCATGGCCCAGGCCGATTACCAGCGGGCTACCGCTACGCGCTGCAACCAGGCGGTCTGGCTGCTTGACGCTGATCAGCGCCAGGCCATAGGCGCCGTGCAGGCGTTTGACCGCGAGCTTGAGGGCGTCGGCCAGATCTGGCGTGCTCTTGAGGGTGTGGTGAATCAGGTGGACGATCACTTCGGTGTCGGTTTGCGAAACAAACGGGTAGCCCAGCGCTTTGAGCTCTTCACGCAGGGCTTCGTGGTTTTCGATGATGCCGTTGTGCACCACTGCCACTTCGTGGCCGGAGAAATGCGGGTGAGCATTGGTCTCGGTAGGTGCACCGTGGGTAGCCCAGCGGGTGTGGGCGATGCCCAGTTGACCCGCCAGCGGCTCGGCAGCAACAGCGGCTTCCAGTTCGCTGACCTTGCCGATCCGACGACGACGCTCAAGGGTACCGTCTTGGGTATAGACGGCCAGCCCTGCGCTGTCATAGCCACGGTATTCCAGGCGCTTGAGGCCTTCGATCAGGATGGTAGTGATGTTGCGCTCGGCTACGGCACCGACGATTCCACACATAATTAATGCTCCTGGCTGATCGCGGCGCAGATCAGGTTAATGCCGCGGGCTTTGAATTCTTCGCGTGCCGCTGCAGGCAGGCGGTCATCTGTAATCAGGGTGTTGATGCTGCTCCACGGCAGCTCGAGGTTGGGAATCTTGCGCCCGACCTTGTCTGACTCGACCATCACGATCACTTCGCGGGCCACCTCCGCCATCACCCGGCTCAGGCCGAGCAGTTCATTGAAGGTGGTGGTGCCACGTTCGAGGTCGATACCATCGGCACCGATGAACAGCTGGTCGAAATCGTATGAGCGTAGTACCTGCTCGGCGACCTGGCCCTGGAACGACTCGGAGTGCGGGTCCCAGGTGCCGCCTGTCATCAACAGCACTGGCTCATGTTCGAGCTCGCTGATGGCACGGGCGACGTTCAACGAGTTGGTCATTACTACCAGACCCGGCTGGCGGCCCAGTTCAGGGATCATGGCGGCGGTGGTGCTGCCACTGTCGATGATGATCCGCGCATGTTCGCGAATTCGGGCAACGGCGGCGCGGGCGATCGCTTGCTTGTAGCGCGACACCGGCTGCACGGCTTCACCGAGCAACTCCTGGGGCACCGGGACAGCGCCGCCATAACGGCGCAGTAGCAGGCCGTTGGCTTCAAGCGCAGCGAGGTCTTTGCGGATGGTCACTTCCGAAGTTTCGAAACGCTTGGCCAAGTTATCCACACTCACTTCACCCTGCTCGGTGAGCAAGGCCAGGATATTGTGACGGCGCTGGGGCGTGTTTCGTTTCGACATGACAGGTTAAGTTTCGATTCGAAAGATAATGATTGCAATCAAAACCTAAGACGAAGGCTTCGTCAATGCCTAAATAGCTCTGTGGATAAAAAAATCGCGGGGCAAGCCCGCTCCAACGCCTAGCTCCGGATGTGGAGTCCAACGTGGGAGCGGGCTTGCCCCGCGATAGGGTCTGTGGATAACCCTCGGTGAATCAATCAGCTCTTCTTGATCTTCTCTGGACGTTTCCAGCCTTCAATGTTGCGTTGGCGCGCACGGCCCACGGCCAATTGCTTGTCTTCAACGGTCTGGGTGATGGTAGAACCCGCCGCCGTAGTAGCGCCGTCCTTGATTTCAACAGGGGCTACCAGCGAGTTGTTCGAGCCGATGAACACATCCTCGCCCATCACTGTCTTGAACTTGTTGGCGCCATCATAGTTGCAGGTAATGGTGCCGGCACCGATGTTGGTGCGGGCGCCGACCTCGGCGTCACCCAGGTAAGTCAGGTGACCGGCCTTGGCGCCCTCGCCCAAGTGGGCATTCTTCAGCTCGACGAAGTTACCCACATGGGCCTTGGCATCCAGCACGCTACCCGGACGCAGGCGCGCGAACGGGCCAGCATCGCTGCCCTCACCCAACACCGCACCGTCAAGGTGGCTGTTGGCTTTTACCACCGCGCCTTTACGCAGGGTGCTGTCCTTGATGACGCAGTTCGGACCGATCTGTACGTCGTCTTCGATCACTACCTTGCCTTCGAGGATCACGTTAACGTCGATCAACACATCGCGACCAACGGTCACCTCACCACGGACATCGAAGCGCGCTGGATCGCGCAGGGTTACGCCCTGGGCCATCAGCCGACGGCCCTCGCGCAGCTGATAGTGACGCTCAAGCTCAGACAGCTGCCGGCGATCATTGGCGCCCTGCACTTCCATCGGATCATGCGGCTGTTCAGTGGCGACCACCAGGCCATCGGCAACGGCCATGGCGATCACGTCGGTGAGGTAGTACTCACCCTGGGCGTTGTTGTTGGACAGCCGACCCATCCAGTCGGCCAGGCGCGCGGCGGGCATGGCGAGGATGCCGGTGTTGCCTTCCTTGATCGCTTTCTGCGCGTCGCTGGCGTCCTTGTGCTCGACGATTGCCGCAACCTGGCCCTGGGCATCACGCACGATGCGGCCGTAGCCGGTCGGATCTTCAAGATTGACGGTGAGCAGGCCCAATTGCTGCTGGTTGGCCTTGGCCAGCAAGCGCTGCAGGGTTTCTACTTCAATCAGCGGCACGTCGCCGTACAGCACCAGCACGGTGTCGGCGGTGAGTGCCGGAATCGCCTGGGCGACGGCGTGGCCGGTGCCCAGCTGCTTGTCTTGCAGGACGAAGTTCAGGTCATCCGCAGCCAGGCGCTCGCGCACCAGCTCCGCACCATGGCCAATGACCACATGGATACCGCTAGGCTTCAGCTGGCGCGCGCTGTGGATAACGTGACCGAGCATGGAGTTGCCAGCCACCGGATGCAGCACCTTGGGCAATGCCGAACGCATGCGGGTGCCTTGGCCGGCGGCGAGAATAACGATATCGAGGGACATTGACTGGCTACCAATCCTGGGCGGTCAGCAATGTGACCGATGAGGGAAATTCAGAAAAAGAAAAAGGGTAGCCGAGGCTACCCTTTTACTCAATCGCAACAGCAGTGATCTGGCCGGGGCCGGATTACTTGCCTCTGCGCATTTGCTGGACGGTACGCAGCTGAGCTGCGGCCTCGGCCAGACGTGCGGCAGCGGCGCCGTAGTCGAAATCAGCGCTTTTGCTGTGCAGGGCGTTCTCAGCAGCCTTGAGGGCTTCCTGAGCCTGAGCCTCATCCAGGTCAGCAGCACGTTGCACGGTATCGGCAAGCACCTTGACCATGTTCGGCTGAACCTCGAGGAAACCACCAGAGATGTAGAACACCTCTTGGGCGCCACCCTGCTTGGTCAGCGTGATCGGACCAGGCTTGAGATTGGTGATCAGCGGCGCGTGGCCTGGAGCGATACCAAGATCACCCAGGTTACCGTGCGCAACTACCATCTCGACCAGGCCGGAGAAAATCTCTCCTTCCGCGCTGACGATATCGCAATGGACTGTCATAGCCATCTGCTTGCCTCAACCTGATAGCGCCCCTTGCGGGGCGCAGGAATTACAGTTTCTTGGCTTTCTCGATCGCTTCGTCGATGCTGCCGACCATGTAGAACGCTTGTTCTGGCAGGTGGTCGTAGTCACCTTTGAGGATGCCGCTGAAGCCAGCGATGGTGTCTTTCAGGGAAACGTACTTGCCTGGCGAACCGGTGAAGACTTCGGCCACGAAGAACGGCTGCGACAGGAAGCGCTGGATCTTACGAGCGCGGGCTACCAGTTGCTTGTCGGTCTCGGACAGTTCGTCCATACCCAGGATCGCGATGATGTCCTTCAGCTCTTTGTAGCGCTGCAGAACATACTGAACGCCACGAGCAGTGTCGTAGTGCTCGTTGCCGATCACGTTCGGGTCCAGCTGGCGCGAAGTCGAGTCCAGTGGATCGACTGCTGGGTAGATACCCAGGGAGGCGATGTCACGGGACAGAACGACGGTGGCGTCCAAGTGGGCGAAGGTGGTCGCTGGCGACGGGTCGGTCAAGTCGTCCGCAGGTACGTATACGGCCTGGACGGAGGTGATCGAACCTTCCTTGGTGGAGGTGATGCGCTCTTGCAGAACGCCCATCTCTTCAGCCAGGGTCGGCTGGTAACCTACTGCCGAAGGCATACGGCCCAGCAGTGCAGATACTTCGGTACCGGCCAGGGTGTAACGATAGATGTTGTCGACGAACAGCAGAACGTCGTTACCTTCGTCACGGAACTTCTCAGCCATGGTCAGGCCGGTCAGCGCTACGCGCAGACGGTTTCCTGGTGGCTCGTTCATCTGACCGTAGACCAAGGCTACTTTGTCGAGAACGTTGGAGTCCTTCATCTCGTGGTAGAAGTCGTTACCCTCACGAGTACGCTCACCCACACCAGCGAACACGGAGTA
Source organism: Pseudomonas sp. BT-42-2 (assembly GCF_025847435.2). Taxonomy (NCBI): domain Bacteria; kingdom Pseudomonadati; phylum Pseudomonadota; class Gammaproteobacteria; order Pseudomonadales; family Pseudomonadaceae; genus Pseudomonas; species Pseudomonas sp. BT-42-2. The sequence goes on from NZ_JAOYTM010000006.1 coordinate 288,612, forward strand.
ACCGCTGTGTTCCATGGCGATGTTACGGATCAGTTCCATCATGTTTACGGTCTTGCCGACACCGGCACCACCGAACAGACCAACCTTACCACCCTTGGCGAACGGGCAAACCAGGTCGATAACCTTGATGCCGGTTTCCAGCAGGTCGTTGCCGCCTGCCTGGTCAGCGAACGAAGGCGCTGGCTGGTGGATACCGCGACGCTCTTCCTCGCCGATCGGGCCGGCTTCGTCGATTGGGTTGCCCAGTACGTCCATGATACGGCCCAGGGTGGCCTTACCAACAGGAACGGAAATGGCAGCGCCGGAGTCAACGACTTCCAGACCGCGCTTCAGGCCTTCGGTGGAGCCCATCGCAATGGTACGAACCACGCCGTCGCCCAGCTGCTGCTGGACTTCCAGGGTGGTTTCCGCGCCTTGTACTTTCAGCGCGTTGTATACACTCGGCACGACGTCACGTGGGAATTCCACGTCGATGACGGCGCCGATGATTTGAACGATACGTCCGCTACTCATAGCTGGATCCTCTGAATTTTTGAACCGTTAAACCGCGGCAGCGCCGCCGACGATTTCCGAGATCTCCTGGGTGATCGCAGCCTGACGCGCCTTGTTGTAGATCAACTGAAGCTCTTTGATCAAATCACCGGCGTTGTCTGTGGCGTTCTTCATGGCGATCATCCGGGCCGCTTGTTCAGCAGCGTTGTTCTCGACCACCGCCTGGTATACCTGCGACTCCACGTAACGCACCATCAAGCCGTCCAGCAGCTCTTTTGCGTCGGGTTCGTACAGGTAATCCCAGTGATGCTTGAGATCCTGATCCGGGGTTGCCACCAACGGTACCAATTGCTCGACCGTCGGTTTTTGGGTCATGGTGTTGATGAACTTGTTCGAAACCACCGAAAGGCGATCGATACGGCCATCCAGGTAGGCGTCCAGCATCACTTTGACAGAGCCGATCAGATCGTTGATCGATGGCTCTTCGCCCAAGTGGCTGATCGCTGCTACGACGTTGCCGCCAAAGATGCGGAAGAAAGTCGCACCCTTGCTGCCGATCACGCACAGGTCGATTTCCACGCCCTGTTCGCGGTTTGCGTTCATGTCCTTGACCAAGGCCTTGAACAGGTTGGTGTTCAAGCCACCGCACAGACCACGGTCACTGCTCACCACGATATAACCGGTGCGCTTTACAGGGCGCTCGATCATGAATGGGTGGCGGTATTCCGGGTTGGCGTTGGCCAGATGACCGATCACCTGGCGGATACGCTCCGCGTAAGGACGGCTAGCAGCCATGCGCATTTGTGCCTTGCGCATCTTGCTTACCGCCACTTTCTCCATGGCGCTGGTAATTTTTTGCGTGCTTTTGATGCTCGCAATCTTACTGCGAATCTCTTTTGCGCCTGCCATGTATCACCTATCAGGTTAGCAAGCGGGGGCCTGGGCCCCCGCTGCGGCTTACCAGGTCTGGGTGGCCTTGAACTTCTCGATGCCGGCTTTCAGGCCTGCGTCGATTTCGTCGTTGAAGTCACCCTTCACGTTGATCTTCGCCATCAGTTCAGCGTGATCACGGTTGAAGAAGGCGATCAGTGCTTGCTCGAAGCTGCCGATCTTGGAGACTTCTACGTCAGTCAGGAAGCCACGCTCAGCGGCATACAGCGACAGGGCCATGTCCGCGATGGACATCGGCGCGTACTGCTTCTGCTTCATCAGCTCGGTAACGCGCTGACCATGCTCCAGCTGCTTGCGGGTCGCTTCGTCCAGATCGGAAGCGAACTGGGCGAATGCAGCCAGCTCACGGTACTGAGCCAGAGCGGTACGAATACCACCGGACAGCTTCTTGATGATCTTGGTCTGAGCGGCACCACCTACGCGGGATACCGAAACACCGGCGTTCACTGCAGGACGGATGCCCGAGTTGAACATGGCCGATTCCAGGAAGATCTGACCGTCGGTGATCGAGATCACGTTGGTCGGAACGAACGCGGAAACGTCGCCAGCCTGGGTTTCGATGATCGGCAGCGCGGTCAGGGAACCGGTTTTGCCAGTCACAGCACCGTTGGTGAACTTCTCGACGTACTCTTCGGAAACGCGCGATGCACGCTCCAGCAGACGGGAGTGGAGATAGAACACGTCACCTGGGTACGCTTCACGTCCTGGTGGACGGCGCAGCAGCAGGGAGATCTGACGGTAGGCAACAGCCTGCTTGGACAGGTCATCGTAAACGATCAGCGCGTCTTCACCGCGGTCACGGAAGAACTCGCCCATGGTGCAACCGGCGTATGGCGCCAGGAATTGCAGTGCGGCGGATTCCGAGGCGCTGGCAACCACCACGATGGTGTTTTTCAGTGCGTCGTTTTCTTCCAGCTTGCGAACGATGTTGGCAACGGTGGAACGCTTCTGGCCGACAGCAACATAAACGCAGAAAATACCGGAGTCTTTCTGGTTGATGATGGCGTCGATGGCCATGGCGGTCTTGCCGATCTGACGGTCACCAATGATCAGCTCACGCTGGCCACGGCCGACAGGGATCATGGCGTCGACGGATTTGTAGCCAGTCTGTACAGGCTGGTCTACCGACTTACGCCAGATCACGCCTGGAGCAACTTTCTCGACCGCGTCGGTCTCGGTGTTGCCCAGCGGGCCTTTGCCGTCGATTGGGTTGCCCAGTGCGTCAACGACGCGACCCAGCAGTTCCTTACCAACTGGAACTTCCAGGATGCGGCCGGTGCACTTGGCGCTCATGCCTTCGGCGAGGGTGTCATAGGCACCCAGGATCACTGCACCTACGGAGTCTTGCTCCAGGTTCAGGGCCATGCCGTACACGCCACCCGGAAACTCGATCATTTCGCCGTACATAACGTCGGCCAGACCGTGAATCCGCACGATACCGTCAGAAACGCTGACGACGGTACCTTCGTTGCGGGCTTGAGAGGCTACATCGAGGTTATCGATGCGGCCCTTGATGATTTCACTAATTTCGGAAGGATTGAGTTGCTGCATTGCTCTGCTGCCCCTTCAAACTCAAGATTTCAATGCTTCGGCCAGTTTCGCGATCTTGCCGCGAACCGAGCCATCGATTACCAGGTCGCCTGCGCGGATGAGGACGCCGCCGATCAGGCTGGCATCCTCCGACGCGTGCAGGCGAACTTCCTGGCCGAGCCGTGCACTGAGAACCTTGGCGAGTTTGTCTTGCTGTTCTTGGTTCAACGCAAAAGCACTGGTGACTTCCACGTCCACGGATTTTTCCAGTTCGGCCTTGTACAGCTCGAACAGGTCGGCAATCTCCGGCAGGAGCAGGAGACGGCCATTTTCCGCGGCAACATGAATGAAATTCTGTGCCTGTGCATCGAACTTGTCACCGCACACTTCAATGAAAGTGGCGGCCTTTTGTGCGCTCGTCAGTCGCGGGGCCTTGAGCAGGCGCTGCATGGTGTCGTCTTGCGACACAGCAGCAGCCAGGCCGAGCATGGCTGACCAATTGGCCAGTTGCTGATGGGCCTGGGCGTGCTCAAAGGCAGCCTTAGCGTAAGGTCGGGCCAACGTGGTCAGTTCTGCCATGATCGCCCTCGCTTAAATTTCAGCGGCCAGTTTGTTAACCAGCTCCGCATGCGCGTTTTGATCGATTGTGGCGCCAAGGATCTTTTCAGCACCGCCAACAGCCAGGGCACCCAGTTGGGCACGCAGGGCGTCTTTGACGCTGTTCAGTTCCTGTTCGATCTCGGCCTGAGCCTGAGCCTTCACACGGTCAGCTTCGACGCGGGCCTGATCACGGGCTTCCTCGACAAGCTGAGCAGCGCGTTTCTTGGCTTGCTCAATGATTTCGGCTGCCTGTGCTTTAGCTTCACGCAGTTGCTGACCCGCTTTCTCTTGGGCCAGCTCCAGGTCGCGAGCTGCGCGGTTGGCAGCGTCCAAGCCATCAGCAATCTTCTTCTGACGCTCTTGCAGGGCAGTGATGACCGGAGGCCATACGTACTTCATGCAGAAGACGACAAAAATCAGGAAAGCAACGGATTGGCCAATCAGGGTTGCATTAATGTTCACGCCAACACCTCGCTCGGTCTTTGTTCATCACAGCAATCAACTCGTGGGTACGAGTGATTAGCCGGCGATTTGACCAACGAACGGGTTTGCGAAGGTGAAGAACAGAGCAATACCAACACCGATCATGGTTACGGCGTCGAGCAGACCGGCAACGATGAACATTTTGACCTGCAGCATCGGAACCATCTCAGGCTGACGAGCAGCGCCTTCCAGGAACTTGCCGCCCAGCAGGCCGAAACCAATGGCGGTGCCCAGTGCGCCCAGACCGATCAGCAGAGCAACAGCGATAGCGGTAAGACCAACTACAGTTTCCATCTTTCCTCCCGACTTTTACGTCGTATTGGTTAGGTTTTTAATTTGAAGCGGTAAAACAAATCGTTTGGTACAACTGCCCTTGCGGACTTTTTACCGCCCTCCCCCCAAACGGGCAGGGAAGGCTATCAGACACGCCAGGCGGTCTTAATGGTTATCTTCGTGAGCCATCGACAGGTAGACGATGGTAAGCATCATGAAGATGAAGGCTTGCAGGGTGATGATCAGGATGTGGAACACAGCCCACGCCCATTGCAGCACCACACCCAGGCCGCTGAGCCAGAGCAGGCCGCTGCCGAACATTACCGCGATCAGGATGAACACCAGTTCGCCGGCATACATGTTGCCGAACAGACGCAGTGCCAGCGAGATCGGCTTGGCGATCAGGGTGACGAATTCAAGCAGGAAGTTCACCGGGATCAGCAGGGCTTGAACGAAGATGTTCTTGCTGCCGAAGGGGTGCAGGGTCAGCTCGCCGATGAAGCCGCCGATGCCCTTGACCTTGATGCTGTAGAAGATGATCAGCGCGAACACCGAGAAGGCCATGGCCAGGGTGGCGTTCGGGTCGGTGGTCGACACAGCGCGGAACGGAATGTGCGGGTCACCGGAGATCAGGATGGCCAGCTGAGGAATCCAGTCGACCGGAATCAGGTCGATGGCGTTCATCAGGAAGACCCAGACGAAGATGGTCAGCGCCAGCGGGGCGATCACCGCGCTACGGCCGTGGAAGGAGTCCTTCACGCTGCCGTGGACGAAATCGACCATCACCTCGACGAAGTTCTGCAGGCCGCCAGGTTGGCCGGAAGTAGCCTTTTTGGCCGCCATGCGGAAGATGAAGAGGAAGATCAGACCCAGCGCAACGGACCAGCCCAGGGTATCCAGGTGGAAGGCCCAGAAGCCCATTGCCTTGGCTTCTGCAGCCGAATGGGCCAAGCCCCAGCTGCCGTCTGGTAGTTGACCGTAGGTCAGGTTCTGCAAGTGGTGCTGGATATAGCCCGAAGCGGTTTCTGCTGCCATGGTTGCCTCAAACGCCCTTAGGTCTCGAAAGTCTTTTATTCATTAGCAGGGGCGCGAACCAGCTGACCAATTGGGTCAGCACGAAGACGCCGAATACTGCTAACGGCGCCAATGGCTTCACTCCTGCGAAGGTCAGTGCAAACAGCACTGCCGTCAAAATCAATTTGCCTGCCTCGCCTGCGTAGAACGACTTGACGATGGCCTGCGCTGCCCGGGCTCCGCTGAAGCGAAAAGCCTTCCAGGCGAAATACACATTCGGCAGCCAGGCAATCAGCCCTCCACAGAGGCCTGAATATCCACTGACTGCTCCTTTCCACTGCCACAACACCAAAGTTGCCAGCAGGACTACGACACATTGCGTCAGCAGTACTGGAAAAACTGCCCAGCGATGGAAAGGCAGGCGGTTTGGCGTGCGGATTTCCATCGCATCTACTCCTGGAAAGTCGACCATCAAGTCAGCAACGACTTGGCATAATTTGTGCCGACAAAATGCGCGCAGAGTATAGGGGGGGATTAACCCCTATTCAACTATTGGGTAGTGATTTCCGACTGCGCGCTACAACGGGAATTGTTTCAGCGGATGTGAGCAAGCACGCCTTGCAACTCGTCAAGCGAGTTATAGCGAATCACCAACTGACCTTTGCCCTTGTTGCCATGGCGGATCTGCACCGCCGAGCCCAGGCGCTCTGCCAGACGCTGTTCGAGGCGAGCGATATCCGGATCAGGTTTGCTCGGTTCGACCGGATCAGGTTTGCCGCTCAACCACTGGCGCACCAGTGCCTCGGTTTGGCGCACAGTGAGCCCACGTGCGACAACATGACGCGCCCCTTCTTCCTGGCGATCTTCTTCCAGGCCTAGCAAGGCGCGGGCGTGGCCCATCTCCAGGTCACCGTGGGCGAGCATGGTCTTGATCGCCTCTGGCAGCGAGATCAGGCGCAGCAGGTTGGCCACGGTCACCCGCGACTTGCCGACGGCGTCTGCCACTTGCTGCTGGGTCAGTTCGAACTCCTGCTGCAGGCGTTGCAGGGCAATCGCCTCTTCCAGCGGGTTGAGATCCTCACGCTGGATGTTCTCGATCAGCGCCATGGCGATGGCGGCTTCATCGGGTACATCACGGACCATGGCCGGAATGGTGTCCAGGCCCGCCAGTTGAGTGGCGCGCCAGCGGCGTTCGCCGGCGATGATCTCGTAGCGCTGGTCGCCGATCGGCCTAACCACGATCGGCTGCATGACGCCTTGGGTGCGAATCGAGGCAGCCAGTTCTTCCAGCGCCTCCGGGTCCATGTCCCGGCGTGGCTGGTACTTGCCACGCTGGATCAGCTCGACCGGCAGGTGTTGCAGTTCTTTCTGGTCGATCTTGACAGCCTGCTCCTCGAGCGAGCTGACGGAAGGACCACTGAGCAGTGCATCCAACCCACGTCCGAGACCCCGTTTCTTAACGGCCATGCGGATTCCTTAAGTTGTTTGTGCAGTGCGTGATTGACGGCGTTGGCGGCGTACCAGTTCCCCGGCCAGGGCCAGATAGGCCAGTGCGCCACGCGATTGCTTGTCGTAGGCCAGGGCCGGCATGCCAAAGCTTGGCGCCTCGGCCAGGCGAATGTTGCGCGGGATCACCGTATCGTACAGCTGCTCGCCGAAGTGCTCTTTGAGCTGCGCCGAAACATCGTTGTTCAGGCTCAGGCGCGGATCGTACATGGTCCGCAGCAGGCCTTCGATCTTCAGCGCCGGATTCAGCCGGGCTGCGATGCGCTTGATGTTATCCACAAGGTCGCTGAGACCTTCGAGTGCGTAGTACTCGCACTGCATCGGGATAATCACGCCATCGGAGGCGACCAGGGCGTTGAGGGTGAGCATCGACAGCGATGGTGGGCAGTCGATGAGAATGTAGTCGTAATTCTCGCGGATAGGCGCCAGCGCATTGCGCAGACGGCTCTCCTTGACCTGCATCTCCAGCAGCACCACTTCCGCGGCGGTGAGGTCGCGGTTGGCCGGCAGCAGTTGGAAACCACCGTGCTCGGAGTAGTGCATCGCCTGGGCCAGGTCGCATTCGCCGATCAGCAGGTCGTAGACCGAATGCTCGAGCTCGTGCTTGTCCACCCCGCTGCCCATGGTCGCGTTGCCCTGCGGATCGAGGTCGATCAGCAGCACACGGCGCTTGGTCGCAGCCAGCGATGCGGCGAGATTGATACAGGTGGTGGTCTTGCCCACACCACCTTTCTGGTTCGCGATTGCGAATACCTTAGCCATTGTTGCGTGTAATCCCAGTCATGCCTTGCGGCGCAGTATCAGCAGATGGCGCTGGCCCTGGCAACCCGGAACGGTCAGGGCCTGCTCGCTTTCCACTGTGAAGTCTGCGGGCAATGCTACCAGTTCGTCGGCAGGATGCAGCCCTTTCATTGCAAGCCAAAGCGTACGCGTGTCGCCCAGGTGGCGAGTCCAGCCGGTGAAGTTCTCCATGCTGCTGAACGCCCGCGAGATGATCCCGCTGAACGGCTGCGCCGGTTGATACTCTTCGACCCGGCTGTGGATAACCTGCAGGTTGTCCAGTTTCAGCTCCATCTTCACCTGGGTGAGGAAGCGGGTTTTCTTGCCATTGCTGTCGAGCAGCGTCACTTGCTTGTGCGGGTGCAGGATAGCCAAAGGAATCCCCGGCATGCCACCGCCGCTGCCGACATCCAGCCAACTTTGCGAGTCGCTGTGGATAAACGGCATGACGCTGAGGCTGTCGAGCAGATGCCGCGAGACCATTTCGTTCGGGTCGCGCACTGCGGTCAGGTTGTAGGCCTTGTTCCATTTGATCAACAGGGCCAGGTAGCCCAGCAGTTGCTCGTGCTGCTGTGGGCTCAACTCGACACCGAGCTGGCGCGCGCCTGTGGACAACTCTTCTGCGTGTTGCGGGGTGACCAAGGAACTCAAGCGCTTTGCTCCAATTCGCGGCCTGCGCCGCGTTTTTTCAGATGAATCAGCAACAGGGAAATCGCCGCCGGGGTCACGCCGGGGATGCGCGAAGCCTGGCCGAGGGTCTCCGGGCGGGTCTGGCCGAGTTTGCCCTGGATCTCCTTGGACAGGCCGGAGATCGTCGTGTAGTCGATATCCACAGGCAGGCGGGTGTCTTCGCTGGCGCGCAGACGAGCGATCTCATCCTGTTGACGGTCGATGTATCCGGCGTACTTGGTCTTGATCTCGACCTGCTCAGCCACTTGCGGGTCAAGTGCCTCACCGCCAGTAGCCTCGATCAGGCCGGCATAGTCGATTTCCGGGCGAGCCAGCAGGTTGAGCAGGCTGTATTCGTGGCTCAGCGGCGTGCCGAACTTATCCACAACGGCTTGGCCCATCGGCGTGCCGGGACGAACCCAAGTCGACTTCAGGCGCTGTTCTTCACGCTCGATGCCTTCGCGCTTGGCGCAGAACGCAGCCCAACGCTGGTCATCGATCAAGCCCAGCTCGCGGCCCTTCTCGGTCAGACGCAGGTCGGCGTTGTCTTCACGCAGGATCAAGCGGTACTCGGCGCGCGACGTGAACATGCGGTACGGCTCCTGGGTACCCAGGGTGATCAGGTCGTCGACCAGTACGCCGATGTACGCCTCGTCGCGACGCGGGCACCAGCTTTCCCGACCCTGCGCACGCAGTGCGGCGTTGGTTCCGGCCAGCAGACCTTGAGCGCCAGCTTCTTCGTAGCCGGTGGTGCCGTTGATCTGGCCGGCGAAGAACAGGCCGCCAATCACTTTGGTTTCGAGGCTGTACTTCAGGTCACGCGGATCGAAATAGTCGTACTCGATGGCATAGCCCGGGCGCACGATGTGGGCATTTTCCATGCCGCGGATCGAGCGGACCAACTCCAGCTGCACATCGAAGGGCAGCGAAGTGGAAATGCCGTTGGGGTACAGCTCATGGGTGGTCAGGCCTTCCGGCTCGATGAACACCTGGTGGCTTTCCTTGTCGGCGAAGCGGTGGATCTTGTCTTCGATCGACGGGCAGTAACGCGGGCCGACACCTTCGATAACCCCGGAATACATCGGCGAACGGTCGAGGTTCGAAGCGATGATTTCGTGGGTACGGGCGTTGGTGTGGGTGATCCAGCAGCTGACCTGGCGCGGGTGCATCTGCGCATTGCCCATGAACGACATCACCGGAATCGGCGTATCGCCGGGCTGCTCGGTCATCACCGAGAAGTCCACAGAGCGGCCATCGATACGCGGCGGCGTACCGGTTTTCAGCCGGCCGACCCGCAGCGGCAGTTCACGCATGCGGTGGGCCAGGGCAATGGCGGGCGGATCACCGGCGCGGCCGCCGGTGTAATTCTGCAAACCAATGTGAATAAGTCCGGCGAGGAAGGTACCAGTGGTCAGTACCACCGAGTCGGCGAAGAACCGCAGACCCATTTGCGTGACCACACCCTTGACCTGGTCTTGTTCGACGATCAGGTCGTCGCAGGACTGCTGGAATATCCACAGGTTCGGTTGGTTTTCCAGGATTTCCCGGACCACCGCCTTGTAGATGGCGCGGTCAGCCTGGGCACGGGTCGCACGGACGGCCGGGCCTTTGCGGTTGTTCAACACGCGGAACTGAATGCCGCTCTTGTCGGTGGCCAACGCCATGGCGCCGCCGAGGGCATCGATCTCTTTGACCAGATGACTCTTGCCGATCCCACCGATAGCGGGGTTGCAACTCATGTGACCGAGGGTTTCCACGTTGTGGGTCAGCAGCAGGGTTTTTACCCCCATGCGTGCAGACGCAAGCGCAGCCTCGGTACCGGCATGGCCGCCGCCGATGACGATCACTTCAAAACGGGAAGGGAAATCCACCACGCACCTCGTGCCTGTTTTTGCGAATAGAGAAGGTAAGCCGACAAGTATAGGGACTTCCTACCCGCTAAAGAAACCTTTTGAGCAATTTTTGACCAGGCTGTGGATGAACGGGGATAACAGAAATTAAAAAGGAAGAAATTAAAAAAGCTTTGTTTTTATGTTTATTCTTATGCACAGCCTTTTCTGTGGATAAAGCTCTACACATCACTATTCATGGTATGTACATAGAAATTAAACCCTGTGTCTGAGTGGCCATGAGGGCTATGGATAAGCTCATTTAGCCTGTGGATGAAATGCCTATTTACCCACAGGCGGATTTGTCCTCAGCCCTGAAGGGGGTTTATCAACTGAGCTGAAGGTGAGTTTTCCACAGGGCTTAGACGAACGAAAACTCGCCTGTTGATGAAATCAAAGGCGTGGTTCTTCAAAGGAAATTAGAAAAGGGTGGTTGCAGGCTGTGGAGGAGCGTTTATCCACCGACGAAAGCGCAGCCCCCGCCGTTCATTTCGGTGTGTTCTTCGCGGGTGAACCCGCTCCCACAGGTACTACCTTGCTGATCGCCGGCAATTGGAGGGGAGCGGTTGTGGATTATTTGCCGATGCAGAAGCTTGAGAAGATACGCCCCAGCAGATCATCGGAACTGAACGCGCCGGTAATTTCTCCCAGCGCCTGCTGAGCTTGACGCAGATCTTCCGCCAGCAGCTCTCCAGCGCCGGCCAGGGTCAGCTGGTCACGACCATGCTCGAGGTGCGCGCTAGCCTGGTTCAAGGCCTCCAGGTGGCGTCTACGGGCGCTGAAGCTGCTCTCTGAGGTCTGTTCATAACCCATGCATGCCTTCAGGTGATCGCGCAGCAGGAGCAAACCGCTGTCATCGCCCTTGGCGCTGAGGGTAATGGTCACATGGCCATCGTCGCATTGTTCTATGGCAACCGCTTCACCGCTCAGGTCGGCCTTGTTACGAATCAAGGTGACTTTGCCAGGATCTGGGCGCTGATCGAGAAACTCTGGCCACAAGGCGAAGGGATCGCTTGCTTCAGGGGCCGTGCTATCCACAACCAGCAACACCCGGTCAGCCTCGCTGATCGCTTTGAGCGCACGTTCCACGCCGATCTTTTCCACATGGTCGTCGGTATCTCGCAGCCCTGCGGTATCGACCACGTGCAACGGCATCCCGTCGATGTGAATATGTTCCCGCAAGATATCCCGGGTGGTGCCGGCGATATCGGTGACGATGGCCGCCTCACGCCCTGCCAGGCGGTTGAGCAGGCTCGACTTGCCCGCATTGGGCCGTCCGGCAATCACCACGTTCATACCGTCACGCAGCAGCGCGCCCTGGCCAGCTTCCTTCTGCACTGTGGACAACTCGGTGCGCACTGCATCGAGCATCGACAGCACATGGCCGTCGGCGAGAAAGTCGATTTCTTCCTCAGGGAAGTCGATCGCAGCTTCGACGTAGATCCGCAGCGCGATCAGTGCCTCGGTCAGCGAGTGAACGCGCTTGGAGAATTCGCCCTGCAGCGAACGCAAGGCATTGCGTGCGGCCTGGGTCGAGCTGGCCTCGATCAGGTCAGCGATCGCTTCGGCCTGGGCCAGGTCGAGTTTGTCGTTGAGGAATGCACGCTCGCTGAATTCACCAGGACGCGCCAGGCGGCAGCCCAGTTGCAGGCAGCGCTGCAGCAGCATGTCCATCACCACCGGGCCGCCATGACCTTGTAGTTCCAGGACGTCTTCACCGGTAAACGAGTTCGGCCCCGGGAAGAACAGCACGATGCCCTCATCCAGCACCAGCCCGTCCTGATCACGGAACGGCCCATAGTGAGCATGCCGGGGCGTGAGAGTGCGCCCGGTAATAGCTTGCCCGGCCTGGCTCGCCAAAGGGCCAGACAGGCGGACGATGCCGACCCCGCCGCGGCCCTGAGCGGTAGCGATGGCGGCAATGGTTTCACGCACAGTGTTCATGCTCGAAAGCCTCTTACGACAAATTCATCAGACAGATAGCAAAAACGCCCCACGAGGGGGCGTTTTTATTCACAGGCTAGCTTAGCAGCCTGTCAAGCGGCAGCCTTCTTGGCCGCAGCTTCGATGCTACGAGTGATGTACCACTGCTGCGAAATCGACAAGCAGTTGTTCACAACCCAGTACAGCACCAGACCCGCTGGGAACCACAGGAAGAAGAAGGTGAAGATGATTGGCATCATTTTCATCACCTTGGCCTGCATCGGATCCGGCGGAGTCGGGTTCAGGCGCTGCTGGATGAACATGGTCGCGCCCATGATGATCGGCAGGATGAAGAACGGATCCTTGATCGACAGGTCGGTAATCCACAGCAGCCATGGGGCCTGGCGCATTTCTACGCTTTCCAGCAGTACCCAGTACAGGGCCAGGAACACTGGCATCTGCACCAGGATTGGCAAGCAGCCACCCAGCGGATTGATCTTCTCTTTCTTGTACAGCTCCATCATCGCCTGGGACATCTTCTGGCGATCGTCACCGAAGCGTTCCTTCAGCGCGGCCAGTTTTGGCGAAACGGCACGCATGCGCGCCATCGAGCGGTAGCTGGCAGCCGACAGCGGGAAGAACAGGCCCTTGATGAGCATGGTCAGGACGATGATCGACCAGCCCCAGTTACCCAGGATGCTGTGGATATGTTGCAGCAGCCAGAAGATCGGCTGAGCGATGAACCACAGGAAGCCATAGTCGACAGTCAGTTCCAGGCCTGGGGACAACTCCTTGAGCTTGGACTGAATCTTCGGACCTGCGTACAGCATGGCGCTGGTTTCGACTTTACCGCCGGCAGGCACGCTGAGCGCTGGGCCGGTGTAGCCGATGATGTAGTTGCCTTGGCTATCCTTACGGGTCTGGATAACGTTGTTATCCGACTTGGCAGGAATCCACGCAGTTACGAAGTAGTGCTGCAGCCAGGCAACCCAGCCGCCGGACACATTTTCTTTCAAACTGCCTTTGTCGATGTCTTTCATCGACACTTTCTTGTACGGCTCGGAAGGCGTCCACAGGGCGGCGCCCAGGTAGGTCGCGGTACCGGTAGCCGTGCTCGACGATGGATCGGAGCTGGCATCACGCTTGAGCTGGGCGAACATGTTGCCCGACCAGGCTTGAGCGCTTTGGTTGTCGATCAGGTAGCTGACGGTGAGGTCGTACTCACCGCGCTTGAAGCTGAAGCGCTTGATGTAGTTGACGCCGTTCTCGCTGAACTTCAGGTCAACGACCAACTGCTCCTGGCCATCGGCCAGTTGGAAGCTCTTTTGTTCAGCGGCGTACAGCGGACGACCGGAAGAACGTGCATCCGGGCCATTAACGCCAGTCAGACCACTCTGAGCCAGGTAAACACGCTCACCACCGTTATCGAACAGCTGGAACGGAATGTCCGGATGGTCTTGGCGGCGTGGGTACTTGGGCAGGTTCAGCTGGACGATGTCACCACCGACCGGATCGATAGCCAGTTCAAGGACGTCGGTCTTGACCCGGATCAGGTCCTTGCTGACTGCAACCGGAGCCAGTTCGGCTGGGCTGGATTCAGCATTGGCGCTCGGCACATCGGCGCTGGCGCCGTTGTTATTGCCGGCCGGCACGGTATCGGGCAGGGCCGGGGCAGCGTTGCTGGCAGCAGTATGCTGAGTCGGCAGTGCAGCCTGACCGTAGTCCTGGTTCCACTTGAGGACCAGCACGTAGGCCACGATTGCCAGGGCGACGATCAGGATCGTGCGTTTAATATCCATGATTACTCGGCTATCGAAGAAGTTCGGGAGGAAGGAGCGGGAGGGACGGGATCGAAACCGCCGTCGTTCCACGGATGACAACGCCCCAGGCGACGAACGGCTAGCCACCCACCACGCAACAGGCCATGGTTTTCTATGGCTTCGTAGGCGTAACAGGAGCAGCTGGGGTAGAAACGACAGTGGCTGGCCATCAGTGGACTAATGGCGTAACGGTAAAACTGGATCGGGACGAGGGCCAGTTTACGCATCGTGACTGTCTACCCCTGCAGAATCGGCATTAACCGCTGGAGAGGGCCGATTACGAGCGAGGCGCTTCCAGAGCTTGCCAAAGTGTTGGTGCAATTCTGGGTTTTCTACTTCGCCCAAGCCCTTGCGCGCGACGATCACGATGTCCAATCCAGCAAGACTCTGCTGATTCAGACGAAAGGAATCGCGCATCAAGCGTTTGAGGCGATTGCGTTGAACGGCGAGCTTGACGCTCTTCTTGCCGATCACCAAGCCAAGGCGCGGGTGATCGAGGCCGTTCTCGCGGGCAAGGATTAGCAGGCTTTTACCTGGAACCTTGCCGGTTGGCGAGTCGAAGACCGCTTTGAAATGCCGGGGTGTAAGCAGTCGCTTTTCCCGACTGAAGTCCTGACTCACCACCTGTGCCGAAAAATCAAACGGCCAGACGCTTACGGCCTTTGGCACGACGACGCGACAGAACAGCGCGGCCGTTCTTGGTGGCCATACGGGCACGGAAGCCGTGGGTGCGCGCGCGCTTGATGGTGCTTGGTTGGAAAGTACGTTTCATGGCGTGTTACCTGGGTTCGTCGACTACGGGCCGGAATGGCCCCCGTTTTAAGAGATCGGCGATTCTAGAGAAAGCAAGCCAATAGGTCAATTTCCAACCAACCTTTCCTTATGGATGGCATGGCTTCTACCTGACTTCTACCTGACCTCTAGCTGGCCTTAAGAAGGAGGGATCGACAGGCTTGATCGAATCGCAAAGAGTGGACAACATGAAAAAATAAAAGAGACATATAAAAAGCTTTTCTGAATAACTTATAGATCTTAGGCAAGCCACTATCTGTGGATAACCATCTACAGGCCAAGATTTACGCTATGTACAGAGTTTTGAAACCTTGTCCGAAACCGGTGCTCCGGCTGTGCTGCGCATGCGGACAAGCTGTGGATTAATGGAGCTGTTATCCACAGCGGAGTTATCAACAGGCTTGGGCCCAGGGTTGTGCATAGACCTTAGGTGCGGTTATCCACAGAGCTTATTCACATGCAGGTGACGGCGTTTTGGCCATCATTTGACTGCTTTGTCATGGTTCAAGTCGCTGTCTCATGTGGATAAGTAACCGCTCGCCCGGTACAATGGCGGTTTGCTTTTGCCTCATCCGGCTTTCAACTCAGGGGATATCCGTGTCAGTGGAACTTTGGCAGCAGTGCGTGGAGCTTCTGCGCGATGAACTGCCTGCCCAGCAATTCAACACCTGGATCCGTCCGCTACAGGTCGAAGCCGAAGGCGACGAGTTGCGCGTGTATGCGCCCAACCGTTTCGTCCTCGATTGGGTCAATGAAAAATACCTGGGTCGTCTGCTCGAGCTGCTGGGCGAACACGGCAATGGCCTGGCGCCGGCGCTTTCCTTATTAATAGGCAGCCGCCGCAGCTCTGCGCCGCGCGCCGCTCCCAATGCTCCGGTCAGTGCTGCGGTCGCCGCCAAAGCTCAGCCCCAGCAGCCAGCGCCTGTACTCAGTCAGAATGAGTCGGTTGCGGTGCAGGCGGTCGAGCCGCTTTTGACCAACGAAGTGGAACAGCCGTCGTCGCGCGACAGTTTCGACTCGATGGGCGATACGCCAGTGGTCCCGAGTGCTACCACGCGCACTGAGCAACGGACCGTGCAGGTAGAAGGTGCGCTGAAGCACACCAGCTACCTCAACAGAACGTTCACCTTCGATACCTTCGTTGAGGGTAAGTCCAACCAATTGGCACGTGCAGCTGCCTGGCAGGTTGCCGATAACCCCAAGCATGGCTACAACCCGCTGTTCCTGTACGGTGGCGTGGGCCTGGGTAAGACTCACTTGATGCATGCTGTGGGTAACCACCTGCTCAAGAAGAATCCGAACGCCAAGGTGGTCTACCTGCATTCGGAGCGCTTCGTTGCCGACATGGTCAAGGCGTTGCAGCTCAATGCGATCAACGAGTTCAAGCGCTTCTATCGTTCGGTGGATGCGTTGCTGATCGATGACATCCAGTTCTTTGCCCGCAAAGAGCGCTCGCAGGAAGAGTTTTTCCACACCTTCAACGCCTTGCTCGAGGGTGGTCAGCAGGTAATTCTTACCAGCGACCGTTATCCAAAAGAGATCGAAGGCCTCGAAGAGCGTCTGAAGTCGCGCTTCGGCTGGGGGCTGACAGTTGCCGTCGAGCCGCCAGAGCTGGAAACCCGCGTAGCGATCCTGATGAAGAAGGCCGATCAGGCCAAGGTGGAACTTCCTCACGATGCGGCGTTCTTTATCGCCCAGCGCATCCGCTCCAACGTGCGTGAGCTGGAAGGCGCGCTCAAGCGTGTCATCGCTCACTCGCACTTCATGGGGCGCGACATCACCATCGAGCTGATCCGTGAGTCGCTCAAGGATCTGCTGGCGCTGCAAGACAAGCTGGTGAGTGTGGATAACATTCAGCGCACCGTGGCCGAGTACTACAAGATCAAGATCTCCGACCTGCTGTCCAAGCGGCGTTCGCGATCGGTAGCTCGCCCACGTCAGGTGGCCATGGCGTTGTCCAAGGAGCTGACCAACCACAGCCTGCCGGAAATCGGCGACATGTTTGGCGGCCGCGACCACACCACCGTGCTGCACGCCTGCCGCAAGATCAATGAATTGAAGGAATCCGACGCGGACATCCGCGAGGACTACAAGAACCTGCTGCGCACGCTGACGACCTGATGGCCGTCGGCGCAGCTATTTGAAGGCAAGGGACTAGACCATGCATTTCACCATTCAACGCGAAGCCCTGTTGAAACCCCTGCAACTGGTCGCAGGTGTCGTCGAGCGCCGCCAGACCTTGCCGGTCCTGTCCAACGTCCTGCTGGTCGTGCAAGGCCAGCAGCTGTCGTTGACCGGTACCGACCTGGAAGTCGAGCTGGTTGGCCGCGTACAACTGGAAGAGCCGGCTGAGCCGGGCGAAATCACTGTCCCGGCGCGTAAGCTGATGGACATCTGCAAAAGCCTGCCGAGCGATGTCCTGATCGACATCAAAGTGGACGAGCAAAAGCTACTGGTCAAAGCTGGCCGTAGCCGCTTCACCCTCTCTACCTTGCCGGCCAATGACTTCCCGACTGTGGAAGAAGGTCCAGGCTCGCTGACCTGCAACCTGGAACAAAGCAAGCTGCGCCGTCTGATCGAGCGCACTAGCTTCGCCATGGCCCAGCAGGATGTACGCTACTACCTCAACGGCATGCTGCTGGAAGTGTCGACCGACACCCTGCGTGCGGTTGCTACCGACGGTCACCGCTTGGCCATGTGTTCCATGCAAGCTGCGATCGGCCAGGCGGAGCGCCACCAGGTCATCGTTCCACGCAAAGGTATTCTTGAGCTGGCGCGTCTGCTCACGGATCCAGAAGGCATGGTCAGCATCGTTCTGGGCCAGCATCACATTCGTGCGACCACTGGCGAATTCACCTTCACTTCGAAACTGGTCGACGGTAAGTTCCCTGACTACGAGCGCGTTCTGCCCAAGGGTGGCGACAAGCTGGTTCTCGGTGATCGTCAGGCCCTGCGTGAAGCGTTCAGCCGGACCGCGATCCTGTCCAACGAGAAATACCGCGGTATTCGTCTGCAGCTGGCCGCTGGCCAGTTGAAGATTCAAGCCAACAACCCAGAGCAGGAAGAAGCCGAAGAAGAGATCAGCGTCGACTACAACGGTAGCTCGCTGGAAATCGGCTTCAACGTTAGCTATCTGCTGGATGTGCTGGGCGTCATGACTACGGAGCAAGTTCGTCTGATTCTGTCCGATTCCAACAGCAGCGCCCTGCTGCAGGAAGCCGGCAACGACGACTCGTCTTACGTTGTCATGCCGATGCGTCTGTAATCTGTAGCAGATAATGTCCCTAAGACGCATCATGGTCACTGCGGTGCGCAACCTGCACCCAGTGACCCTCTCTCCCTCTCCCCGCATCAATATCCTTTACGGCGCCAACGGCAGCGGCAAAACCAGTGTTCTGGAAGCCGTCTACCTATTGGGCCTGGCTCGCTCCTTCCGCAGTACTCGACTGAACCCTGTTATCCAATACGAGCAGCCAACCTGCACCGTGTTTGGCGAGGTTCAGTTGGCCGAAGGTGGAACCAGCAACCTAGGTGTTTCGCGCGAGCGACAGGGGGAGTTCACCATCCGCATTGACGGGCAGAATGCCCGCAGTGCTGCTCAATTGGCAGAGCTACTGCCGTTGCAGTTGATCAACCCAGACAGCTTCCGCTTGCTCGAAGGTGCACCGAAAATTCGTCGACAGTTCCTCGATTGGGGTGTGTTCCACGTGGAACCACGCTTCATGGCAGCCTGGCAACGTCTGCAGAAGGCACTGCGACAGCGGAACTCATGGTTGCGGCATGGTACACTTGACGCTGCTTCGCAAGCCGCCTGGGACCGGGAATTGTGCCTGGCCAGCGCGGAGATAGATGAATACCGTCGCAACTATATCAAGGCCTTGAAGCCCGTCTTCGAGCGAACCCTGAGCGAACTGGTCGAGCTGGATGGATTGACCCTGAGCTATTACCGCGGCTGGGACAAGGACCGGGAACTCAACGAAGTACTCGCCTCTTCTCTTCACCGTGACCAGCAAATGGGCCATACCCAGGCCGGTCCTCAGCGTGCTGATTTACGTCTTCGTATTGGCGCAAACAACGCTGCGGATATCCTGTCCCGTGGGCAGCAAAAACTTGTGGTGTGTGCGTTGCGCATCGCCCAAGGCCACTTGGTCAGCCAAGCCCGTCGCGGTCTCTGTATCTATCTCGTGGATGACTTGCCGTCTGAACTGGACGAGCAGCACCGCCGCGCATTATGCCGCTTGCTTGAAGAATTACGCTGCCAGGTTTTCATCACCTGTGTAGATCACGAATTACTGAGGGAAGGCTGGCAGACGGAAACGCCAGTTGCTTTGTTCCACGTGGAACAAGGCCGTATCACCCAGACCCACGACCATCGGGAGTGAAGGCATGAGCGAAAATCAAACGTACGATTCCTCCAGCATTAAAGTGCTGAAAGGGCTGGATGCCGTACGCAAACGTCCCGGGATGTACATTGGCGACACCGATGATGGTAGCGGCCTGCACCACATGGTCTTCGAAGTGGTCGACAACTCGATCGACGAAGCCCTCGCCGGTCACTGCGATGACATTACCGTCATCATTCACCCAGACGAATCCATCAGTGTCCGCGACAACGGTCGCGGCATTCCGGTCGACGTGCACAAAGAAGAAGGTGTATCGGCGGCTGAGGTCATCATGACCGTCCTGCACGCAGGCGGTAAGTTCGATGACAACTCCTACAAAGTTTCTGGCGGTCTGCACGGGGTTGGTGTTTCCGTGGTTAACGCCCTCTCCGAGCAGCTGATCCTTACTGTTCGTCGCAGCGGCAAGATCTGGGAGCAGACCTACGTGCATGGTGTGCCTCAGGCACCTATGGCTGTAGTCGGTGAAAGTGAAACCACCGGTACCCACATCCACTTCAAACCGTCGGCTGAAACCTTCAAGAACATCCACTTTAGCTGGGACATCCTCGCCAAGCGTATCCGCGAACTGTCCTTCCTGAACTCCGGTGTTGGCATCCTGCTCAAGGATGAACGCAGCGGTAAAGAAGAGTTCTTCAAATACGAAGGTGGTCTGCGCGCGTTCGTTGAATACCTCAACACCAACAAGACCCCGGTGAACACGCAGGTCTTCCACTTCAATGTCCAGCGTGACGATGGTGTCGGTGTCGAAGTCGCCCTGCAGTGGAACGACAGCTTCAACGAAAACCTGCTGTGCTTCACCAACAACATTCCGCAGCGCGATGGTGGTACTCACCTGGTGGGCTTCCGCTCTTCGCTGACCCGCAGCCTGAACGCTTACATCGAGCAAGAAGGCCTGGCCAAGAAAAACAAGGTCGCGACCACCGGTGACGATGCCCGTGAAGGTCTGACTGCGATCATCTCGGTCAAGGTGCCGGATCCGAAGTTCAGCTCGCAGACCAAGGATAAGTTGGTTTCCTCGGAGGTGAAGACCGCCGTGGAACAAGAGATGAACAAGTACTTCGCCGACTTCCTGTTGGAAAACCCCAACGAAGCCAAGGCGGTGGTTGGCAAGATGATCGACGCTGCCCGCGCGCGTGAAGCAGCGCGCAAGGCACGCGAGATGACTCGCCGCAAAGGCGCATTGGATATCGCTGGCCTGCCGGGCAAATTGGCGGACTGCCAAGAGAAAGACCCTGCCCTCTCTGAACTGTACCTGGTGGAGGGTGACTCCGCAGGTGGTTCGGCCAAGCAAGGTCGTAACCGTCGCACCCAGGCGATCCTGCCGCTCAAGGGTAAGATCCTTAACGTCGAGAAAGCACGCTTCGACAAGATGATCTCGTCCCAGGAGGTCGGTACGCTGATCACCGCACTGGGCTGCGGCATTGGCCGCGAAGAGTACAACATCGACAAGCTGCGCTATCACAACATCATCATCATGACCGATGCTGACGTTGACGGTTCGCACATCCGTACCCTGCTGCTGACCTTCTTCTTCCGTCAGTTGCCGGAGCTGGTCGAGCGCGGCTACATCTATATCGCTCAGCCGCCGCTGTACAAGGTCAAGAAGGGCAAGCAAGAGCAATACATCAAAGACGACGACGCCATGGAAGAGTACATGACGCAGTCGGCCCTGGATGACGCCAGCCTGCACTTGGACGAATCGGCACCTGCGGTTTCCGGCGTACAGCTGGAAAGCCTGGTGAACGATTTCCGCGGTGTGATGAAAACTCTTAAGCGTCTGTCGCGCCTGTACCCACAAGAGCTGACCGAGCACTTCATCTACCTGGATGAAGTCACCCTTGAGCAGTTGGGCGATCACGCGCACATGGAAAACTGGTTGGCCAAGTTCCAGGCACGTCTGAACAACAGCCAGAAGTCTGGCCTGGCCTACAAAGCCAGCCTGCGTGAAGACAAAGAGCGCAATGTCTGGCTGCCGGAGGTGGAGATCACTTCGCACGGTCTGGCCAGCTACATCACCTTCAACCGCGACTTCTTCGGCAGCAACGACTACCGCACCGTGGTCAACCTGGGTGGCAAGCTCAGCACCCTGCTCGGCGAAGGTGCGTATGTGCAGCGTGGCGAACGTCGCAAGGCGGTCACCGAGTTCAAGGAAGCCTTGGACTGGCTGATGAACGAAACCGCCAAGCGTCACACCATCCAGCGATACAAAGGTCTGGGTGAGATGAACCCGGAGCAGCTGTGGGAAACCACCATGGACCCAACCGTGCGCCGCATGCTCAAGGTGACTATCGAAGACGCGATCGCTGCCGATCAGATCTTCAACACACTGATGGGGGATGCGGTGGAACCACGCCGCGACTTCATCGAAAGCAACGCGCTGTCGGTGTCCAACCTGGACTTCTGATCAGGTGTAGTTTCACCGACAAGCTGCATGAAAAAGCCCGCGTAAGCGGGCTTTTTCATGAGTGCCAGAGCCATCTGAGCGACAGGTGTTGAGCTGTCCAATTCAACGGCCAGCCGCTTCATCCTTTATTTCACTCCAACTGCTGTCGGGGTCGAAACGCGTTATCGCAGCCGCGCGCTTGGCACTGTCACGGCCGAGGTCTTTCTCGAACAATTCACCGTCGTGGCTGATCATAAAACTCATGACGCCAGTGTCCGCGTAGTTCGCCGGCCAGGCGATTACGGCAAAGCCGCGGGTCATGTGATCGCCGATCTTGTAGTCATAGGCGCCACCTGGTGCCGAAGGGCCTTGGGCGGTGAGAATCCGATAGTGATAGCCATGCCAGTCATCACGCTTGGCGGCATCACCGAATAGCGGCCCTAGTGGACTTTCTTCGACCCCGTCCTCTTCCGGCCAGTACAGCCCGTCGAACGCCCCGTCGCTACTCATGAACTTCTGTGCGTACTCGAGCAGCCCATCGCCATTGCGATCAATTTCGGCGTAGTCCATCTGCGCATCGTGATAGGCACGGGCTGCTTGAATGGTCGCCAATTCGTTGCGGCCGATGCGGCGCTGGCGGATTTCCTCGGCGCCCGCTTTGGTGTCGAAAGCCCAACCGCCAGCACTGTGTCTGATGGGGATTGGGAAAATCCAGGGTGTGTTGCCGACCACCAGATGTGCACGCTTCTGGCTATCGGACTGAACCTGGTGGGATTCGTTGTAGAGCGAGAGAAAGGCATCCACATCTTTACGATCGACGTCCTTGGTCGGGATATAAGTGTTCCAGTCATCGCCAAGCAAGTTTGCCAACTGTTGGCTATTGGCCTTTTCACTACCCAGGGCCTGCACCAACGCTTCGCCTGCCGCCTCCGCGCTTGGGAAATATTTCTGAGCGTAGCTGCTGGACGTCCAGCAAAGGAGCAGCACCAGCGCAATCCGACTAGCCGTTTTCATGACTGACTCTCCTCTCAGCGGCGACGGCCGCCACCGCTGGATTGCATGCGCACGGGTCGTTGCAGCTGATGGCCGGCGGGCGCAGCACTGGGGCGGCTGGCGCTACGTTGACTGATCTGTCCACGGTTGCTTGCCATGCGTGCCTGTGAAGGGTTGCGCACATCGGCCAAGGCGTTGTTGCGCGGCGCCTGGGCGCGAGCATGTTGCTGGCGTACTTGCTGGCGTGCTTGTTGATTACGCTCCGACGGCTGATGCTGGCGAGTTTTCAAAGGTGCCTGCGCGCCAGGCTTGTGCTGGCGGTCGGCGACCTGTGCGCGCTCGCGAGCGCTAGCGGGCTGGTTGATGCCATGTTTTTCCAGGCTTTGTTGAGAGCGCTCACGCTCTGCACTCTGCGCCCTTTGGCGGGCTTCGAGGTTGCTGGTTGCCGGTGCTTCGATGCCACGCTGGGCGAGACTTTCTCGGGCGCGCGCGCGATCTTCGACACGCACCGGGGTGTCACCACGATAGGCTGTACGCTCTGCGCTGCCGGGCAAGCGCCGGTCGAACTGGGCTCGACTGGCTTGATCGCGGTAGGGAACGCCGTCACGATAGATAGGATTATGGCGCCAGCTGTTCTGGTTGGCTTCGAGCCTGCGGTTGACGTTGTTGATGTTGTTGTAGCGATTGACGTTGATATCAACGTCATGATCGTCCCAGTCGCAATCCCCCCACAGAGAATTGACGATGGCTACGCCGGCACCGAAAGCCAGGCCGGTCGCCAATGCCGTACCAATGGCATAACCCGGCGGTGGCGGATAGGACGCCGGTGGGTAGGACGCAGAGGACCAATTACCGTACACCACAGAGGGGTTGTAGCTTGGGACGTATACGACCTGGGGGTTGGTCGGCTGGATAATGATGGTTTGTGCCGACGCGGCACCTTGCCCCGCCGTCGTGGCGCCTGCTTGAGCGTTTGAGGGTTGCACGATAACACTCTGCTTATCGTTCGACTCCAGGTGGCCAGCAGCCTTGGCCTTAGCGCGCAGGCGCTGTACCGAATTCATCACCGCGTCGGGCTGGGCGAGAAAGGCATCGCCAACTCGCTGCACCCAGACTGGGTCCTGGCCAAGTGTGGCTAGCACCTGCGGGAAAGCCACCAACGATTGCACGCTGGGGTCCCAGGGTTGCTCGGCGACCTGCTGGACGGCGGCATCGCCACTGACGTTCGGATGCGCCTTGGACCAGGCAACCGCGTCGGCGACATTGCCGGGATAGGTGGTTGCCATCAGCACCTGAGCCAATAAAGCATCCGGGTACAGGGCCAACGGTGCAAGCATCTGATCAAGCTGTTCGGTGTTGAACACCTGCTCGCTGGGCGCGGTCGCAGTGGCAGGTACAGCTGCAGCTGCAGGTACCGGCGCTGGCGCTGGGGCCGTTGCCTTAGGTGGCGCATCTTCTTCGGAACAGCCCAAGAGCGCGAGCATGGTGATGGTGAGCAGGATCGCCTTGTGAAGGCAGGCAGACATGACGATGCTCCTGTAGCGGAGGGACAGAGCGGAGCGTCAGGCGCCCAACGGGTTACCGGGTCGGCAATCGACGCATGGAAGGCTCAGAGCAGTATCAGCGTAGAAGAAAATTGCTCTGCAGGACGAGCTCCCCTTGCACCCGATGCGGTTCACGTTAGTTGGAGCCGCTTCGCGACCCTTCGCGGCGTTGGCGTCCAGACAAGCCCGCTCCCACAACGACCGCGCTGAACCCGCTTACAGACCCAGCTCACGCAAGCGCCGATAAAGCGTCCGCTCGCTCAACCCCAGATGTCGGGCCAACTCAATCCGCGACCCTTGGAATTGCTCAAGCGCCAACGCCAGCTCGCCCAGCTCGTTGCGGCTGCGGCGTAGCGTAGCTACGTTCTGAATGGGGCCAATGTCGTGTGGTAAATGTTCAGGCCGAATCAAGCCGTCGTCGGCAAACAAGCGTGCTCGTTCGAGAATATTGCGCAGCTCGCGAATGTTGCCAGGGAACGGATGCAAGCTGAGCCGTTGTTGCGCTTCTGCGGTGAGCGTGGCGGATTGCGCGCCAGCCATGCGCTTCAACAAACTCTCGGCCAGCATGGGCAGATCCTCTACCCGTTCGCGCAGGGCAGGCAGCCGGATTGGAAAACCGCTGATGCGGTAGTACAAGTCTTCACGAAAGGTGCCCGCAGCGACCATTTCCTTGAGTGGTTTGTGGGTGGCAGAGACCAGGCGAAAATCCGAGTGCACCGTACGCAGGCTGCCGACTGGGCGGAAACTGCCAGACTCGATCAGGCGCAGCAGCTTCACCTGCATGGCCAATGGAACCTCACCAATTTCATCGAGGAACAACGTGCCGCCATGCGCCGCTTCGGCCAAACCGATCTTGCGCTGGGTAGCACCGGTGAAGGCGCCTTTTTCGTAGCCGAACAATTCACTCTCGAACAGGCTCTCGGTAAGACCCGTGCAGTCGACCACAACCAACGGCCCATTGGCGCGCAGGCTACCCAAGTGCAGGGCGCGAGCGAAAAGCTCTTTACCGGTACCAGACTCACCCTGAAGCAATACCGGGATCTGCGCCGGCGCTGCTCTTTGCAAGCTGGCCAGGGCGGCCTTGAACGCCGGAGCACGGCCTACCAGGCCTTGCTGTTGCGGCTGGGCGGAGGCGAGCGTCACGGTGTTCAGACGTTCGACGAAGGCGACCACCCTGCCCTGTTCATCCAGGATCGGCCGTAACTCGACGTCCACATGCTCAGGCCCACGGGGAGTGTGATGGATGTGCAGGACCCGCTCCGGCACCTTGCTGTCCCATGCCTTGCGCATCGGACAATGTTCGCCGGCCTGGTCGCAGGGGACGGCGTAGTGGTGGGATACCCGGTGGCACTTCTCCCCCAGCGGCGCGTTGTCGTTGCTGCCGAACTGGCGGCGGTAGGCGGCATTGGCGGCGAGGATGTTGTAGTCGGTATCGAGCACGATGGACGGATGGACGTCGTGTTCCAGATACGACACTAGCGCAAGGATCGCGGGTTGGTTGGCAGAAGCTGAAAACGCGGGCATGACCAGGACCGGAGGAGAGTACATCGCGGAGGGTAGCAAGGACTGCCAATCACTGCCATTAGCTGCCAGTCGACTGCCAGGTCTGTCATTGGCGGTAAAGAGTACCCAGATAGGAACAGGCTGCGCAGCGTGTCCTTCGCGGTAAACCGGCTGGCTAAAACCCTGATGCGTAGGGCTTGAACAGTCACCCTATGCTTGATAGCAAGGCACACGTGGTTTCGGACCAATGCCCTGGCATGCATCTTGATAAAGCACCGTTTACTGCCTACGCCTCTAACGAGGCGCGGCGGATAAATCTGGAGAGTGCAATGATCATCGGCAGTAACATCTATGTGGAAGCCTTGTTCGACGAGGCCACCTCGACCATCAGTTACCTGGTCATGGATCGCCAGACCCAGGAGTGCGCGTTGATTGACAGCGTGCTCGACTATGACCCCAAGTCCGGGCGTACCAACACTGCTTCGGCGGACAAACTGATTCGCAGGGTCCAGGCGCTGGATGCCAAGGTGCACTGGATTCTTGAAACCCATGTGCATGCCGACCACCTTTCTGCGGCGGCCTACCTCAAGGAAAAGCTCGGTGGCCATATCGCCATCGGTGCACGTATCACTCAGGTACAGAAGACCTTCGGCGCCCTGTTCAATGCCGAGCCTGGCTTTGCCCGCGATGGCAGCCAGTTCGATGTATTGCTCGAAGATGAACAAGTGTTTCTGATCGGCACGCTGCGCGCGCGCGCCCTGCATACCCCAGGGCATACCCCGGCGTGCATGAGCTACGTGGTCGAGGATGCTGGCGAGATTGCGGTGTTCGTTGGCGACACCTTGTTCATGCCTGACTACGGCACAGCCCGCTGCGACTTCCCAGGCGCCGATGCACGCACGTTGTATCGCTCGATCCGCCGCCTGCTGGCCTTTCCCGATCAGACCCAGCTGTTCATGTGCCATGACTACCTGCCCAATGGCCGCGCACTGCGTTATGTCACCACCGTGGCCGAGCAGCGCGCCAACAATATCCACATTCATCAGGGCATCAGCGAGGACGAATTCGTGGCCATGCGCGAAGCGCGTGACGCGACGTTGGACATGCCGGTGCTGATCCTGCCCTCGGTACAGATCAACATGCGCAGCGGCCAGTTGCCTGAGCCGGAAGATAACGGCGTGCGCTACCTGAAGATCCCCCTCAACAAACTGTGAGCCCGCTATCGCGGGGCCCGCTTCCACGCAGAGACACAGAGCTAACGTGGGAACAGGCTTGCCCCGCGATAGAAAAAGAGCAGCTACCTCGATCAACAAGGAACATTTAAATGCCTGCGTCGCCGTCCACTTCCGCCAGCCCGCGCACCGATCACCACAAGGTGGTGATCATCGGTGCCGGGGCTTCGGGTATCGCCACCGCTTCGAGCCTGATCAGCCGTGATCCTTCGCTGGACATCGCCCTGATCGATCCTGCCGAGGTGCATTACTACCAACCAGGCTGGACCATGGTCGGCGCCGGTGTGTTCAACGCACCCAGCACCGCTCGCACCATGGCCTCGACCATTGCGCGTGGGGTGCGCTGGATCAAGGCCAGCGTGCAGGGTTTCGATCCGGTCGCGCAACTGGTGATGCTCGAGGATGGTCGCGCGATCAGTTACGAACAGCTGGTGGTATGCCCCGGCCTCAAGCTCGATTGGAACGCCATCGAAGGCTTGAGTGAGACCCTGGGGCGTAACGGCGTCACCTCCAACTACCGCTATGACCTGGCGCCCTATACCTGGGAGCTGGTGAAAAACCTCAAGCAAGGTCGCGCGCTGTTCACCCAGCCACCGATGCCGATCAAGTGCGCTGGCGCGCCACAGAAGGCGTTGTACCTGTCCTGTGATCACTGGTTGCGTCACGGCCATCTCGGTGCGATCAAAGCCAGCTTCTTCAATGCCGGCGCGGTGCTGTTCGGGGTAGCGGACTACGTACCGGCACTGATGAGCTACATCGAGAAGTACAGTGTCGACCTCAACTACGCCCAGCGGCTGGTCGCCGTGGACGGCCCCGGCAAGCGCGCTACCTTCGTGCGCAGCTTGCCCGATGGCAGCACGCAGACACAGGTCGAACCCTTCGACCTGTTGCATGTGGTGCCGCCGCAAGTTGCTCCTGACTTCATCCGGAACAGTCCGCTGGCCGATGCGGGTGGCTGGGTCGATGTCGATCCGCACACCTTGCGCCATCGTCAGTTCGCCAACATTCATGGCCTGGGCGATGTGATCAACACCAGCAACGCCAAGACCGCCGCCGCAGCACGCAAGCAGGCGCCGGTGGTGGCGAACAATGTTTTGGTGGCGCTCGGCAGGCTGCCTGCCCTCGCCCACTATGACGGCTATGGCTCATGCCCTCTGACCGTGGAGCGCGGCAAGATCGTCCTCGCTGAGTTCACCTATGGTGGTAAGGTCGCGCCGAGTTTTCCGCGCTGGTTGCTCGATGGTCGCCAGCCAACCCGATTGGCCTGGCTGCTCAAGGCACGGATCCTGCCGCCGCTGTACTGGCGTGGCATGCTCAAGGGACGGGAGTGGCTGGCCAAGCCGCAGCCGAGGGTGATCGAGGGGCAGCAGTGATCGAGCATCAACTGCTCGGCACGCTGCTGGGCACAATCATTGGCGCAGTGCTGGCGCTGACCGGCGCTGGCGGCGGCATCCTGGCGGTGCCGCTGCTGGTGTTCGGCCTGGGCCTGACGATGGTCGAGGCGGCCCCGGTCGGGTTGCTGGCGGTGGGCCTGGCGGCGGCGGTCGGGGCGGTGTTGGGTTTACGCCAGGGCTTGGTGCGCTATCGGGCGGCGCTGTTCATTGCCGTGATCGGCATCGTCACTGCGCCGTTCGGCTTGATGCTCGCCCACAGTCTGCCCAACACGCCATTGGCGCTGGTGTTCGCTGCGGTGCTGGTTTACGCCTGCCTGCGCATCGGGCGCAAGGCAGCGCGCGAATTGCGCGGTCAGTCGCCATGCGGGGAACGGCAGATCATGCCCTGCGTGCTCAATCCGTTGCAGGGCCGACTGCGCTGGACCCTACCCTGCGCGCGTGCCCTGGCCTTCACCGGGGCGATGTCTGGATTGCTTTCAGGGTTACTCGGCGTTGGCGGTGGGTTCGTCATCATCCCTGCGTTGAACCGCTACACCAATCTGGACATGAAGAGTATCGTCGCCACCTCCCTGGCGGTAATTGCCCTGGTCTCCACCGGCAGTGTGGTCAGCGCCAGCGTTGCCGGCGTCATGCACTGGCAGGTCGGTGCCCCGTTCGCAGTGGGCGCGGTATTTGGCCTGCTGCTGGCGCGGCCTTTGGCCGCCAAGCTTGCCGGGCCACGCCTGCAACAGTTGTTCGCCATCGTCGGCATTGGCGCTGCACTGCTGCTGGCGGGCAAGGCGCTACTCGGCTAGTAGGTCTGCCTGCTCGGCCGCACACAGGGCGAGCAGGTAATCCCAGACCACCCGCAGGCGTACTGATTTGTGCAGCTCGCGCCGGGTGCAGATCCAGTAGCTGCGCTGGATCGTCTCACTCGGCAGTACGCGCACCAGCGTCGGGTCATGCCGGGCCATGAAGTTCGGCAGCACGGCGATACCCAGGCCGGCACGCGCTGCGTGTTGCTGGGCGATCACGCTGGTGCTGCGGAACACCACATTCGGTGCGCGGCAAAAGCTGTTGAGAAACAGCAGCTCCTGGCTGAACAGCAGGTCGTCTACGTAGCCAATCCAGCTGTGCCGCGCCAGGTCCTCGCGGGTCTGCAGCGGTGGGGAGCGGTCGAGATACTCGCGACTGGCGTAGAGCGCCAGGCGGTAGTCGGTGAGTTTGCGGGTGATCAACAAATCGGCGTTGGGCCGTTCCAGGTGGATGCTGATCTCCGCTTCGCGGTTAAGGATGCTGACAAAGCGCGGCACCGCTACCAGCTCTACCTCCAACCCCGGATAGCGCTCGAACAGATCGCTCATGCGCGGGGTGAAGAACATGATGCCAATGCCTTCGGTGACCCCTAGGCGAATCTTGCCCAGCGGCGTAATCGCCTGGGTGATTTCCTCCTGCGCCAGCAGCGCGACATTTTCCATCGCCTCGGCATGCTTGAGCAGGGCCTGTCCGGAAGGCGTCAGTTCATAGCCCTGGGCATGCTGGACGAACAGTGCCGTACCCAAGCTTTTTTCGATGTTCTCGATATGCCGGGCGACGGTGCTGTGGGTGGTATTGAGCCGCTTGGCAGCGCTGAGCAGGCGGCCGCTGCGCTGCAACTCGAGGAAAAACCGCAGATCATTCCAGTCGAACATGCTGATCCTTGTGCGTGATGGCGAGGGTTCTGAGCGCGGCCGTCGAGGCACTACGCAGGAGGATGCAGGACTCGCATGGCTCGTTGGACTCGTAGATTTCGTTGGACTCGTAGATCTCGTGGGAGCGGGCTTGCCCCGCGATAGCGATGGTGGCAGCACTACTGCTGTCGCGGGGCAAGCCCGCTCCCACGTGCATCCGTCAAATATCGCTCCCACGCGCCTCGCATCCGCCCATACCCGCCCCACACTACCGACTCTCGCAGCTACCTGGGCTGTGCTAAAACGCACAGCCGTTGCGCAAAATCTCGTGTTTCCTCTGCGAAATTACTCACTAAGATGAAGGGCGACAAGAATAATAATCAGGCGCGAGGTTACACATGCCATCAGCCGATTCTGTCTACGACTACGTGGTCGTAGGCGCCGGTCCCGCCGGTTGCCTGCTGGCCAATCGTTTGTCCGCCGACCCTAGCTGCCGGGTGCTGTTACTCGAAGCGGGCGGGCGCGACAACTATCCGTGGATTCACGTCCCGGTCGGTTACCTCTATTGCATCGGCAATCCGCGCACCGACTGGTGCTTCAAAACCGAAGCGCAAGCCGGCCTGGACGGTCGCAGCCTGGGTTATCCACGGGGCAAGGTGCTGGGTGGTTGTTCATCGATCAACGGCATGATCTACATGCGCGGCCAGGCGGCGGACTACGACCGCTGGGCTGAGCAAGGCAATGCCGGCTGGGCCTGGAGCGATGTGCTGCCGCTGTTCAAGGCCAGCGAGAATCACTTTGCCGGCAGCAGCGACAGCCACGGCGCCGAGGGCGAATGGCGGGTCGAGCAACAACGCTACAGCTGGCCGATTCTCGATGCCTTCCGCGACGCCGCCGAGCAAAGCGGGATCGCCAAGGTCGATGACTTCAACACCGGTGACAACCAAGGCTGTGGATACTTTCAGGTCAACCAGCGCAGCGGCGTACGCTGGAATGCGGCCAAGGCCTTTTTGCGGCCGATCCTCAAACGCCCCAATGTCACCATCCTGACCGATGTCCAGGTGGATCAGGTGCTGCTCGACAACACCCGTG
This sequence comes from Pseudomonas sp. BT-42-2, assembly GCF_025847435.2. NCBI lineage: Bacteria > Pseudomonadati > Pseudomonadota > Gammaproteobacteria > Pseudomonadales > Pseudomonadaceae > Pseudomonas > Pseudomonas sp. BT-42-2. Next base: position 319,527 of record NZ_JAOYTM010000006.1, read on the forward strand.
CGACGGCGGTCAAGGCCCAGTGGCAAGGCGCCTGGCATGAGTTCATGGCGCGCCGGGAAATCATCCTCTGCGCAGGTTCTGTCGGCTCGCCTGGGATTCTCCAGCGCTCTGGAATCGGTCCACGCAAGCTTCTCGAAGGGTTGGGCATCGGCGTTCGGCATGACATGCCCGGTGTGGGCGGCAACCTGCAAGATCACCTGCAACTGCGCCTGATCTATCAAATCCGCAACACCCGCACCCTCAACCAGATGGCCAACAGCCTGTGGGGCAAGATGGGCATGGGCCTGCGTTATCTGTATGACCGCAGCGGCCCCTTGGCAATGGCTCCAAGTCAGCTGGGTGCGTTCGTACGCTCCAGCCCTGATCAGGCCACCGCCAATTTGCAGTACCACGTCCAGCCGCTATCGCTTGAACGCTTTGGCGAGCCGCTGCACCGCTTCCCGGCTTTTACCGCATCGGTTTGCAACCTGCGCCCGGCCAGCCGTGGACGCATCGATATCCGCTCTGCGGACATGAACGCCGCCCCACTGATCGATCCCAATTACCTCAGCGATCCGCACGACCTGCGCGTCGCCGCCGACGCTATCCGCCTGACCCGGCGTATCGTCCAGGCCCCTGCCCTGGCAGCGTTCGAACCCCAGGAATATCTGCCAGGCCCCGCCCTGCAGAGCGAGCAACAACTGCACGAAGCGGCCAGCAAGATCGGCACCACGATCTTCCACCCGGTGGGCACCTGCCGCATGGGTAAAGGGCCGCTGGACGTTGTGGATAACCAGCTGCGCGTGCATGGCATTCCTGGTTTGCGCGTGGCTGATGCGTCGATCATGCCGCAGATCGTTTCCGGTAATACCTGTTCACCCACACTGATGATCGCCGAGAAGGCGGCACAACTGATCCTCAAGGGGGCTGCTACCCAGACCAACCTCAGCGACGCAAGCGCGATACCGACGCCCTGACCAGGCGCGTGCAACAACCGGCGGCTTGTGGTCAGGGGCTGCCGACAGTGGAACAACAAGAATAATCACTGTGGCCTGTAGGCCGAGGACAGCAACGATGTCGGATTACATCCAAGAGCAGGGTGCAGCGGCGAGCAGCTCCAGTCGTCGCGAGGAACGAAAGATCATTTTCGCGTCATCCCTCGGGACCGTTTTCGAGTGGTATGACTTTTTTCTTTATGGCGCGTTGGCGGCGGTCATCAGCAAGCAGTTCTTCGCTGGGGTCAACGACACCACCGCGTTCATCTTTGCCCTGATGGCGTTCGCCGCAGGCTTCCTGGTGCGGCCATTCGGGGCGTTGGTATTCGGCCGCTTGGGCGACATGATCGGGCGTAAATACACCTTCCTGATCACCATCGTGCTGATGGGCTTGTCCACCTTCGCCGTGGGCTTGCTGCCGACCTATGCCAGCATTGGCATTGCCGCGCCGATCATCCTGGTGATCTTGCGCATGCTCCAAGGCCTGGCGCTGGGCGGTGAGTATGGCGGTGCAGCCACGTATGTCGCCGAGCATGCCCCACCTGGCAAGCGCGGTTTCCACACAGGCTTCATCCAATCTACCGCGACCCTGGGCCTGCTGCTGTCACTGCTGGTGGTGCTCGGCAGCCGCTACATCAGCGGCGATCAGTTCGAAACCTGGGGCTGGCGCCTGCCGTTCCTGCTGTCGATCGTGCTGCTGGGCATCTCCACCTGGATCCGCATGAGCATGCACGAGTCGCCAGCGTTCGTGAAAATGAAGGCCCAAGGCAAGGTGAGTAAATCGCCGATTCGTGAGTCGTTCACCCATTGGCCGAACCTCAAAGTGGTGCTGACTGCCCTGTTCAGTATCAACGCCGGGCAAGCGGTGACCTTCTACACCGCGCAGTTCTATGTGCTGTTCTTCATGACCCAGATGCTCAAGATGGACCCGGCCCAGGCGAACACCCTGCTGATCATCAGCGTGGTGATCGGCGCGCCGTTCTTCGTGTTCTTTGGCTGGCTGTCGGATCGGGTCGGACGCAAGCCGATCCTGATGCTCGGCCTGCTGCTGGCCACAGTGCTGTACTTCCCGATGTTCAAAGCCCTGAGCCATTACGCCAACCCGCAGATCGACGCTGCCAGCCGTCAGGCACCGATCGTGGTGACGGCTGATCCGAACAGCTGCACCTTCCAGTTCGATCCAGTAGGCAAGGCCCGTTTCGACAGCCCGTGCGACAAGGTCAAGACCTTCCTGGTCAAGCAGGGTCTGCCGTACAGCTCGGCTGCAGGGGCGAGCAGTGAAGTGGTGGTGAGCATTGGCCAGACCACCATCAATGGCTTCGACGAAGCGGCCATGCGTGCGGCCATCGAGCAGGCGGGCTATCCGGCCAAGGCCGATCCGTCGCAGGTCAACGAGTTCATGGTGGTGGTGCTGATCGTTGCGATGATCCTGATTGCCACCATGACCTATGGGCCACTGGCGGCGGTGATGGTCGAGCTGTTCCCGACGCGGATCCGCTATACCTCGATGTCACTGCCCTACCACATCGGTAATGGCTGGTTTGGCGGGTTCCTGCCGACGGTGTCGTTCGCCTTGGTGGTGTATACCGGGGATATCTTCTACGGGCTGTGGTATCCGGTATTGATCACCGGGATCAGCTTGGTGGTGGGGATCTTCTGCCTGAAAGAGACCAAGGATGTGGATATCGACAAGGTTTGACCGGTAGAGCCAGACGCCTCTATAGCAGGCACAAAAAAACCGGCGTAAAAGCCGGTTTTTTTATCGCTCAAAAAAACTTATGCACGATTTTCAGAAAAACGTCATACAGGGAAATAAGTAACTAATTCAACAACTTAGATCATATCTCTGAGCGTTAATCCAAAAGTTGCTCACAAGTTATCCACAGAACGTCAGGCCGTGCGCTGCTCGGTGTTTTCTGCCGCTGGCGGCAATGAACCCAAGGCCCGCTGGGTCGCCTCGTTCCACGCTTCGGCGCGATTATTAAGGTCGGCAATCGCCCGCGGCCCGCTACCTTCGGCATACATCGGCTGACCAATCACCACCTCGATCACCCCTGCCCGCTTACCCCAGCCGGATTTTGGCCAGAATTTGCCAGCGTTGTGGGCAATTGGCAGCACCGGCAGGCCGGCATTGACTGCCAGCGCAGTGCCGCCACGGGAGAACTTGCCAATCTGGCCATGGGGCACGCGGGTGCCCTCCGGGAAGATCAGCACCCAAACGCCTTGCTTGAGCAGCTCGTCGCCCTTTTTGGCGACATGACGCAAAGCTTCTTTGGGGTTGTCGCGATCAATTGCGATCGGTCGCAGCATGGCCATCGCCCAGCCAAAGAACGGCACATACAACAGCTCACGCTTGAGCACCTGGCTCAGCGGCTGGAAGTAGGCGGAGAGGAAGAACGTCTCCCAGGTGCTCTGGTGGTTGGACAGGATCACGCACGGCGTATCCGGCACGTTCTCGGCGCCGGTGATTTTGTAGCGGATACCGAGGATCACCCGCGCCAGCAGCACGGCGAACCGGCACCAGTAGACGTTGATGAAGCGATAGCGTTGGCGAAACGGCAGAAACGGCGCAACGAAGAAGCTCAGGGTGCACCACAGCAACGAGCTGGTGCCCAGCAGCAGGTAAAAAAGAAAGATTCTGATCGCCTGCAGGATCGACATAGTGGCAAGTACCGTTGCGGGCATGCCCGCCTAATGAAAAAGTGCGCCAGCGTGGCGCACCCTCTTAAATAAGTGCTCTGGCCACAGCGGCCAGATCGTCAAAAATCAGGGTGTTTTGCGGGACGCCTTTACTCAGGGTCTTCTCACCCTTGCCGGTTTTCACCAGCACTGGTTGTGCTCCGACGGCCAGGGCGGCCTCCAGGTCACCTTTGCTGTCTCCGACAAACCAGATGCCGCTCAGGTCTGCCTGATAATGCTCGGCGATTGCCCGCAACATGCCAGGCTTGGGTTTGCGGCAGTCGCAGCCCTCGTCCGGGCCATGCGGGCAATAGACGATATGACCGACTTCACCACCCTGCTCGGCCACCAGCTCGCGCAGGCGCGCATGCATGGCCTCGAGGGTTTGCAGCGGATAATAGCCACGGGCAATGCCGGACTGGTTGGTGGCGACCGCCACCGTCCAGCCGGCCTTGCTCAACTGCGCGATGGCCTCGATCGAGCCGGGAATGGGGATCCACTCCTGCAATGACTTGATGTAGGCGTCGGAGTCGAAGTTGATCACCCCGTCACGATCGAGAATCAGCAGTTTCAAGGCTTACCCCAGCAGCGAAATGTCGGCCACGCCCAGGAACAGACCGCGCAGGCGGCTGAGCAGGGCATAACGGTTGGCGCGCACCTTGGCGTCTTCGGCGTTGACCATCACCGCCTCGAAGAAGGCGTCGACCGGATCACGCAGGGCCGCCAGGCGAGCCAGCGACTCGCTGTACTGACGCGCAGCTGCCATCGGTTGCACGGCCTGGTCGGCCTGCTGGATGGCCGAGTACAGGGAGAACTCATTGGCATTGTCGAAGTACTTCGGCTCGACCTGTTCGGCGATAGCGCCTTCGGCTTTGCTCAGCAGGTTCGACACACGCTTGTTCACCGCCGCCAGGGCTTCGGCTTCCGGCAGCTTGCGGAAGGCCTGCACGGCCTGTACGCGCTGGTCGAAGTCCAGGGCAGAACCCGGCTTCAGGGCACGCACCGACAGGTAGGTGCCCACGTCGATGCCTTCGTCTTCATAACGCGCACGCAGGCGGTCGAAGATGAACTCCAGGACCTGCTCGGACAGCCCAGCAGCCTTGACCTTGCTGCCGAACTGGGTGACGGCGAAGCTCACGGCGTCGGTCAGGTCCAGGTCCAGCTGCTTCTCGATCAGGATGCGCAACACGCCCAGGGCGGCGCGACGTAGGGCGTACGGGTCTTTGCTACCGGTTGGCAGCATGCCGATGCCGAAGATGCCGACCAGGGTGTCGAGCTTGTCGGCGATCGCCACGGCAGCGCCAGTCAGGGTCTGTGGCAGTTCAGCGCCAGCACCGCGCGGCATGTACTGCTCGTTCAGGGCCTGGGCAACGTCTTCTGGCTCGCCATCGTTGACGGCGTAGTAGTAGCCCGCGATGCCCTGCATTTCAGGGAATTCGCCAACCATTTCGGTGGCCAGGTCGCACTTGGACAGCAGGCCAGCACGCGCGGCACGCTGGGCGTCGCCGCCAATGCGCGGGGCAATGAAAGCTGCCAGTTTCGAGACGCGCTCGGCTTTGTCGTAGACGCTGCCCAGCTGAGCTTGGAACACCACGTTCTTCAGGCGCTCGTTGAAGGTTGCCAGCGGCTGCTTCTTGTCTTGCTTGAAGAAGAACTCGGCGTCGGTCAGGCGCGGACGCACCACCTTCTCGTTGCCCTGGACGATCTGCTTCGGATCGCGGCTCTCGATGTTGGCCACGGTGATGAAGCGCGGCAACAGCTTGCCTTCGCTGTCGAGCAGGCAGAAATACTTCTGGTTGTCCTGCATGGTGGTGATCAGCGCTTCTTGCGGCACTTCGAGGAAACGCTCCTCGAACGAGCACACCAGCGGCACAGGCCACTCGACCAGCGCGGTCACTTCATCGAGCAGCGCTGGCGGCACGATGGCCGTGCCTTCCTGCTGCATGGCAAGTTCCGCGGTGCGCTTGGCGATCAGCTCGCGGCGCTCGGCGAAGTCGGCCAGCACGTAGGCCTTGCGCAGGTCTTCGACGTAGTTGGCCGGGGTGGTGATGACCACGTTTTCCGGGTGGTGGAAACGGTGGCCACGCGACTCGCGCCCAGCCTGTTGCTTGAGGATGGTGCAGTCGACGACCTGGTCACCGAGCAGCATGACCAGCCACTGGGTTGGCCGCACGAACTCTTCACGGCTGGCCGCCCAGCGCATGCGCTTAGGAATCGGCAGGTCGTTGAGCGAATCTTCGACGATGGTCGGCAGCAGGCTGGTGGTGGCCTTGCCCGGGATGTGTTGGGAGAAGCGCAGCTTGGCGCCGCTCTGGTCGATCTCGGACAGATCGACGCCACATTTCTTGGCAAAGCCCAGTGCCGCCTGGGTCGGTTTGCCTTCAGCGTCGAACGCTGCCTGCACGGGCGGGCCGTCGACGTTGATGCTGCGGTCTGGCTGCTGCACGTCGAGCTGACGGATCAGCACGGCCAGACGGCGCGGCGCGGCATAGACCTGCTTGGCGGTGTAGTTCAGGCCAGCGGCCTGCAGGCCTTTCTCGATCCCTGCCAGGAAGGCGTCGCCGAGGCTGGCGAGAGCCTTGGGTGGCAGCTCTTCGGTGCCCAATTCAACCAGGAAATCTTGAGCACTCATTGTGCAGCCTCCAGCTTAGCCAACACTTCATCACGCAGTTCAGGGGTCGCCATCGGGAAGCCCAGGCGTGCGCGAGCTTGCAGATAGCTTTGTGCCACGTCCCGGGCCAGGGTACGCACACGCAGGATGTAGCGCTGACGCTCGGTCACCGAGATGGCGCGGCGGGCGTCGAGCAGGTTGAAGGTGTGCGAAGCCTTCAGGACCATTTCATAGGTCGGCAGCGGCAGGTCGAGCTTGATCAGACGGTTCGCTTCGCTTTCGTAGAAGTCGAACAGCTCGAACAGTTTCTCGACGTTGGCGTGCTCGAAGTTGTAGGTCGACTGCTCCACTTCGTTCTGGTGGAACACATCGCCATAGGTCACGGTGCCGAACGGGCCATCGGCCCAGATCAGGTCGTAGACCGAGTCGACGCCCTGGATGTACATCGCCAGACGCTCCAGGCCATAGGTGATTTCACCGGTGACCGGGTAGCACTCGATGCCACCGACTTGTTGGAAGTAGGTGAACTGGGTCACTTCCATGCCGTTGAGCCAGATTTCCCAGCCCAGACCCCAGGCACCGAGGGTCGGCGACTCCCAGTTGTCTTCGACGAAGCGAATGTCGTGGACCAGCGGGTCCAGGCCGATCGCTTTCAGCGAGCCGAGGTACAGCTCCTGGAAGTTGGCCGGGTTGGGCTTGAGGACCACCTGGAACTGGTAGTAGTGCTGCAGGCGGTTAGGGTTCTCGCCATACCGTCCGTCGGCTGGACGACGGCTAGGCTGCACGTAGGCGGCGTTCCAGGTCTCTGGGCCGACGGCGCGCAGGAAAGTAGCGGTGTGGAAAGTGCCGGCGCCTACTTCCATATCGTAGGGCTGAAGTACCACACAACCTTGCTCCGCCCAGTATTGCTGCAGGGCGAGGATGAGGTCTTGGAAGGTACGCACGGCTGGCGTAGGCTGGCTCACGAAATTCACCTGTATCTGGGGATGCGGATGTAAAGAGCGGGAGTATAACCTGATTCGCCTCGCCCTCTACTCATTGGAGCCTTATGCCACGCTGCTTTTGGTGTACCGACGATCCGTTGTACCAGGCCTATCACGACCAGGAATGGGGAACGCCGCAGCGCGACCCGGCGTTGCTGTTCGAGATGCTTTTGCTCGAAGGGTTCCAGGCGGGGCTGTCATGGATCACCGTGCTGCGCAAACGCGAGCGCTATCGCCAGGTGATGTATGGCTTCGACCCGGTGCAGTTGGCGCAAATGAGCGATGAGCGCATCGAGGAGTTGATGCTCGATGCCGGGATCATCCGCAACCGTCTCAAACTCAACGCCGCCCGGCGCAATGCCAAGGCCTGGCTGGCTGTGGATAACCCTGCGCAGTGGCTCTGGTCGTTCGTGGGTGGCGAGCCGAAGATCAACCACTTCAAGGGCCGCAGCGACGTCCCGGCAGTCACCGACGAGGCCAAGGCGATGAGCAAGGCGCTGCAAAAAGCCGGCTTCACGTTTGTCGGCCCGACCATCTGCTACGCCTTCATGCAAGCCACCGGCATGGTCATGGATCACACCACCGACTGCGATCGCTACGCCGCGTTGCTGCGCTGAGGGGTTACAATGCGCGCCTTGCAGAAATAAGGAATAGGGCTGTGGAAAAATTCAAAGGCGCCCTGATGGTCGGGGTGCTGCGACTGTTCGCCAAACTGCCCTGGGGGGCAGTGCAGCGAGTCGGCGCGGGTATCGGCTGGCTCATGTGGAAGATCCCAAACGGTTCGCGCAACGTGGTGCGGATCAACCTGGCCAAGTGCTTTCCGGAAATGGATCCTGGCGAGCGCGAGCAGCTGGTGGGCCGCGCCCTGCGTGACATTGGCAAATCGTTCGTCGAAAGCGCCTGCGCCTGGATCTGGCCGCCACAGCGCTCGCTTGAGCTGGTCAAGGAAGTGCACGGCCTGGAAGTGCTGGAGCAGGCCCTGGCCTCTGGCAAGGGCGTGGTCGGTATCACCAGCCACCTGGGCAACTGGGAGGTGTTGAACCACTTCTATTGCAGCCAGTGCAAACCGATCATTTTCTACCGCCCGCCCAAGCTCAAGGCGGTGGATGACTTGCTGCGCGAACAGCGCGTGCAGATGGGTAACCGCGTGGCGCCGTCGACCAAGGAAGGCATCCTTAGCGTGATCAAGGAAGTGCGCCGTGGTGGCCAGGTGGGGATCCCCGCTGACCCGGAGCCGGCTGAGTCGGCGGGGGTGTTCGTACCGTTCCTGGGTACGCAGGCGCTGACCAGCAAGTTCGTGCCGAACATGCTCGCCGGTGGCAAGGCGGTGGGCGTGTTCCTGCATGCCCTGCGGCTGCCGGATGGCTCGGGGTTCCGGGTGATTCTGGAGGCGGCGCCGCAAGAGATGTACAGCGACGATGTGACCGTATCGGCGGCGGCCATGAGCAAGGTGGTCGAGCGTTATGTGCGTGAGTATCCGAGCCAGTACATGTGGAGCATGAAACGCTTCAAGAAGCGCCCGGCGGGTGAAGCGCGGTGGTATTGAGTTATCCACTGCCTTGCTAGCAGGCTGAATATAGGTCTGTCTGTTTTAGCAGGGCCCCTGTGGGAGCGGGCTTGCCCGCGAAGCAGGCACTGCGGTGGATGGCACCGGCTTCGCCGGTGTTCGCGGGCAAGCCCGCTCCCACAGGGAAAGCGTCAAGGCGAAGCTTTGTTGAGCTTCGTCAGGAAACGGTCATCTGTTTGTCAGGGGCTGCGCTGCCGTCAAGTCAGCGGAGCAGCGCCGATATCCAGCGACGATGTCCGGCGGGTGAAGCGCGCTGGTATTGAGTTTTCCACTGCCCTGCTAGCAGGCTGAACACAGGTCTGTCTGTTTTAGCAGAGCCCCTGTGGGAGCGGGCTTGCCCGCGAAGCAGGCACTGCGGTGGATGGCACCGGCTTCGCCGGTGTTCGCGGGCAAGCCCGCTCCCACAGGGACAGCGTCAAGGCGAAGCTTTGTTGAGCTTCGTCAGGAAACGGTCATCTGTTTTTCAGGGGCTGCGCCGCCGTCAAGTCACGGGGAGCAGCGCCGATATCCAGCGACGATGTCCGGCGGGTGAAGCGCGCTGGTATTGAGTTATCCACTGCCCTGCTAGCAGGCTGAACACAGGTCTGTCTGTTTTAGCAGGGCCCCTGTGGGAGCGGGCTTGCCCGCGAAGCAGGCACTGTGGTGGATGGCACCGGCTTCGCCGGTGTTCGCGGGCAAGCCCGCTCCCACAGGGACAGCGTCAAGGCGATGTTTTGTTTAGCTTCTTCAGGAAAACGGTCATCTCTTTCTCGGCCTGCTTGTCGCCATGCGCCTGCGCCGCGGCAATGCCCTCCTCCCAGGCCTTGCGCGCTGCCTCCAGGTTGCCGTCCAGCTGATACGCCTTACCTAAAAGTTTCCAAGCCGCCGAATACTTAGGATCCTGCTCGACACACCGCGCCAGGTGCACCGCCGCCTCAGCGCCGTTGCCTTCATCCAGCCAAGCCTTGCCCAGACCGAAGCGCAACAGCGCGTTATCCACACCCTTGGCGAGCATTTTTTCCAGCGATTCGCGCATGCCGTTTCTCCTTAGAAGAAGCTCAAGCCCACGTGGAACAGCTTCTCCACGTCACGGATATGCTTTTTATCCACAACGAACAGAATCACATGGTCACCGGCCTCGATCACCGTGTCGTCGTGGGCAATCAGCACTTGCTCGTCGCGAATGATCGCACCGATGGTGGTGCCGGGCGGCAGGGCGATGTCTTCGATGGCCTTGCCAATCACCTTGCTCGACTTCGAATCGCCATGCGCCACCGCTTCGATGGCTTCCGCCGCGCCCCGACGCAGCGAGTGCACGCTGACGATATCGCCGCGGCGCACGTGCGCCAGCAAGGTGCCGATGGTCGCCAGCTGCGGGCTGATGGCGATATCGATATCGCCGCCCTGGACCAGGTCGACATAGGCCGGATTGTTGATAAGTGTCATGACCTTGCTCGCACCCAGGCGCTTGGCCAGCAGCGAGGACATGATGTTGGCCTCGTCGTCGTTGGTCAGGGCCAGGAAGATATCGGCGTCGGCGATGTTCTCTTCGAGCATCAGGTCCTTGTCCGAAGCGCTGCCCTGCAACACCACAGTGCTTTCCAGGGTGTCGGACAGATAGCGGCAACGCGCCGGGCTCATCTCGATGATCTTGACCTGATAGCGGCTCTCGATGGCCTCGGCCAGACGCTCGCCGATCTGCCCGCCACCGGCGATGACCACACGCTTGTTGGTTTCGTCGATGCGCCGCAGCTCGCCCATCACCGCCCGAATGTGGGCCTTGGCGGCGATGAAGAACACTTCGTCGTCAGCTTCGATCACGGTATCGCCATGCGGCTTGATCGGCCGGTCGCGACGGAAGATCGCCGCCACCCGGGTGTCGACGTTGGGCATGTGCGCGCGGATCTGGCGCAGCTGCTGGCCGACCAGGGGGCCGCCATAGTAGGCCTTGACCGCCACCAGCTGCGCCTTGCCTTCGGCGAAGTCGATCACCTGCAGCGCGCCGGGGTGCTCGATCAGGCGCTTGATGTAGTTGGTCACCACTTGCTCGGGGCTGATCAGCACGTCGACCGGAATGTGATCGTTGTGGAACAGCTCTTCGCGGGTGAGGTAGGCCGACTCACGCACCCGGGCGATCTTGGTCGGGGTATGGAACAGCGAATAGGCGACCTGGCAGGCGACCATGTTGGTCTCGTCGCTGTTGGTGACCGCGACCAACATGTCGGCGTCATCGGCGCCGGCCTGGCGCAGGACCGTTGGCAACGAGCCACGGCCTTGTACGGTGCGGATATCGAGGCGATCGCCGAGGTCGCGCAGGCGTTCGCCGTCGGTGTCGACCACCGTGATGTCGTTGGCTTCGCTGGCCAAGTGTTCCGCCAGCGTGCCGCCTACCTGGCCTGCGCCGAGGATGATGATCTTCATCCGCTACTCCTAACCTTTATTTTTATCCGCGCGAAGCGGCAATCTTGATCAGCTTGGCATAGTAGAAGCCGTCGTGGCCGCCTTCCTGAGCCAACAGCTGGCGACCATGCGCCTGGCGCAGGCCGGCGGTGGTGGCCAGGTCCAGCTCGCGAGCCCCAGGGGTGCGGGCCAGGAAGGCATCGATCACTTCGGTGTTTTCCGTCGGCAGGCTCGAGCAAGTGGCGTAGAGCAGCATGCCGCCGACTTCCAGGGTCGGCCACAGGGCATCGAGCAACTCGCCTTGCAGGCTGGCCAGGGCCGGGATGTCGTCGGCTTGGCGAGTCAGCTTGATGTCGGGGTGACGGCGGATCACGCCAGTGGCCGAGCATGGGGCGTCGAGCAAGATCCGTTGGAACTGCTTGCCGTCCCACCAGGCGGCGGTTTCGCGAGCGTCACAGGCGATCAGCTTGGCGTCCAGCTGCAAACGGTCGAGGTTCTCGCGTACACGGGTCAGGCGCTTGGCTTCCAGGTCGATGGCGACCACTTCGCTCAGGCCCTGTTCGGCTTCGAGCAGGTGGCAGGTCTTGCCGCCCGGCGCGCAGCAGGCGTCGAGCACGCGCTGGCCGGGCGCCAGGTCGAGCAGATCGGCAGCCAGCTGCGCGGCCTCGTCCTGAACGCTGACCCAACCGTCGGCAAAGCCTGGCAGGCCGCGCACGTCGCAGGGGGCTTCGAGCACGATGCCGTCACGGCTGTATTGGCAAGCGCTGGCAGTGATGCCCGCTTCAGCCAGCAACGCCAGGTAGGCATCGCGGCTGTGATGACGGCGGTTGACCCGCAGGATCATCGGCGGGTGGGCGTTGTTGGCCGCGCAAATCGCTTCCCACTGCTCGGGCCAGAAGGCCTTGAGCGACTTCTGCAGCCAGCGCGGATGGGCAGTGCGCACCACCGGATCGCGCTCCATGCCGGCGAGGATTTCTTGCCCTTCGCGCTGGGCGCGGCGCAGCACGGCATTGAGCAGGGCCTTGGCCCAGGGTTTTTTCAGCTTGTCGGCGCAGCCCACGGTCTCGCCAATGGCGGCATGGGCCGGAATGCGCGTGTAGAACAGCTGGTACAGGCCGACCAGCAACAACGCCTGCACATCGCAGTCGGCGGCTTTGAAAGGCTTCTGCAAGAGCTTTTCGGCCAACAGCTCCAGGCGTGGCTGCCAACGGGCGGTGCCGAACGCCAAGTCTTGGGTCAGGCCACGGTCGCGCTCGTCGACCTTGTCCAGTTGAGCTGGCAGCGAGCTGTTCAGCGAAGCCTTGCCGCTGAGCACGGCAGCCAGGGCGCGGGCGGCGGCCAGACGTGGGTTCATTGGCCGAGCACCTTACCGCTGGCGAATTTCTCGCGACGGCTGTTGAACAGGTCGCTGAAATTCAGCGCCTTGCCACCTGGCAGTTGCAGGCGGGTCAGGCTCAGTGCCTGGTCACCGCAGGCGACCACCAGGCCGTCTTTGCTGGCGCTGAGGATCTCGCCAGGTGCGCCCTTGCCTGTGGACAAGTTGGCGGCCAGTACCTTGACGCTCTCGCCATCGAGGGTGCTGTGGCACACCGGCCAAGGGTTGAAGGCGCGCACCAGGCGCTCCAGTTCCACCGCCGGGCGGTTCCAGTCGATGCGCGCTTCGTCTTTGTTCAGCTTGTGCGCATAGGTGGCCAGGGCATCGTCCTGCACTTCACCTTGCAGGCTGCCATCGGCCAGGCCGGCGATGGCCTGGACCACGGCTGGCGGGCCCATCTCGGCGAGGCGATCGTGCAGGCTGCCGCCGGTATCGTCGGCGCTGATCGGGGTGACCACCTTGAGCAGCATCGGCCCGGTATCCAGGCCTGCTTCCATGCGCATCACGGTGACGCCGCTCTGGGCATCGCCGGCTTCCACGGCGCGTTGGATCGGCGCCGCACCGCGCCAGCGTGGCAGCAGCGAGGCATGGCTGTTGATGCAGCCCAGGCGCGGGATGTCGAGCACCGCTTGCGGCAGGATCAGGCCGTAGGCAACCACCACCATCAGGTCGGGCTTGAGCGCGGCCAGCTCCGCCTGCGCCTCGGCATTGCGCAAGGTTGGCGGCTGCAACACCGGAATGTCATGGGCCACGGCCAATTGCTTGACCGGGCTCGGCATGAGCTTCTGCCCACGGCCCGCCGGGCGATCCGGCTGGGTGTACACCGCCACCACTTGGTAGGGGCTGTCGAGCAGGGCTTTGAGGTGTTCGGCGGCAAACTCTGGGGTGCCTGCGAAGACGATGCGCATGGAGTTCTCGCTTTAAAAAAGAAAAAGGCTTGCCGGAGCAAGCCTTCTGCAAGGTGGGAATCAGGCTTGCTGGCGGTGCTGCTTTTCCAGCTTCTTCTTGATCCGGTCACGTTTGAGCTGCGACAGGTAGTCGACGAACAGCTTGCCGTTGAGGTGGTCCAGCTCGTGCTGGATGCACACCGCCAGCAGGCCCTCGGCCTCCAGCTCGTACGGTTTGCCATCACGATCCTGGGCCTTGACCCGGACCCGCAACGGGCGGTCGACGTTCTCGTAGAAGCCCGGCACCGACAGGCAGCCTTCCTGGTACTGGCCCATGTCGTGGGTCAGCTCTTCGACCTCGGGGTTGATGAACACCCGTGGCTCGCTGCGATCTTCGCTCAGGTCCATCACCACCAGGCGCAGGTGTACGTTGACCTGGGTTGCGGCCAGGCCGATGCCAGGGGCTTCGTACATGGTTTCAAACATGTCGTCGATCAGCTGGCGCAGGGCGTCGTCGAACTCCGTCACCGGTTTGGCGATGGTGCGCAGGCGCGGGTCAGGGAATTCGAGAATGTTCAAAATGGCCATAGGGGTCAGGCAGTCACTGTGCGGTCGGTTGAAAACTGAGCACACATAATAAAGGGAAACGGGGGATTCAGCACCTGGCAAAGCTCGTCTAGGGTTTCAAAGGACGCCTTATAGCCCATTCGACTGACAGGTTGTCAAAGTATTATCAACACAGTTATCCACAGGTTGTGCCAGGTGGATGACCCTCTGTCGATCAAGGATGATCTGCCATGCCTGAACACCATTCGTCTGCTTGTCCGCCTGCCGAGCTGGAGGCGCGTTTGCGTCTGCATCGGCTGCCCGAGGTGGGCCTGCGGCGCTTTCAAACGCTGATCGAAGCCTTCGGCAGTGCCTCTTCGGCACTCAGTGCGCCGGCCACCGCGTGGCGTACGTTGGGCATTCCAGCAGCCGCCTGCGAAGCGCGCCGCAGCCCAGACGTGCGCGATGGCGCAAGTGCCGCAATGGCCTGGCTAGAGCGGCCTGGCCAGCATTTACTGATGTGGGACCAGCCGGGTTATCCACCGCTGCTGGGCGAAATCGATGATGCCCCGCCGCTGCTTTTTGTCGCCGGTAACCCAGCCCTGCTCGAGCGCCCGCAGTTGGCGATCGTCGGCAGTCGCAGGGCGACCCCGCCTGCGCTGGATAACGCGGCGATGTTCTCGCGCTACCTGGCCAAAGCCGGATTTACCATCACCAGCGGCTTGGCAGTGGGTGTTGACGGTGCCGCTCATCGGGCCGCATTGGAGGCGGGCGGGAGCACGATTGGGGTGCTGGGCACGGGCTTGGAAAAACTTTATCCACAGCGTCACCAGTCGCTCGCCCAGGTGATGATCGAGCGTGGTAGTGCGGTGGTTTCCGAGTTCCCCCTGGACGCCGGCCCGTTGCCTGCCAACTTCCCTCGCCGCAACCGGATCATCAGCGGCCTGTCGTTGGGCGTGCTGGTGGTTGAGGCGAGCCTGGCCAGTGGCTCGTTGATCAGCGCGCGGCTGGCAGCTGAGCAAGGCCGTGAGGTGTACGCGCTGCCTGGCTCCATCCACCACCCTGGCGCCAAGGGCTGTCACCAACTGATTCGCGACGGCGCCTTGTTGGTAGAGAGCGTGGAACAGATCCTCGACAGTCTGCGCGGTTGGCAGAACCTGCCTCCTGCGCCTGTGGATAAACCTGCCCATCCCCTGCTCGCCTTGTTGCATGCCCAACCGCAGACCAGCGAGGGCCTGGCGCGCAGCAGCGGCCAACCCATGGCGCAGGTGTTGGCCAGCCTCACCGAGCTTGAGCTTGAAGGGCGGGTCAGCAATGAAGCTGGGCGTTGGTTTGCGCGGTCCGGCTAAGTAAACTGCAGATCAGCTTTATATGCGGAGAGACAGCAATGGTGAGCAGTTGGCGTGTGCAACAAGCCGCACGGGAGATTCGGGCGGGCGCGGTGATTGCCTATCCGACGGAAGCGGTCTGGGGCCTGGGCTGCGACCCGTGGAACGAAGACGCGGTGTATCGCCTGCTGGCGCTCAAGTCGCGGCCTGTGGATAAAGGCCTGATTCTGGTTGCCGACAACATTCACCAGTTCGAATTCTTGTTCGAGGACTTCCCCGAAGACTGGATCGAGCGCATGAGCAGCACCTGGCCCGGGCCTAATACCTGGCTGGTGCCGCATCAAGGCTTGTTGCCCGAGTGGGTGACTGGGCAGCACGATACGGTGGCGTTGCGGGTCAGCGATCATCCGCTGGTGCGCGAGTTGTGTGCCCTGGTCGGGCCGTTGATCTCGACGTCGGCCAACCCTGGGGGGCGGCCAGCGGCCAAGAGCCGGTTGCGCGTCGAGCAGTATTTCCGCGGCCAGCTGGACCTGGTGCTGGGCGGGGCGCTGGGGGGGCGGAAGAATCCGAGTGTGATTCGTGATCTGGCCACCGGAGAAGTGGTTCGCGCGGGCTGATGGCTCGCTTATAGAACTGGATCTTGCCTGCACCACTTGACCCTGTGGGAGCGGGCTTGCCCGCGAAGAGGCCGGTGGCAGCCGTAGTGATGGATGGCGAGGGCTTCGCCCTCGTTCGCGGGCAAGCCCGCTCCTACAGGGGGCTTCGTCGCTATCCGGTGCGGTGCTGACAATTCTGATTTTGTCCTCAAGGCTGTCCGAAGTGGATTTAGGGAAATATCCTACGCACGCTGTCGAACGCCGTTACCTTCTCAGTGGGAACTCGTACCTCTAGGCTTCATTTCGTCGCTGAATAACTCGGCGATGGGGTGTGGTAACCCCATTGGAATAGGTATCAGAGTCGTCTATGGCGGCTGTGCGCGGGAGGCTTTCGAGCCTGCCGGGTCTGGTACCTCTCCGGTTTACCACCCCGCGTGCAGCTGCCACCCATTCGTGTGGTAACGAATGATGTGCCAGCTTCAATTATTGAGGTTGCCATGACTAGAAAGCTCGTACCGGATCCGCCACTTCCTACAACTACCGCTCACCCCTTCGGCCGCTGCGATGCCGGCCACCCGCCGCTGTATTCGATAAACCCCAACATCCCCATCGAAGACGCCTTGGTCCACGTAGCCCTGCACCTGCGCTGTGCCTACGAAACAGGCATGCAGGCGATTGATCATCTGCGCGAAGAAGGCCGCGGCATGTTCTGGGCGAACCTGCATGCGGTCGAGGCGGCTGAGGGGGTGGTTGAAGCGTTGCTCGACAGCTTCGAGTCCGGGACATTGAGCACGCGATTGGCGGTCTGAATTGACGCTATCGCGGGGCAAGCCCGCTCCCACGTGGACCATGAGCACCGCGAAAATCCTCCGGGTCACACTTACAACGTGGGAGCGGGCTTGCCCCGCGATTGGGCCGCAAAGCGGCCCCACTGGCTTCAGGGCAGAAGCACCGTCGAACCCACCGTGCGCCGCGCCGACAACTCAGCCTGCGCCTTGGCCGCTTCACTCAGCGGATAACGCTGCTGGATATCCACGGTCAGCTTGCCACTGGCAATCATCGCGAACAGGTCATCGGCCATGGCCTGGGTGTTCTCGGCATTGTTGGCATAGCTAGCCAACGTCGGGCGGGTCACATACAGCGAACCCTTCTGCGACAGGATTCCCAGGTTCACCCCACTGACCGCGCCCGAGGCATTACCAAAGCTCACCATCAGGCCGCGCGGTTGCAGGCAATCCAGCGAGGTCAGCCAGGTATCGGCGCCAACCCCGTCGTACACCACTGGCACTTTCTTGCCGTCAGTCAGCTCCAGCACGCGCTTGGCGACGTCTTCGCGGCTGTAGTCGATCGTCTCCCAGGCGCCCAGCGCCTTGGCCCGTTCGGCCTTCTCGGCCGAGCTGACGGTGCCAATCAGCTTGGCTCCCAGAGCTGCCGCCCACTGGCACGCCAGCGAACCGACCCCACCGGCAGCGGCGTGGAACAGAATCACATCGCCCGGCTGTACGGCGTAGGTCTGCTTGAGCAGGTACTGCACGGTCAGGCCCTTGAGCATCACCGCAGCGGCCTGCTCGAAGCTGATGCTGTCGGGTAGCTTGACCAGATTCGCTGCTGGCAGGGTGTGCACATCGCTATAGGCACCCAGCGGGCCGCCGGCATAGGCCACGCGGTCGCCGACCTTCAGGCGGGTGACGCCCTCGCCCACGGCATCGACCACGCCGGCGCCTTCGGTGCCCAGGCCCGAGGGCAGCGACGGTGGTGCATACAGGCCACTGCGAAAATAGGTGTCGATGAAGTTCAGGCCGACGGCCTGGTTACGTACACGCACTTGCTGTGGGCCGGGTGGGGCCGGGTCGAACTCGACCAGTTGCAGGACTTCTGGGCCGCCATGTTGGCTGAACTGGATACGCTGGGCCATCTCGCACTCCTGTTGTCGGGATTGAAGCAGGCCTTCTATCGGACGCCTTTGCTTGATCGCCGTCAACTGCGGCGGGCCAGTTGCCGGTGGTATGCTACGCGGCGAATTCTTCCCCTGCCCCTTCCAGGTGACCCGATGACCAGCCGCACCGAGGCCGTGAAGGCCTATCTGCTCGACCTGCAAGACCGCATCTGCTCTGCCCTTGAAACCGAAGACGGCGGCGCCCGCTTCGTCGAGGATGCCTGGGTGCGCGAAGCCGGTGGTGGCGGGCGCACACGGGTGATCGGTGAGGGCAAGGTGATCGAAAAAGGGGGGGTCAATTTCTCCCACGTGTTCGGTTCAGGCCTGCCGCCTTCGGCCAGCGCTCACCGGCCGGAGCTGGCTGGACGCGGCTTCGAAGCGCTGGGCGTGTCGCTGGTGATCCACCCGCACAACCCGCATGTACCCACCTCGCACGCCAATGTGCGTTTTTTCATCGCCGAGAAAGAAGGCGAGGAAGCGGTCTGGTGGTTCGGCGGTGGCTTCGACCTGACGCCCTACTATGGCAACGAGGAAGACTGCGTGCATTGGCACCGCGTCGCCGAGCAGGCCTGCGCGCCGTTTGGCGCTGATGTCTACCCGCGCTACAAGGCCTGGTGCGACCGCTACTTCCACCTCAAGCACCGCGGTGAGCCGCGTGGTATTGGCGGGTTGTTCTTCGATGACTTGAACGAGTGGGACTTCGACACCTGCTTTGCCTTCATCCGCGCCATCGGCGATGCCTATGTTCAGGCCTACCTGCCAATCGTCCAGCGCCGCAAGGACACCCCCTATACCGCTGAGCAGCGCGAGTTCCAGGAATACCGCCGCGGGCGCTATGTTGAATTCAACCTGGTCTATGACCGCGGCACCCTGTTCGGCCTGCAGTCGGGTGGCCGTACCGAGTCGATTCTCATGTCGCTGCCGCCGCAAGTGCGTTGGGGCTACGATTGGAAGGCCGCGCCGGGCAGCGAAGAAGCGCGCCTGACCGAGTACTTCCTGCAAGATCGCGACTGGCTCGGCCAGTGAGCCCTGTGGATAACCGAGGAGCCCTCATGGACCAGTACGTCGTTTTCGGCAACCCGATCGGCCACAGCAAGTCGCCGTTGATCCATCGCCTGTTCGCCGACCAGACCGGCCAGGACATCGAGTACAACACCCTGCTGGCGCCACTGGATGACTTCAGTGACTGCGCACGGGGCTTCTTCAAGCAGGGCAGTGGTGCCAACGTCACGGTACCCTTCAAGGAAGAGGCCTATCGTCTGTGCGACAGCCTGACCCCACGAGCCCAGCGCGCTGGTGCGGTGAATACGCTGAGCAAGCTGGCCGATGGCACGCTGCAAGGCGATAACACCGACGGAGCGGGCCTGGTGCGTGACCTGACAGTGAATGCTGGGGTCGAGCTGACGGGCAAGCGCATCCTCATCCTCGGTGCCGGCGGCGCCGTGCGTGGGGTGTTGGAGCCGCTTCTGGCGCATAACCCGCAGTCGGTGGTGATCGCAAACCGCACGGTGGAAAAGGCTGAACAGCTGGCGCAGGAGTTCGATGAACTTGGGCCCGTGGTCGCCAGTGGTTTTGCCTGGTTGCAGGAGCCGGTCGACCTGATCATCAATGCAACTTCGGCGAGCCTGGCGGGTGAGATGCCAGCGATTGCCGAGAGCTTGGTCGAGGCCGGGCGCACGGTGTGCTACGACATGATGTATGGCAAGGAGCCAACCCCGTTTTGCCAATGGGCCAGCCGGTTAGGCGCCGGGCAGGTGCTGGATGGGTTGGGGATGCTGGCGGAGCAGGCAGCTGAGGCGTTCTTCATCTGGCGTGGGGTTCGTCCCGAGACCGCGCCGGTGCTCGACGAGCTGCGTCGGCAGTTGGCGCGCGGCTGAATTTGAGATTGTGGGGCCACTTTGCGGCCCTTCGCGGGGCAAGCCCGCTCCCACCTGGGTTCACGTTGTCCCTGTGGGAGCGGGCAAGCCCCGCGATGTGGGTCTCACTGTTCAAAGCGGATCGGACACAACTCAGCCCCTTCCAGCTTCTGCAACTCTTCAATCACCTGCGGGCGCGCCCTTTGCAGGGTCAGGCTGCCGCCATTGCGGCCTAATCTCCGCGCCTCGCGGTGCAGCATGTCGACCCCTGAGTAATCGATGAAGTTGACCTGCCGCGCATCGATCACCACGTGCGGCCCCTGGCAGCGCTGCAAACGCACCTGCAGGTAATGCGCGGCACCAAAGAAGATCGATCCGCCCACCCGCAGCACATCCGCCTGCCCTTCTCGACTCTGCTGCACCCGTGGCCGCGAGGTGCGCTTGAGGTAGAAGAACAGCGACGCCAGCACCCCTGCATAGATCGCTGTCTGCAATTCAAGGAGCAGCGTGGCGGCAGCCGTCAGCGCCATCACCAGGAACTCGGCGCGGCTGACCCGGAACAATGCACGAATGCCGCGATGATCCACCAAGCCCCAGCAGATCAACAAAATGCTCCCGGCCATGGCCGGAATCGGCAAATGCGCGATCAGCCCGGCGCCGGTCACTGCGAACAGCGCCACCCACAGTGCCGAGAACACCCCGGCCAAGGGCGAGCGGGCGCCGGCCTCGTAGCTCAGGCCGGAACGGGTGAAAGACCCGGACGACAGGTAGCCGGAGAACAACGCCCCGACCATGTTCGACAGGCCTTGGGCGCGGATCTCTTGGTTGGCGTCGATCAGTTGTTCGGAGCGCGCCGACAGCGAGCGGGCGATGGACAGGCTGGTCACCAGGCCGAGCATGCCGATCGCCACGGCGCTGGGGAGCAGGCGCAGGATTAGTTCCAGGTCGAGCAGTGGCAGCGGGCTCAGCGGCGGCAGTTGGCCAATGAACGCCGGCACCCGTGGCACGTGGCCGAACATGCTCGGCATCAGCCAAGCAGCCAGGCTGACCACGATCAGACTTATCAACAGGCCGGGCCAGCGCGGGCGCAACAGCTTGATCACGATGCCGATCAACAATGTGGCCAGGCCCAGGCCCAGCGATGGCAGGTCGACGTCCCCGGCATGGGCAAGCAGATCCTGGAGGGTTTTTAGCGCTGTAGCCTGGCTGGGCAGGTCCATGCCCAGCAAGTTTGGCAGTTGGCCCAGGGCGATGACGATAGCCGCGCCGAGGGTGAAGCCGAGGACCACCGAATGCGAGACGAAGTTGACCAGCGCACCGAAGCGCAGCAGTCCGAGTAATAGCTGAAAGGCGCCGCCCAGGAAGGTCAGCAGCAGGATCAGGGTGACGTAGTCGGCGCTGCCGCTGACGGCCAGGGGGCTGATGCTGGTGTAGAGGACGATCGAGATTGCCGCGGTGGGGCCGCAGATCAGGTGCCAGGACGAGCCCCACAGGCAGGCGATCAGCACCGGCACGATGGCCGCATACAAGCCGTATTCGGCGGGCAGGCCGGCGATCAGGGCGTAGGCGATCGATTGCGGCAGGGCCAGGATCGCGCCGCTGAGGCCGACCAGCAGGTCCTGGCGCAGGCTACGGCGCGATTGCCGGGGGAGCCAGGCGAGGAACGGCAGCAGGTGGGTCAGGCGGGGCATGGCGATCTATCCAAGGTTTGCAGTGTTTGAGCGGGCGCTATCGCGGGGCAAGCCCGCTCCCACGAATTACCCCTAGGTAAAAGGATGTTGCGTGGGAGCGGGCTTGCCCCGCGATGAAAGCGCCACTATAGCTTGGCTTGGACCGCCGTCAGCGCATCACCACCCTCTTTTGCCGTCACCCCAGCCAACCAACCCTGCAGCCGCTCGGGATGCGCCTTCAGCCATTCCTTGGCCGCCACATCGAAGCTCACTTTGTTATCCACAACCTGCGCCATGATGCTGTTCTCCATGTCCAGATCGAAGCTCAGGTTCGCCAGCAGCTTCGCTGCATTGGGGCAGGCTTGTGGATAACCCTTGCGCACCAGCGTGTACACCTCGCCTTTACTGCCAAACCACTGCTCGCCGCCGGTGAGGTAATGCATCTTCAACTTCACATTCATCGGATGCGGGGTCCAGCCGAGGAAGGTGATGAACTGGTGCTTCTTCACGGCCCGCTCAACCTGGGTGAGCATTGCCTGTTCACTGGACTCGACCAGTTTCCATTTGCCCAGGTCGAACTGGTTTTTATCGATGATTTCTTTGAGCGACAGGTTAGCCGGCGCGCCAGAGCCGATCCCATACACCTTGTTGTCGAACTGTGCGGCATGTTTTTGCAGGTCGGCGAAGTCCTTGACCCCGGCATCCCACACGTAATCAGGTACCGCCAGGGTGAACTCGGTGCCTTGCAGGTTGCGGCTGAGTTTCTGCACATCGCCGTTGGCGATGAACTTGTCATGAAAGCCTTGGTGCGCGGGCATCCAGTTGCCGAGGAAGGCATCGACCTTGCCGTCCTTGAGGCCGCCATAGATGATTGGCACCGCCAGGCTGTCGATCTTCACCTGATAACCCAGGCTTTCCAGGAGCAAGCGGGCGACGGCGTTGGTCGAGGCGATATCGCTCCAGCCAGGGTCGGCCAGTTTGACCGTGCTGCACTGTGCGTCGCTGTCGGCGTTGGCGGTGACCGCGCCCAGGCTCAGGGCCAGGCTGATCATGGCGGTGGAGAATGTGTTCATGGCGGCCTCTTTACTCAATCGATAGGTGCGGGCTGTGGATAACGTGCCTTGCGCTCGAGGTCGTCGAGATCGATGTGATTGCGCATGTACTGTTGGCTGGCGTCGACCATCGGTTGATGGTCCCAGCTGTTCAGCTTGCCGATGGCCAACGCTTGCGCCACCAAGCGGCGGCGGCGCTGACTGGCCAGCACCTGCTGGCGCAGGCTGGGGATATCCCAGCGTTGGCGGGCCTGATCGACAAATGCCTGCAGCAGCGCCTGGTGTTGCGGGCTGCTGGTGAGGTTCTCCCGCTCGTGCGGGTCGCGGCTCAGGTCATAGAGTAAACAGGGGTCGTCTTCGCTGTACACGAACTTGTACGGGCCGCGGCGAATCATCATCAGTGGGCCGATCGTGCCTTCGGCCATGTACTCACCGATCACTTCGTCATGGCCGCCCTGCCCTTGCAGATGGCCCAGCAGCGAGCGGCCGTCCAGGTGCAGATCGGCCTGCACCTGGCCACCGGCCAGTTCGACCAGGGTCGGCAACAGGTCACAGGTAGACACCGCGGCGCTGACCCGTCCGGCAGCGAACCGCTTGGGTGCATGTACCAGCAGGGGGACGCGCGCCGACATCTCGAACCAGTGCATCTTGTACCAAAGGCCACGCTCGCCAAGCATGTCGCCATGATCGCCGGAGAACACGATCAGGGTGTCATCGCTCAGCCCGCATTCCTCCAGGGTTTGCAGCAGCTTGCCGATGTTGTCGTCGATGTAGCTGCAAGCACCGAAGTAGGCACGGCGGGCGTCGCGGATCTTATCCACAGGCAGCGGTTTGTCCCACAGGTCGTAGACCTTGAGCAGACGTTGCGAATGCGGGTCGTGCTCGTGCTGCGCCAGCACCTCGCCCGGCATCGGGATATCCACAGCCTGGTATAGATCCCAATAGTGCTGGGGAATGGTGTACGGATCGTGCGGGTGGGTCATCGACACGGTCAGGCAGAACGGCTTGTCGTCGCCTGCACGGACATGGTCATAGAGGTATTGGCGGGCCTTGAACACCACCTCTTCATCGAAATCCAACTGGTTGGTGCGCACGCACGGCCCGGCTTGCAGCACCGAAGACATGTTGTGGTACCAGCTGGGGCGCTGCTCGGGTGCGTCCCAGTTCACTGCCCAGCCGTAGTCGGCCGGGTAGATGTCGCTGGTCAGGCGTTCTTCGTAGCCATGCAACTGATCCGGCCCACAGAAGTGCATCTTGCCTGACAGCGCCGTGCGGTAGCCGAGGCGGCGCAGGTAGTGGGCGTAGGTAGGCACGTCGGCAGGGAAATCGGCTGCGTTGTCGTAGGCGCCAATACGACTGGGCAGCTGGCCGCTGACCAAGGTGAAGCGCGAGGGCGCACACAGTGGGCTGTTGCAGTAGGCGGCGTCGAATACCACCGCCTGCTCTGCCAGGCGGCTGAGGTTCGGCATCTTGATCGGCGAAGGAACGTAGATCGGCAGCATGGGCGCGGCCATCTGGTCGGCCATGATGAACAGGATATGGGGTCGTTTCATGCTGGCTTCCATCGTCGAGAGTTATGCGAGCGGCTTGCGATCGAGGATGCGACTGTGGATAACATGGGTAAAGCCCATGGCGGGCAATGACTGGGATTAGCTGAGCTTATGTTTGAGCACCTTGCCGAGTTGTCGCTGGATACCTTGCGGGTGTTCGAGGCCGCTGCCCGTTTGCGCAGCTTCACTGCGGCGGCGCTGGAGCTGGGGACAACCCAGCCGGCGGTGAGCCAGCAGGTCAAGCGCCTCGAGGCGCAGCTAGGCGCGCGGCTGTTCGACCGGATCTACCGGGGCATTACCCTGACTGAAGCGGGGCAGCTTCTGTTCGAGCAGGTGCATCAAGGTTTGCAGGCGATGGATGAAGGTGTGGCCCAGGCCAGCGGCCACAGCCAGCGTGAAGTGCTGCAGGTGGCGACGGACTTTGCCTTCGCTGCTTTTTGGCTGATGCCACGTTTGCAGCGTTTTCATGAAGCTTATCCACAGGTGGATGTGAGCCTGGTGACCGGCGAGCGCAGCCAGGGCATGTTGCGCCCGGATATCGATGTGGCTGTGTTGTTTGGAGATGGGCGCTTTCATCAGGGCGAAAGTCGCTGGCTGTTCAATGAAGAGGTTTTCCCGGTTTGCAGCCCACGGCTGATTCATGGCAAACCCTTGTCAGCCGTGGCTTTGCAACGATTGCCATTGCTGCATTTGCGCGGTGAGCAGGCCAGCCGCTGGTTTGATTGGGCGGGGGTATTTCGTGGCTTGGGTTTGTCCAGCCCACCGCCAGCTGGGCAGCTGCGCTTCGACAATTACACCTTGCTGATCCAGGCTGCGATTGCTGGGCAGGGGGTGGCGATTGGTTGGGCGCATCTGGTCGACGGGCTGGTGGAACAGGGCTTGCTGTGTCGGCCATTGCTGGGCAGTTTGCGCTCGGAGCGTGGCTATTACGTGGTGCTGCCACCGCGTAAGCGGCGTGGGGCGTTGATCGAGCGGTTTGTCGATTGGTTGGAAAGTGAGCGTCGCATTTGAGGTTTTTTGGGGCTGCTGCGCAGCCCTTCGCGGGCAAGCCCGCTCCCACAGGTTATTGACGCCGAACCGCCGCGAAGGGCTGCAGCCCCAGAAGCTATGACACGAAGTTCACATGCTCGCCCCGATGCAGATCCAGCTCCAGGCAATCGACCATCCCCGCCGCGACCCCGGCCAACCGCCGCAAAGGCGCAGCCAGCCCCGGTTCCAGCGTTCCATCGGCGCTGCGAAAATGCTCGATGCCCAGCCCTGGCGCGTCTTGCGGTGCATTGATCAACGTCCAATGCAGTCCACTGCGTTGCAGCACATCGACGATCTGATTGGCCTCGTCGACCTGCTGCCCCGGCGTATCCAGCACAGCAAAATCGCCCACCAGCAACAGCCGGCGTATAGTCGTGCGCTCAAGCCCAGCCACCAGTGCCTGGCTCATCTGCCGCTGCGCCAGCCAATCGCCGGGTGCCAGCGCCGAGAGCAAGACGATCACCGCGGACCCTCCAGCCACGCTTTGTTGCGCCTGGTCAGCATTGCCCAGCCCGCCTATCTTGAAGTGCAGGCCTGGGCGCGGCGCCTGGCGGTTGAGGTCGTCAACCACTGCGGTAATCTCGTGCTGGCGCGACAGCAACTCGACCGCCAGTGCACTGCCAAGGCTGCTCTGGATCCCGAACAGGACCAGTTTGAAGACTGGGGTTTCGGCATTTTTCACCTGATCGCTCCCTGTGCCGGTGGGGATGATCGTTGGACCGCATTCAGGAGTTATCGTGCAAAGGATCAAGGGCTATCACGCCCATATTTACTACGATGCGCAGACCATGGAGCAGGCCCGGGCGCTGTGCGAGGAGGCTGCGCGGCTGTTTGGGGTGAGCATGGGGCGTATGCACCAGAAGCCGGTCGGGCCGCATCCGGACTGGAGCTGCCAGCTGGCCTTCGAGCCGGAACTGGTGGGGGTGGTGCTGCCGTGGCTGGCGCTGTATCGCAAGGGTCTGGTGGTGTTTCTGCATCCACTGACGGGGGATGAGTTGGCCGATCATCGCGATCATGCGATCTGGATGGGAGCGGTCAGGCCGCTGGATCTGTCCATCTTCGAAGATTAATCGTGGCCTTTTCGCCGGCAAGCGCGCCGCCACAGCAATAGCGCTAATTGTCACAGCTGCGCATTCCCTGTAGGAGCGGGCTTGCCCGCGAACGAGGGCGAAGCCCTCGCAAGACAGGCGACTCAGTTACGCGCCGAGCGCACCCCTTCAGCCAGCGCCGAACACAGGCTCAACACATCGCTGACGGCCTGATCGGCATCTTTGGCCTGGGCAATCTTGTCGACCAGCGCCGACCCTACCACCACCCCTTCCGCCAGGCGGGCGATCGCAGCCGCTTGTTCTGGAGTACGGATACCAAAACCAACGCTGACCGGCAGATCGGTATGCCGACGCAGACGCGCGATTGCCTCGCTGACGTGCTCGGTAGTCGCGGAACCTGCGCCGGTCACACCCGCTACCGAGACGTAGTAGACGAACCCGGAGCTACGCTCGAGCACGCGCGGCAGGCGCGCATCGTCGGTGGTCGGCGTGGTCAGGCGGATGAAGTCGATGCCCGCCGCCTGGGCCGGGGTGGCCAGCTCGGCATCGTGCTCTGGCGGCAGGTCGACGATGATCAGGCCATCGACGCCGGCTTCTTTCGCTTGGGTGACGAATTGCTCCACGCCGAAACGGTGGATCGGATTGTAGTAGCCCATCAGCACGATCGGCGTGGTCTGGTTGCCGACGCGGAACTCACGGACCATCTGCAGGGTTTTCGCCAGGGTCTGACCGGCTTCCAGGGCACGCAGGGTGGCGAGCTGGATGGCCACGCCATCGGCCATGGGATCGGTGAACGGCATGCCCAGCTCGATCACGTCGGCGCCAGCGCCAGGCAGGCCCTTGAGGATCGCCAGCGAGGCGTCGTAGCCGGGGTCGCCAGCGGTGATGAAGGTGACCAGCGCCGAGCGGCCTTCGGCCTTCAGGTCGGCGAAGCGTTGTTCAAGACGGCTCATGCCTGTTTCTCCTGGGCGGCCATGTGGTTCATCACGGTTTGCATGTCTTTGTCGCCACGGCCGGACAAGCACACGACCATCAGGTGGTCCTTGGGCAGGGTCGGCGCGCGCTTGATCGCTTCGGCCAGGGCGTGGGAGCTCTCCAGGGCCGGGATGATGCCTTCCAGGCGGCAGGTGGCGTGGAAGGCATCGAGGGCTTCGTCGTCGGTGATGCTGACGTACTCGACCCGTTTCACTTCATGCAGGTAGGCGTGCTCCGGGCCGATGCCTGGGTAGTCCAGGCCTGCCGAGATCGAGTGGGCGTCGGTGATCTGGCCATCGGCGTCCTGCAGCAGGTAGGTACGGTTGCCGTGCAGCACGCCGGGTACGCCGCCGTTGAGGCTGGCGGCGTGTTTGTCGGTGTCGACGCCGTGGCCACCGGCTTCAACGCCGATGATCTGTACGCTGGCGTCATCGAGGAAGTCGTGGAACAGGCCCATGGCGTTGGAGCCGCCGCCTACGCAGGCAATCAGGCTGTCGGGCAGACGACCTTCTTTTTCTTGCAGCTGGGCACGGGTTTCCTTGCCGATGATCGACTGGAAGTCGCGGACCATCGCTGGGTACGGGTGCGGGCCGGCAACGGTGCCGATCAGGTAGAAGGTGTCGTCGACGTTGGTCACCCAGTCGCGAAGCGCTTCGTTCATGGCGTCCTTGAGGGTACCGGTGCCGGCGGTGACCGGAACGATTTCGGCGCCGAGCAGCTTCATGCGGAACACGTTGGCTTGCTGGCGCTCGATGTCGGTGGCGCCCATGTAGATCACGCACGGCAGGCCGAAGCGTGCGGCGACGGTGGCGGTGGCCACGCCGTGCATGCCAGCGCCGGTTTCAGCGATCAGGCGTTTCTTGCCCATGCGCTTGGCCAGCAGCACTTGGCCGATGCAGTTGTTCACCTTGTGCGCGCCGGTGTGGTTGAGCTCTTCACGCTTGAAGAAGATCTTCGCGCCGCCGCAGTGCTCGGTCAGGCGCTCGGCGAAGTACAGGGGATTGGGGCGGCCGATGTAGTCGCGCTGGAAGTAGGCCAGCTCTTCGAGAAACTTCGGGTCGGCCTTGGCCGCTTCGTACTCGCGGGCCAGGTCCAGCACCAGCGGCATCAGGGTTTCTGCCACGTAGCGGCCACCGAACGAGCCGAACAGGCCGTTGGCGTCGGGGCCGGCGCGGAATTGGGTCTGGGTCATGGGGCGCTCCAGGGCGTTATGAATGAGTGATGGGCTTTACTCTAACCACGACAGGCTCGCCTGAAAACCGATAAGATTGCTATAACTTGTCAGGAAATCTCACACGTACCATGCGCCAGGATCTGCCTCCTCTCAATGCCTTGCGGGCCTTTGAAGCCACCGCCCGGCTCAACAGCGTCAGTCAGGCCGCCGAAGTGCTGCACGTGACTCATGGTGCCGTGAGTCGGCAGATCAAGGTGCTCGAGGAGCATCTAGGGGTGGCGCTTTTCGTCAAGGACGGGCGTGGCGTCAAACTCACAGATGCCGGCGTGCGTCTGCGCGATGCCAGCGTTGATGCGTTTGACCGGCTGCGTGGGGTTTGCGCTGAATTGAGCCGGGATGTCAGTGAGGCGCCGTTCGTCCTGGGTTGCTCGGGCAGCCTGCTGGCGCGCTGGTTCATCCCTCGCTTGGGGCGGCTCAAGGCCGATTTGCCGGAGTTGCGTTTGCACTTGTCGGCGGGTGAAGGCGACCTCGACCCGCGCCGTCCCGGGCTGGATGCCTTGCTGGTGTATGCCGAGCCGCCGTGGCCGGCAGATATGCAGGTGCATGTACTGGCCGAGGAGCGTATTGGACCTGTGCTCAGCCCGCACTTCGCTGGCTCCGAGCGTTTACGTAATGCGCCCCCGCAGGCGTTGCTCGGCGAGGCCTTGCTGCATACCACCTCGCGTCCGCAGGCATGGCCGGCATGGGCGACGCAGCACGGTCTGGACGCTGGCGCGTTGCACTTCGGCCAGGCCTTCGAGCATTTGTATTACTTGTTGGAGGCGGCAGTTGCTGGCTTGGGCGTGGCCATCGCGCCGCAACCGCTGGTAGCGGACGACCTGCGCGCCGGGCGTTTGATCGCCCCGTGGGGCTTCTCGCCCACCCAGGCTGCCTTGGCGCTGTGGGTGCCGCGGCGCGCCGCAGATGGGCGCGCCGAGCAGTTGGCGCAATGGCTGCGCCGTGAGTTGGACCAGCAGGCGGTTTAGTTGCGCTTGGTCAACAGGTAGGCGGCCAGCAGGCCCAGGGCGCCGACGGCAACGCCAGCGGCGGTCCAAGGGTGTTCCTGGGCATAGTCACGGGTGGCGATACCGGTCTGGCGCGTGCGCGTCTTGACCTCGTCATAAGCGTCGCTGAGCACGCTGCGCGAGTGCTTGAGTGCATTTTCCGCATTGCCGCGGATCGCCTTGATGGTCTTGTGCGATTCCTCGGATGCGTCGTGCTTGAGGGTCTCCAGGGTCTTGAGCAGGCTCTCGATCTCGGCTTCCATGTTTTCCAATGAGGTTTTACGCAGGGCGTTGCGGGCCATGTTGACTCTCCTTCGCAGTGGATTGGCTGTTAGGGTTGCGACTGCGCGGGGTGGCGAAAGTGCGATCGAACTTTCACAGGTGGCGATGGCTCGCAGGTAAACCAGGCCTGCGCTGCTAGGCTCAATCCGATACTTCACTCAAGGAGAGCGCTCATGTCCGATCATCACACCTACAAGAAGATCGAACTGGTCGGGTCGTCGCCCACCAGCATCGAAGACGCGATCAACAATGCCATTGCCGAAGCGGGCAAGAGCATCAAGCATCTGGAATGGTTCGAGGTAGTGGATACCCGTGGGCACATTCGCGATGGCAAGGCCGCGCATTTTCAGGTGACCCTGAAAGTCGGTTTCCGCATCGCTAATAGCTGAAACAGTGCCGGGCTAGCGTGTCCCGGCGCGATGGGGTAATACAGATACAGGGCGCCCAGCCGGCGCCCTTTTCGACTTTGATCTGAACAAGGAAAGCGATCGATGAAGAATCTGCTATTAGCGATGGGTTTGCTGGCGGTGGCAGGTGGCGCGATGGCGGCGGGTAAGCCGTGCGAGGAGCTCAAGGCTGAGATTGCGGCGAAGCTGGATGCCAAAGGGGTTACTGGCTACACGCTGGAGATCGTCGACAAGGATGAGGCTGCCGGCAAAGAGGTTGGTACCTGCGAGGGTGGAACCAAGAAAATCGTCTACCGGCGTGGTTGAAACCCACACATTTTGGGGCTGCAAAGCAGCCCCAAGATCTTCATGAATTCTGCAGAGCTTGAGCCAGCAGCTCATAAGACCTGACTCGGTCGGCATGTTCATACAAATCACAGGTAAAGATCAGTTCATCCGCCCCGGTCTGCTCCAGCAGCACCTCGACCTGGGCCCGCACCTTCTGCGGGCTACCTATCATCGCCAGCCCCAGGAAGCTCATGACCGATTCGCGCTCATGCGGCAGCCACAACCCCTCCATGCTCTCGACCGGTGGCCGCTGCATCAGGCTCTGGCCACGCATCAGGGCAAGAATGCGCTGATACACCGAGGTGGCGAGGTATTGAGCGTGTTCGTCGGTCTCGGCCACCACCATCGGCACGCCGAGCATCACGTAGGGCTTGTCGAGCACCGTCGAGGGCTTGAAGTGATCGCGGTAAATCCGAATCGCTTGATGCATCAGGCGTGGTGCGAAATGTGAGGCGAACGCGTAGGGTAAACCACGCATCCCCGCCAATTGTGCGCTGAACAGGCTGGAGCCCAAGAGCCAGATCGGCACTTCGGTGTCATGCCCTGGCACGGCAATTACACGCTGGTCCGGCGTGCGTGGACCCAAATAGCGCACCAGCTCCTCGACGTCATCTGGGAAATCATCAGCGCTGCCTGAGCGCTCACGGCGCAGCGCGCGGGCTGTCATCTGGTCGGAACCGGGGGCGCGGCCCAGGCCCAGGTCGATGCGGCCCGGATACAGGCTGGCCAGGGTGCCGAACTGTTCAGCGATGACCAGCGGCGCATGGTTGGGCAGCATCACCCCGCCTGCGCCCAGACGAATGGTCGAAGTGCCGCCGGCCAAATAGCCGATCAGCACCGACGTCGCAGAGCTGGCGATACCGTCCATGTTGTGGTGTTCGGCCACCCAGAAGCGGTTGTAGCCGAAACGCTCGACGTTGCGCGCCAGGTCCAGCGAGTTGCGCAGCGACTGGGCGGGGCCGGAATCAGCGCGCACCGGCACCAGGTCGAGGGTGGATATCTTCAGGTCACGCAGGTGCGTCATTGGAGCCTCCGCAGAAGTGGTTGGCCAAGTGCCTTTTAGACTCTGTATGGGCAGATTCGACGGATTCAATGCAAGGCCTGCGATTGTTCTGAACTTGCCGTAGGCACAGTCCTCTCAACCTTAGGCACACGAACCCATGTCCAGGAGGCAGCAATGAAGAAGACAGCATCGGCGGTTTGGCAAGGTGGTCTCAAGGATGGCAATGGCCTGCTGTCTACCGAGAGCGGCGCCCTCAAGCAAAACCCGTATGGCTTCAATACCCGCTTCGAAGGGACTCCGGGCACTAATCCGGAAGAGCTGATTGGCGCGGCCCATGCTGGCTGCTTTTCGATGGCGCTGTCGATGATGCTCGGTGAGGCGGGGCTGACCCCGGAGCGGATCGATACCATCGCTGAGGTGACCTTGGACAAGCAGCCAGACGGCTTCGCCATCACGGCTGTGCACCTGATTCTCAAGGCTAAGGTGCCCGGCGCCAACGACGCGCAGTTCCAGCAAATCGCCAACAAGGCCAAGGCCGGTTGCCCGGTATCCAAGGTACTCAACGCGCAGATCAGCCTGGACGCCACCTTGGTGCCGTAGGCGGCGCAACGGCGGACGTTTGCTGTAGTCTAAAGGGCGTTGGCAGTTTGCCTGCCCTTTCAGGAGCCGTTCCATGATCCGCGTTGCAATCGCCGTGCTGGCTTCCCTGCTCGCAACGTCCGCAGTGGCGGCGGTCAAGCCATGTGAGGAACTCAAGGCTGAGATCGAAGCGAAGATTCAAGCGCGAGGGGTAGCCTCATACACGCTGGAGATCGTCCCTAATAGCGAGGTCAAGGATCAGAACATGGTCGTTGGCAGCTGTGATGCTGGAACCAAAAAGATCATTTATCAGAAGAATGATCAGTAGCGTCTAAGCCAAGGGCCGCTTGGCGGCCCTTGGTGAGTAGGCTTGTCGTTCCAGCGGACTGCCTGAAAAGCGCTAGGGAATACAGAAGATGTCGCTAGGCTCATCGACCAACACCTTGCGGCTGTTGTCGTACAGGTACACCTGCGGCTGCATGGCTGGCGCCCGGGCTTCCAGGCGATAACGCTGGCCAGCCTCGAAATTGTCGAAGCGCACGGTCAGGTAGCAGGTGCGTTCGGTGGGGTCGGTGGTAAACAGCCCGCTGGTCACTTCGTAGTCAAAGCGCACGACCAGCTCGTGTTTGCCAGGGGTGACCTGGAAGTAGCGCCCATCGTTGAGTCGCTTGCCATCCAGGCGATCGGCCATGATCACTCGACCGGGCGTGATGGTGTACAGGTCGATCCAGGCTTGCTTGGGGTCGGCGGGGGGCAAGGGGCTGGCGCAAGCCCCCAGTGCACTGAGGGCGATCAGCATCATGGGCTGGCGCATGGTGAAACTCCCACTTGCATGTTCACAAGGCACAAGCATAGCGCCAATCAGCACGTTCAGGTGCGTTGGCAGCCTGCCGGTTCGCCCTGCCCGACCAGTTTTTGCTGCTGGTCATACAGCTTGATCCACGGACGGAAGCCAATGCTGCCTGCTTGCAGGCGATAGCGCTGGCCAGCGTTGAAGTCCTTGAAGCTGACATTGAGCTGGCAATCGCGCCACAGCGGCTCGGCGACGGGGCCGATATTGCTTGGGGCGACGGGAAACTGGTAGCGCACGGTCAGCTCATGGTTGCCGGGGGCGACTTCGAAATAGCGGTTATCGGCCCAGTCGCGCTCATCCACCTGCACGGCGTGCAATGAGGTGTCATCGTGCGGGGCCAGGTCGATCCAGGCCTGGTTCGGGTCTGGGTCTGGCAGGGTGGAGCAACCTGACAACAGCAGCAATGTGCCGATGGCTAACTGTGAACGCATGGCGATACTCCCCCTTGGCGAGATAATCTTTGACTTGCACCGGCCTTGAGCGAGATAGACAGCTGCAATGTTTCGAATTTTTCTTTTCCAGCGCTCAGGCCCTGGGGCACTCGACCGCGTTTTAACCGCTTTTGTTCCCGTAGTTGCCGCGCTTCTGCTGAGCGGTTGCAGCAGTGTCAGTTATTACAGCCAGCTGGCCGAGGGCCAATGGCAGTTGCTGCGCGCGCGTCAACCGGTGGAGCGCTTGCTGGCAGATCCGGCGACCGATCCGACGCTGCGCCAGCGCCTGTTGCACGCCGAGCAGGCGCGGGTGTTTGCCAGTGAGCAGTTGAAACTGCCCGATAACCGCAGCTACCGGGTCTACGCCGACCTGGGCCGGCCCTATGTGGTGTGGAACGTGTTCGCCACGCCGGAGCTATCGCTGCAACCGGTCACTCATTGTTTCCCCATCGCCGGTTGCGTGGCTTATCGCGGCTACTACCGCCAAGGCGCCGCACGCGGCGCGGCGGCGCTGATGCGCCAGCAAGGCATGGATGTCTACGTGGGCGGGGTGGAGGCCTACTCGACGTTGGGCTGGTTCGACGACCCGTTGCTGTCGTCGATGGTCGGCTGGGGTGATGAGCGCCTGGCCTCGCTGATCTTCCATGAGCTGGCACACCAGCGCTTCTACGTGCAGGACGACACTGAATTCAACGAGTCATTCGCCACCTTTGTCGAGCAGCAGGGAACGCGGCAATGGCGCGCCAGCCGTGGGCTTCCAGCGATTGTAGAGGGCGCTGGGCGCCAGCGCGAGCAGTTCATCGGGCTGGTGCTCGCCAGCCGTGAGCGCTTGCAGGGGATTTATGCCGGGCCGTTGAACGATGCAGGCAAACGGGCGGCGAAGCAGGCTGAATTCGAGCGCCTGCGCCGCGAGTATCGGCAGTTGCGCGATGGCGCTTGGGCGGGGGATGGGCGTTATGACGCGTGGATGTATGCGCCGATGAACAATGCCAAGTTGCTGCCGTTTGGGCTGTATGACCAGTGGGTGCCAGCGTTTGCGGCGTTGTTTGCCGAGGTGGACGGGGATTGGGCGCGGTTTTATCAGCGGGTTGAGCAATTGGGGCGGCTGCCGGTGGATCAGCGCAAGGCAGTGCTGGCGGCGCTCATCGCGGGGCAAGCCGGCTCCCACGCCATAGCTCTCACGCCATAGATGCGTTCGAAGGCCTGCGTGGGAACGGGCTTGCCCGGCGATGAGGGCGGACGGCTCAGCCGTTGATGAAGGCCTGATGCAACTCAGCCAGCGTCTCAAAGTGGAACGCCGGTTGCTCAGCCACCAACTCCTCGCGACTGCCAAACCCATAGCCCACGGCCACCGCCTGCAAGCCATTGCTGCGCGCGCCGATCAGGTCATGTTTGCGATCGCCGATCATCAGAGTCTGCGCCGGGTCCAGACCTTCCTGCTCCAGCAGGTGGCCAATCAACTCGACCTTGTTGGTGCGGGTGCCATCCAGCTCACTGCCGTAGATCACCTTGAAGTGATGGGCGAAGTCGAAATGCCGGGCGATCTCGCGGGCGAATTGCCACGGCTTGGAGGTCGCGACATACAAGGTCCGGCCCTGGCCGTTGAGCGCTTGGAGCAACGCCGGCACGCCGTCGAACACAAGGTTTTCGTACAGACCGGTGACTTTGAAACGTTCCCGGTAGAAATTCACCGCCTCCCAGGCCTTGGCCTCATCGAAGCGATAGAACTGCATGAACGCCTGCAACAGCGGCGGGCCGATGAAGTGTTCCAGGCGGGTCAGGTCGGGTTCGTCGATGCCCAGCTTGGCGAGCGCGTACTGGATCGAGCGGGTGATGCCCAGGCGTGGGTCGGTCAGGGTGCCGTCGAGGTCGAAGAGGATGTTCTGCTGGTGCATGCGGTGCGGTCCACTGGGGTTGTCTTGAGGGCCTCATCGCGGGCCAAGCTCGCTCCCACGATAGCCCAGTAGGTTGCTAAAACTTGTAGGGCTGTGGAACTCTCGTGGGAGCGGGCTTGCCCCGCGATAGCGTCATTCGGGTTGGTCGTAGCCTTCGGCCAGATGCTGGTCCTTGAGCTTGACGTAATTGCTGGCACTGTACGGGAAAAACGCCCGCTCTTTGTCAGTCAGTGCCCGCGCCTGCTTCACCGGGCTACCCACATACAAGTAACCACTCTCTAGGCGCTTGCCGGGCGGCACCAGGCTGCCGGCACCGATGATCACCTCATCCTCGACCACCGCGCCATCCATGATGGTGCTGCCCATGCCAACCAGAATCCGGCTACCCAGGGTACAGCCATGCAGCATGACCTTGTGACCGATGGTCACTTCGTCACCTATGATCAGTGGAAAGCCATCGGGGTTGAACGGCCCGGCATGGGTGATGTGCAGCACGCTGCCATCCTGCACGCTGGTGCGCGCGCCAATGCGGATGCGGTGCATGTCACCGCGGATCACCGTCAGTGGCCAGACCGAGCTGTCTTCACCGATCTCCACATCCCCCAGCACCACCGCCGAACGGTCGATAAACGCGCGTGGTCCAACTTTCGGAGTGTGTTGCTGGAAGTTTCGAATGGCCATGATAGCGCCTCTCTTGATTGCCAATAGGCGGGCTGCCTGCTGCGGACGGCGTCGATTGTAATTAAGATGGTCCCGTGTTTCTCCTGCCAAGGTATCTAAACCGTGAGTGCGAACAACCCACTTCTGCAGTCCTACGATCTGCCGCCCTTCTCGGCGATCCGTGCCGAACATGTGCTGCCGGCGATCGAACAGATCCTGGCCGACAACCGCCAAGCCATCGCCAAGATCCTCGCCGAGCAAGGCAAAGCCCCGACCTGGGCGGGCCTGGTGCTGGCGATGGACGAACTCAACGACCGCCTCGGCGCTGCCTGGAGCCCGGTCAGCCACCTCAATGCGGTGTGCAACAGCCAAGAGCTGCGCGAGGCTTATGAGTCCTGCCTGCCTGCGTTGAGCGCCTATTCCACCGAGCTTGGCCAGAACCGCGCGCTGTTCGAGGCCTACCAGGCCCTGGCCAACAGCCCGCAAGCGGCAGGTTTCGACGTGGCGCAAAAAACCATTCTCGAACACGCTCTGCGCGACTTCCGCCTGTCGGGTATCGACCTGCCGGCAGACCAGCAGCAGCGCTATGCCCAAGTGCAGAGCAAGCTCAGCGAACTGGGCAGCCGTTTCTCCAACCAATTGCTCGATGCCACCCAGGCCTGGACCAAGCACGTTACCGATGAAACCGCCCTGGCCGGCCTGACGGAGTCGGCCAAGGCACAGATGGCCGCCGCTGCCCAGGCCAAGGGCATCGACGGCTGGCTGATTACCCTCGAATTCCCCAGCTACTACGCGGTAATGACCTACGCCAGCGACCGCGCCCTGCGCGAAGAGCTGTACGCCGCCTACTGCACTCGCGCCTCGGATCAAGGCCCGAACGCTGGCCAGTTCGACAACGGCCCGGTAATGGGCGAGATCCTCGACCTGCGCCAAGAGCTGGCCCAACTGCTGGGTTACGCCAATTACGCCGAATTGAGCCTGGCGACCAAGATGGCCGAATCCAGCGACCAGGTATTGAGCTTCCTGCGTGACCTGGCCAAGCGCAGCAAGCCATTTGCCGCCCAGGACCTGGCCCAGCTCAAGGCCTACGCTGCCGAGCAGGGCTGCCCGGAGCTGGCCAGCTGGGATGCTGGCTACTTTGGCGAGAAGCTGCGTGAGCAGCGCTACAGCGTCTCGCAGGAAACCCTGCGCGCCTACTTCCCGATCGACAAGGTGCTGTCTGGCCTGTTCACCATCGTCCAGCGCCTGTACGGCATCGAAATTGCCGAACTCAAGGGCTTCGATGCCTGGCACCCTGACGTGCGTCTGTTCGAGATCAAAGAAAACGGCCAGCACGTCGGCCGCTTCTTCTTCGACCTGTATGCCCGTGCCAACAAGCGCGGCGGCGCCTGGATGGACGGCGCCCGCGACCGTCGTCGTACCGAGGCGGGTACTCTGCAGAGCCCAGTGGCCAACCTGGTATGCAACTTCACCCCGGCCGCCCCTGGCAAGCCTGCGCTGCTGACCCACGATGAAGTCACCACCCTGTTCCACGAGTTCGGCCACGGCCTGCACCACCTGCTGACCCGCATCGAGCACGCGGGTGTGTCGGGTATCAATGGTGTGGCCTGGGACGCGGTCGAGCTACCGAGCCAGTTCATGGAAAACTGGTGCTGGGAGCCGGAAGGGCTGGCGCTGATTTCCGGCCACTACGAGAGCGGCGAGCCACTGCCTCAGGACCTGCTGGACAAAATGCTGGCGGCGAAGAACTTCCAGTCCGGCATGATGATGGTGCGCCAGCTGGAGTTCTCGCTGTTCGACTTCGAGCTGCACGCCAGCCATGGCGATGGCCGCAGCGTGCTGCAAGTGCTCGAAGGCGTACGAGACGAGGTGTCGGTCATGCGTCCGCCGGCCTACAACCGCTTCCCCAACAGCTTCGCGCACATCTTTGCTGGTGGTTATGCGGCGGGCTACTACAGCTACAAGTGGGCCGAAGTGCTGTCGGCCGATGCCTTCTCGCGCTTCGAGGAAGAAGGCGTGCTCAACGCCGAGACCGGCCGCGCCTTCCGTGAGGCGATCCTGGCCCGTGGCGGTTCGCGTGAGCCTATGGTGCTGTTCGTCGACTTCCGCGGCCGTGAGCCTTCCATCGATGCCTTGCTGCGCCATTGTGGCCTGAGCGAGGACGCGGCGGCATGAGTGAGGTGTCTGTGATCAAGACCAAGAAGCGCTTCATCGCCGGGGCTGTCTGCCCGGCGTGCAGCGAGCCGGACCGGTTGATGATGTGGAACGAGGATGGCGTACCGCACCGCGAGTGCGTCGCCTGTGGCTTTACCGACACCCTCAATGAGCAGGGTTTGTCGGTGCCCAAAGAACTGGGCACCCGGGTCAACCAGCAGGCGGACAAAGCCGAGCCGGTCAAGGTGCAGACTGTGCAGTTCTTCCCCAATCCAAAGCTGAAGAAGCCTGCGGAGTAACTTGACCCACCGCCCAGGCATCTGCCTGGGCGGTGCGGTGTTAGCTATTTAGCACCTGTATTGCCGGTGGGTAGCCCACATTCGGACCTTTCTCCCAAGGTCCGAGGATGCCCCATGCCTAACCCAAACCCCTTGCTGCGTGGCGATCGGTTGATCGCCTACGACCAGGTCACCCTGGAACACCTGAAGTCGGCTGTAGAGCATGCCCTGGCAAGTACCGATGAAACGCTGCTTGAGCAGATCATCGAACGCCAGCAACAGCTGCCGACCTGGGATGACCTGGTGCTGGCCGTGGATCAATTGGAGGCACGCCTGCAGGGCGCTGCGTATAGCGTCATGCCTCTGCACACTCGTGGCCCTGATTGGTCTGATTTGGTGATTGAGCTGTTGGGCAAAGTGGACAGTTGGTTCAAGCAAAAGGACAGAAACCTGCGTTTGTACCAGCTGTATCAGCGCTTGGCTGAGAGCGAAATTGGCCGTGGCCTCTCTGCGGACAAGCAGCTGACCCTGCAGAAGCGTTTGCGCGAATTTCGTCTGGCAGGCGTACTGTTGGATGAGTCGGCACGGCAACGATTGGGTGAGCTAGACACGACGATTGCTCGTCTACAGCGTGAATTTGGCGACAATCTGGATCGCTCGGTCAGCGATCGAAAAATACATGTCCAAGATCAGCAGCGTCTGCGCGGCCTGCCGGCGCGCAACCTTGCAGAACTGGCCGCTCATGCCCACGCCGCAGGCCTTCAAGGCTGGTTGGTGCCCTGTGAAGATCAGCCCTGCAAGGCGGTCCTCAAGTACGCCCAGGATCGCTTGCTACGCGAGCAGGTGTATCGGGCCTACCACACCCGCGGCGCGCACGATGACCCCGCGCTCGATAACGGCCCAGTGCTACAGGCGTTGGCCCAGGTCAGGCAGGAACGCGCTGAGTTGCTTGGCTTTACAGATGCCGTGGCGCTCAGCCTGGAGGAGAAAAACCTGGGGCCTGGAGTGAAGTACAAGGTTTTCTCCAGGACCTGCAAGCAAGGGTCACCCCCGTGGTACAGGGGCACTGGCGCACATTGCTGGAACAGGCCAAGGAGCAAGGCCTTGATCAGCTCAAACCTTGGGATGTCGCCTACCTGCAGCACTCGCTGCAAGACCGGCTAACGGCACTTGATGAAGAACAGGTACGCGCGTTTTTCCCCTATGACAAGGTTATCGCGGCGCTTGTAGAGCTGACTCGAGAGCTGTTCGGTATCGCCTTGGTACCGGTGACCTCGGTGCAGGCTTGGCATCCTGAGGTGCTGACTTTCGAGCTGGTTGAACATCACGCAACCATCGGCCACCTCTATGTGGATGGCGTTGCCCGGGAGGGCAAGGAGCCTGGAAGTGTCTATACCAGCTATGCCTTCAATCGCCGGGTCGATACCGAGGGTGTCTACCACGGGCCTGTGGCAATGATCTTCTGTGATGTACCCGAGGCCGTCGACGGCGCCCCGCCACTGCTGGACCACTTGGCATTGCGCAAACTGTTCCATGAATTCGGCCATGCCCTGCAGCATCTTTTGCTGCGAACCCACAATCATTTGCTGTCCGATACCCGCCGGTTGGGCAGGGTAGGTAATGAGGTGTGCAGCAAGTTGCTCGAGCGTTGGGTCTGGTCGGCAGAGTTTCTGGCCAGCATTTCAGCGGATTACCAGACCGGGGGGAGACTGACCGTTTCGACGCTGCAACCTGTGCTCAAGCGCTTGCAGCGTGATGCTGTTGGTGAAGTTGCCAGGGGGTTGGCGCTGTCCCTGTTGGACCTGGATCTGCATCGCAATGTGAAGGACGGTCGAGCCCTACAGGTGCGTGTAGAGGACAGTTACCGCCAGGTATTCGGCAGGCCACTGGCCGAATTCGAGCGGCCAGCCCAGGCGTTCGAGCATCTGGTGGGTGGCTACGATGGGAGCTATTTTGCCTATCTGTGGTCGGACGCCCACGCCGTCGATCTATTTACCTGCTTCGAGCAAGTGGGCTTGCGCGACAGGGCAACGGGGCATGCGTTGCGCGAGAAATTCATTGCTCATGGAATATCGCGAAGCCTGGCGATGAGCGTTGCAGACTTCCTGGGTCGCCCATTGAACCTTGATGCGTACTTGCGCTGGAATGGGTTGGAGGCCGCGCCAGAATAATGCCCAACGGTGCTGGAGCAAATGCATGTACTCGGATACTGTATATAAAAACAGTATCAGGGCACAGCCATGCACACTCCAGCACCGGTTCGAGGTCGTGGTACGACCCACAACCCCGACAACCGCTTTGCCGCTAACCGTTCGGTGGCCGAGGACGATGGCTGGTACCAGGAAGTCCCGCCTACCCAAGGCACAGAGGTGCGGATCGAGACGGCCAAGACCATCATCACCCGCAACACCTCGCCCGACCTGCCCTTCGACCGTTCGATCAACCCTTATCGCGGCTGCGAGCATGGCTGCATCTACTGTTATGCCCGCCCCAGCCACGCCTATTGGGACCTGTCGCCAGGCCTGGACTTTGAAACCAAGCTGATCGCCAAGACCAACGCTGCCGAAGTGCTCGAGCAACAACTGAGCAAGCCTGGCTACATCTGCGCGCCGATCAATCTGGGCTCCAATACCGATCCCTACCAGCCCATCGAGCGTGAACAGCAGCTCACCCGACGCCTGCTGCAAGTGCTGTTGCGCTATCGCCATCCGGTGACCATCGTCACCAAGGGCTCGCTGATTCTGCGCGATCTCGACGTGCTTGCCGAGCTGGCGAGCCAGCGCCTGGCGCGGGTGATGATCAGCCTGACTACGCTGGACGATGAGCTCAAGCGTGTACTCGAGCCTCGGGCGGCCGCGCCAAAGGCGCGTTTGCGGGCGATTAAGGTGTTGCGCGAGGCAGGTGTGCCCGTGGGCGTGCTGTGCTCGCCGATGATTCCGATGATCAACGACAGTGAGCTTGAGCATCTGCTGGAGGCGGCCAAGGAGGCTGGCGCGCAAAGCGCGGCCTACATGATGCTGCGTCTGCCATTGGAGGTGGCGCCGTTGTTCGAGCAGTGGCTTCAGGATCACTACCCGCAGCGGGCGGCGCATGTACTGAGCTTGATTCGCCAAAGCCGAGGCGGCGAGTTGTATGACAGCCGTTTTGGTTCGCGAATGCGGGGTGAAGGCGTGTTTGCCGAGTTGCTGGCGCAGCGGTTTGCCCGGGCAATGCGTCGGTTGCAGTTCGAAGGGCGGGAGGCACAGGTGTTGGACTGCTCGGCATTTTGTCCACCGGGTGGGCAGATGGCGTTGTTCTGAACCTTTGAGCCTTGATCATACTGGCCTCTTCGCGGGCAAGCCCGCTCCCACAGGGACAGCGCCGTTCTGATGATCAACGCTACCCCTGTGGGAGCGGGCTTGCCCGCGAAGAAGTCACCGCCGAAACAACAAGTACAACTAATACTTCACACTATTTTTACTAATGGGTCTTGGCGTTTGATGTTTTTTTGCTATTATCAAAGTCCCGCCTCATGAAGCTGGAACGCCCGTTCTAGAGCCTTCAAATTCAGTTTCAATTAAGTTTTCTCCCGTAGCGTATGAAATCAGTCCACACCGACTGTGATTAATGGCCCCTGCGCGTCATCTAATTCCACGCATAGCCATGATCTTTAACCGGTAAAATGGAACTTACCTACACACCGTCAAGAGGATGAATCATGCCCATCAAGGACCCATCCAAGGCCACTCCGGCTGATGCTCCCGCCGAGAGCGCCGATGCCGCCCTCAAGCATATCGTCGACGGCTTCCTGCGCTTCCACCATGACGTGTTTCCGGAGCAGCAGGAGCTGTTCAAGAAGCTCGCCACCGCGCAGAAGCCGCGCGCCATGTTCATCACTTGCGCCGATTCGCGCATCGTCCCTGAGCTGATCACCCAGAGCTCGCCTGGCGATCTGTTCGTGACTCGTAACGTCGGTAACGTTGTGCCGCCGTACGGCCAGATGAACGGCGGCGTGTCCACCGCCATCGAATACGCCGTATTGGCCTTGGGCGTGCACCACATCATCGTATGTGGCCACTCTGACTGCGGCGCCATGCGTGCGGTACTCAACCCCAATTCGTTGGAGAAGATGCCAACGGTCAAAGCCTGGCTGCGCCATGCTGAGGTCGCGCGCACGGTGGTCGAGGACAACTGCTCGTGTGGCAGTGAGCACGAGACCATGCAAGTGGTCACCAAAGAGAACGTCATCGCCCAGCTGCATCACTTGCGCACTCACCCCTCTGTGGCCTCGCGCCTGGCTGCCGGTCAGCTGTATATCCATGGTTGGATCTACGACATCGAGACCAGCAAGATCGAAGCCTATGATGCCGCCAGCGACCGCTTCCTGCCGCTGACCGCAGGCGAGCCGATCCCTAGCGCCACTCCGAGAGGCCGCTACTAAGCGACCCTGACACCTTAAGACCTTGATAGCCGGCTACACCCCTAGGGGTGTGGTGCGGCCTTCGGCTGCCTTGAATTTCCCTGACTGCCTTGCCGGCATAGCTGCTGGCGGCCCGCGCCTGGGCGCGAGTCAGGGGTCCCACGTGCCCACGGCCAGCGGAATGGCCGTGTGATAGAGAAAGGAGAAGTAGGGTGAACAAGACACAGATCAAAGCGGCCCTGCCGCGTGAGTTGCTGGCGTCGGTAGTGGTCTTTCTGGTGGCCCTGCCCTTGTGCATGGGCATCGCGATTGCCTCGGGCATGCCGCCGGCCAAGGGCCTGATCACCGGCATCATCGGTGGCATCGTGGTGGGCTTTATCGCAGGCTCGCCGCTACAAGTCAGCGGCCCTGCCGCAGGCTTGGCAGTACTGGTGTTCGAGCTGGTGCGCCAGCATGGCATGGCCATGCTCGGGCCGATCCTGCTGTTGGCCGGTCTGCTGCAACTGCTGGCCGGGCGTTTTCGCCTGGGTTGCTGGTTCCGGGTCACCGCGCCTGCGGTGGTGTACGGCATGCTCGCCGGTATTGGTGTGCTGATCGTGCTGTCTCAGGTGCATGTGATGTTCGACACCGCACCGCAGCCTTCCGGGCTGCAAAACCTGCTGGAATTCCCTGCGACGTTAATGGCGGCGATGCCGCTGGAAAACGCGGGCAGTGGCTGGCAGGCGGGCGCATTAGGGCTGGGCACCATCGCCATGATGTGGGCCTGGGAGCG
This sequence comes from Pseudomonas sp. BT-42-2, assembly GCF_025847435.2. Lineage (NCBI taxonomy): Bacteria > Pseudomonadati > Pseudomonadota > Gammaproteobacteria > Pseudomonadales > Pseudomonadaceae > Pseudomonas > Pseudomonas sp. BT-42-2. The sequence goes on from NZ_JAOYTM010000006.1 coordinate 362,826, forward strand.
CTGGCGCCCACAGCGTCTGCGTTTCGTTCCCGGTGCGCTGTTGGGCGTGGCGACGATGACGATGATCAGCATGTGGTTGGCGTTGCCAGTCAACCGCGTGGTGGTGCCGGCGGATTTGTCCGAGGCGATCGACTGGCTACGGCCTGATGACTTGCTGAAACTGGCCGATCCGACCTTGCTGGTAGCCGCTTTTGCCCTGGCCTTCATCGCCAGTGCTGAAACCCTGCTGTCGGCTGCAGCGGTAGACCGCATGCACAGTGGCCAACGTTCGGACTTCGACAAGGAACTGTCGGCCCAAGGTATCGGCAACATGCTCTGCGGCATCCTTGGCGCACTGCCGATGACCGGGGTGATCGTGCGCAGCTCGGCCAACGTCCAGGCCGGTGCACAGACCCGCGCCTCGGCGATCCTGCATGGCCTCTGGCTGCTGGCGTTCGTGGTGGTGCTGAGCAGCGTGCTGCAACAGATTCCGGTGGCGAGCCTGGCCGGTGTGTTGGTTTACACCGGGGTCAAACTGGTCGATTTCAAGGCCTTCCGCGGGCTTGGCCGTTATGGGCGGATGCCGATGTTCACCTACGCGGCGACCGCGTTGGCGATTATCTTCACTGACCTGCTGACCGGGGTGCTGTTGGGCTTTGCCCTGACCCTGTTGAAGCTGGCGTTCAAAGCTGCACGGCTGAAGATCAATCTGGTCGCGCTGGACAAGCCTGGGCATATGGAGCTGCGTTTGAGCGGCGCGGCCACCTTCCTCAAGGTGCCGGCGCTGACCCAGGTACTCGAAGCGGTACCGGCCGGGACGACCTTGCATGTGCCGTTGGGTAATCTCAGCTATATCGACCACTCGTGCCTGGAATTGCTCGAGGACTGGGGACGCAGTAATGCCGCCAAGGGATCGAGGTTGAAGATCGAGCAGCGGCGGTTGAAGCGCAGGATCGAGGGCAGGATTCGGACTACGGCTGGCGTGGGGGTTTAAAACCCGGAAAACGCCATCGCGGGGCAAGCCCGCTCCCACGCAGCCTGCGTAATGCCTGGCGTGGGAGCGGGCTTGCCCCGCGATGGCGTTAGATCAAGACACTTCAGGCCGGCTGTCCTAGCTCGACACCGAGTTGGCGCGACAGGCACGGCCAACGCTTCCACGCTTCGCCCGTCTCAGGGCTGCTCAGCGTGGCCCGATAGGCTTCCACCGATTCCAGGGCAAAGCTCTCATCATTCAACATCTCATCCACCGAATGATGCACCACCTCATCCAGCTGATTGGCAAACGTCTCGCCGATCAGTTGATGGGCAATCAGGTTGGCCACGGTGGTATCCACCGGAATCAACGGCTGCTGGAAGTGGCGGATGTACAGGTCATTGACCTCCTCTACCAAACGATGAGCCAAGTACGCCTCATCCAGCAGGCAATCCAGGCCAACATGCCCGGCCATCACACTCGGTGGCTGCAGGAAGTAGGCCTCGGCGATCTTCAACACCGGTTTGATCTGCGATTCGATTCCGGCCTCACGCGCCACCTCATGGGCAGCCTCCAGCAATTCCGGAACCTCATCGATGTAGGCGCCGACGAAGCGCGCCATGGTGCCCTGGGCATCCTGCTCGGGGAGTTGGATCGAAGGATGCAGGTGAGGCAGCTGCGCCTCGAGTCGTTGTTTCAGTTGGCCGGTCAGGCTCTCATGTTGATGGGCTTGTTTGATCTGCTCGCGTACAGCAGCGATGTTCATGACAACTCCAGGGACAAGGGATGACAAACGGAAGACATATTTTACGGAAGACTCTAAGTTAGCTCGGTATACGGAATGCCTAAGACGCATTTGTTATAAAACAGGCAAACGTGTGCGCGCTGCGATATATCACGGTGCCACTATTGTGCCAGAGCCCAGCATTCATGCGGCTTTCAAGTGTTTTTGTCGATTCGTGACGATCATTTCATAGGCTGCATTGCGCGCCATTGGTCGCTGTCTATACTCGGGTTGAACGTGATTCGTTGATGAGGCCCGCCTGCAGTTTGCAGAGGAGCTCGGTCGTCGAAGTAGGCTGTCTTGACTGCCGCCCCCCCTTGCCCAAGGTCTACGCCTCCGGGACTACAAGAACGATAAGGGGAACCCGCAATGATGCGACATCCACATGTCTGGATGGGCCTTCTGTTGTGGTCGGTTTTCGGTCAGGCGCACGGCGCATGGACCGTCAACATGGCACCGGGGGCTACGGAAGTCTCCCACGCTGTGTTCGACCTACACATGACCATCTTCTGGATCTGCGTGGTCATCGGTATCGTGGTATTCGGCGCGATGTTCTGGTCGATGGTCATCCACCGCCGCTCCACCGGCCAGCAGCCGGCGCATTTCCACGAGCACACCTGGGTAGAAATTCTCTGGACCGTGGTCCCCTTCCTGATTCTGGTCGTGATGGCCATCCCGGCCACCAAGACCCTGATCGACATCTATGACGCCAGCGAGTCGGACATCGACATCCAGGTCACCGGCTACCAGTGGAAATGGCACTACAAGTACCTCGGTCAGGACGTCGAGTTCTTCAGCAACCTGGCCACCCCCGCCGAGCAAATCCAGAACAAGGCCCCCAAGGACGAGCATTACCTGCTCGAAGTCGATCAGCCGCTGGTACTGCCGGTGGGCGCCAAGGTGCGCTTCCTGGTCACTGCCGCCGATGTCATCCACTCCTGGTGGGTGCCGGCTTTCGCGGTCAAGCGTGACGCCATCCCTGGTTTTGTCAACGAGGCCTGGACCCGGATCGAGAAGCCCGGCATCTATCGCGGCCAGTGCACCGAGTTGTGCGGCAAAGACCACGGGTTCATGCCGGTGGTGGTCGAGGTCAAGTCCAAGGCCGACTACGACACCTGGCTTGGCGAGCGCAAGGCTGAAGCGGCCAAGCTCAAGGAGCTGACCAGCAAGGAATGGACCCTTGAAGAGCTGGTCGAGCGTGGCGACAAGGTCTACCACACCACTTGCGTGGCCTGTCACCAGGCTGAGGGCCAGGGCTTGCCGCCGATGTTCCCGGCGCTCAAGGGCTCGAAGATCGCCACCGGGCCGAAGGATGCGCACCTGGGGATTGTCTTCCACGGCAAGCCGGGCACCGCCATGGCGGCCTTCGGCAAGCAGCTTTCGGAAGTCGATATCGCCGCCGTGGTGACCTACGAGCGCAACGCCTGGGGCAACAACAAGGGCGACATGGTCACGCCGAAGGATGTACTGGCGCTCAAGCAGGCAGAAGGCCAATGAACCGCTATCCCCGCCGCAGCCAGTGGATTGCAGGAGACAGGACATGAGTGCAGTGATCGACGACCACGCCCACGGCCATGAGCACGCCCACGGTCCGGCCAAGGGCCTGATGCGCTGGGTGCTGACCACCAACCACAAGGACATCGGCACGATGTACCTGTGGTTCAGCTTCATCATGTTCCTGCTTGGCGGCTCGTTCGCCATGGTGATCCGCGCCGAGCTGTTCCAGCCGGGCTTGCAGATCGTGGAGCCAGCGTTCTTCAACCAGATGACCACCATGCATGGCCTGATCATGGTGTTCGGTGCGGTGATGCCGGCCTTCGTCGGCTTGGCCAACTGGATGATCCCGCTGATGATCGGCGCGCCCGACATGGCCCTGCCGCGGATGAACAACTTCAGCTTCTGGCTGTTGCCGGCGGCCTTCCTGCTGCTGGTCTCGACCCTGTTCAGCCCTGGCGGCGGGCCGAACTTCGGCTGGACGTTCTACGCGCCGTTGTCCACCACTTACGCGCCAGCCAGCGTGACCTTCTTCATCTTCGCCATTCACCTGATGGGGGTCAGTTCGATCATGGGCGCGATCAACGTGATCGCCACCATCCTCAACCTGCGCGCGCCCGGCATGACCTTGATGAAAATGCCGCTGTTCGTCTGGACCTGGCTGATCACCGCGTTCCTGCTGATCGCGGTGATGCCGGTGCTGGCGGGTGTGGTGACCATGATGCTGATGGACATCCACTTCGGCACCAGCTTCTTCAGCGCTGCCGGCGGCGGTGATCCGGTGTTGTTCCAGCATGTGTTCTGGTTCTTTGGCCATCCCGAGGTGTACATCATGATCCTGCCGGCATTCGGCGCGGTCAGCTCGATCATCCCAGCGTTCTCGCGCAAGCCGCTGTTCGGTTACACCTCGATGGTCTACGCCACTGGGGCGATCGCCTTCCTGTCGTTCATCGTCTGGGCCCACCATATGTTCGTGGTCGGCATCCCGGTGGTCGGTGAGTTGTTCTTCATGTACGCCACCATGCTCATCGCCGTGCCCACCGGGGTGAAGGTGTTCAACTGGGTCAGCACCATGTGGGAGGGCGCACTGACCTTCGAGACACCGATGCTGTTTGCCATCGCCTTCGTCATTCTGTTTACCATTGGTGGTTTCTCCGGGCTGATGCTGGCGATTGCCCCGGCGGACTTCCAGTACCACGACACCTACTTCGTGGTCGCGCATTTCCACTACGTGCTGGTGCCGGGGGCGATCTTTGGCATCTTCGCCTCGGCCTACTACTGGCTGCCGAAATGGACCGGCCACATGTACGACGAAACCCTCGGCAAGCTGCATTTCTGGCTGTCGTTCGTCGGTATGAACCTGGCCTTCTTCCCCATGCACTTCGTCGGTCTGGCCGGCATGCCGCGGCGGATTCCCGACTACAACCTGCAATTTGCCGACTTCAACATGGTCTCGTCGGTTGGCGCATTCATGTTTGGCGCCACGCAGATCTTCTTCCTGTTCATCGTCATCAAGTGCATTCGTGGCGGCGCCCCGGCACCGGCCAAGCCATGGGACGGTGCCGAGGGGCTGGAGTGGTCGGTGCCATCGCCGGCGCCGTACCACACCTTCCAGACCCCACCGCAAGTGAAGTAGGAGCGCCTCGATGAACAGCCTGCCGCTCAAGCGCCTGGTGCGACGCCTGCTGCTGCTGACGGTGGTGATGTTCGCCTTCGGCTTTGCCCTGGTGCCGATCTATGACGTGATGTGCAAGGCGTTCGGCATCAATGGCAAGACTGGCGGGCAGTACGCGGGCAGCCAGGTCAGCGACCCCTCGCGCACGGTGCGCGTGCAGTTCATGTCGACCAACGCCAGCGACATGGTCTGGGATTTCTACTCCACCGCGGACCAGATCGAGGTCAACCCGGGGGCGGTGAACCAGATGGTCTTCGTTGCCCACAACCCGACCGACAAACCCATGAGCGCCCAGGCCATCCCCAGCATCACCCCGGCCGAGGCGGCAGCGTATTTCCACAAGACCGAGTGCTTCTGCTTTACCCAGCAGGTGCTGCAGCCCGGTGAACGCATCGAGATGCCGGTGCGCTTCATTGTTGACCGCGACCTGCCGGGCAACGTGAAGCACCTGACACTGGCCTACACCTTGTTCGACATCACCGCTCGCCACCCGCCGGTTGCGCATGTCGCCGCCGAGGACGTCCAGCGCGCCCGCTGAGGGAAGGAGAACAGCAATGGCAAGTCATGATCACTACTACGTCCCGGCGCAGAGCAAATGGCCGATCATCGCCACGGTCGGCATGTTCATCACCGTGTTCGGCCTGGGAACCTGGTTCAATGATATGAAGGCTGGCCACCCGGATTCCCTCGGGCCGCTGATCTTCTTCGTTGGTGCCTTGTGCCTGGCTTACATGCTGTTCGGTTGGTTTGGCGCGGTGATCAAGGAGAGCAAGGCGGGGTTGTACAGCCCGCAGATGGACCGTTCGTTCCGTTGGGGCATGAGCTGGTTCATCTTCAGCGAGGTGATGTTTTTCCTGGCCTTCTTTGGCGCGCTGTTCTACGTGCGGGTGCTGGCCGGGCCATGGTTGGGCGGCGAGGGGGACAAGGGCGTGGCGCACATGCTCTGGCCGAGCTTCGAGTTTGCCTGGCCGCTGCTGCATACGCCGGACCCGAAACTATTCCCGCCGCCCAAGGACATCATCGACCCCTGGCACCTGCCATTGATCAACACCATCTTGCTGGTCAGCTCCAGCGTGACCATCACTATTGCCCACCATGCGTTGCGCAAGGATCACCGTGGCCCGCTGAAACTGTGGCTGGGGCTGACCATTGTCTTGGGGCTGTCGTTTTTGGCGTTGCAGGCCTATGAGTACTACGAGGCCTACACCCATCTGGGCCTGACCCTGGGGTCGGGGATCTACGGGGCGACGTTCTTCATGCTTACCGGTTTCCACGGCGCGCATGTGACCTTGGGTACCTTGATCTTGATCGTGATGTTCTGTCGGGTGTTGCGTGGGCATTTCAATGCCGACAAGCACTTTGGTTTTGAGGCGGCCAGTTGGTATTGGCACTTCGTCGATGTGGTTTGGGTGGGGCTGTTTATCTTCGTGTACGTCCTGTAGCAGATGACGGCGCCGTGGCAGCGGGCTTGCCCCGCGATTGCGCAGGTGAATTGAGCATGGCATCGCGGGGCAAGCCTGCTCCCAGGATTGTGCAATCGCTATCTAAAAGGGCGCGTGAGACACCAGCTGGCCGCTCATCAAGCCCCAGGTGACCAGCGCAAGCGTCAGGGCCGCCAGGGTGACCCGCACCGTCAGCGCCTTGAGCAAGCGGGTCGAGTTCTCATCGTCCTTGACCAGAAATACCAGGCCACTGAACAGGCTGGCGATGGTGGCCAACAGCAATAGGACAATCGCGGCCTTGAGCATGGCGGCACTCCGGGGGATGCAGTGATGACTTTGAGTATAGCGCTCGACCTGACGAGGCCCCGGTGAAGCCGTTTCGCCCAGGCCTGGTACCCACCTTGGTAGTGCTAGCGCTGCTGCCGGGCTTGATCGCGCTCGGCTGCTGGCAATTGCGCCGGGCCGATGAAAAACGCGTGCTGCTCGATACCTATGCCGAACGCCGCGTCGAGGCGCCACAGGCCATAGCGCAAATCGAGCAATTGCCCGATCCAGCGTTCTACCGGGTACACCTGCATGGCCGTTTCGACAGCGAGCACAGCCTGCTGCTGGATAACCGCCTGCGCGATGGCCGCGCGGGCGTCGAGTTGCTGCAACCGTTCCACGATCAGGCCAGCGGCCTGTGGTTGCTGGTCAATCGAGGCTGGTTGCCGTGGCCTGATCGGCGCGTGCCAGTGGTCTTCGACACCCCTGCACAAGCGCTGACCCTGCAAGCCTCGGTCTACGTGACGCCGGGCAGTGCCTTCCAATTACACGCCGACCCAGTCGGCGAGCAATGGCCGCAGCTGTTGACCGCCATCGACGCCGGCCAACTGTGGCAGCAGCTAGGCCGCGACGGCTTTGCCCATGAACTGCGCCTGGAGCCTGGCCCTGCCAGCTATCGGCTGGACTGGCCGATAGTCGCCATGGGCCCGGAAAAGCACTTGGGCTATGCCGTGCAGTGGTTCGCCCTGTCGGCGGCGCTGGTATTGCTCTACCTGTACTTCGGCTGGCACCACAAAAAGGAGAACGACCATGAGCACCGCCACGAGTCCACTGGACGTGCCTGAAGGCCGCAAACCTAGAGCCCGCGGGCGTTTGCAGCTGCTGCTGATTCTTTTGGTGGCGGTCGGCCCGATGATCCTGGCCACCAGCATGTACAAGTTCAAGTTCTGGGTGCCTGAGGGGCGCAGCTATCACGGCGCAATGATCGGCAACGGCCAGACCCGGGCCGATATCGGTATCGATGCGCAGGGTGAGCGCTGGCAGCTGTTGGTCAGCGCACCTGCCGCCTGTGCCGAGGACTGCCAGCAGCTGGTGTACCTGGCCCGGCAGATTCAGGTAGGCCTGGGTCGCGACGCCAGCCGTGCCAGCCATGCGTTGGCCAGTGCCCAGCCGTTGGCCGCTGATTACCAAGCGTTGCTCGGCCGCGAGTACCCGCAACTACAGCGTTATCCCCTCGACCTGCAGCGCTACGGCCACAAGGTCAGCGAGCCTGGCCCGCAGCTGTGGCTCGTCGATCCGCACGGCAACCTGGTGCTGCGCTACGACGCCAAGGTCAAGGGCAAGCACGTGCTGGACGATCTGCGTCACCTGCTCAAGCTGTCCAACATCGGATAGGAGCCAAACCATGGCCAGACCCGGATACCGCCTCGCCGTGTTCGCCACCCTGCTGGCACTTGTGGTCGTTCTGCTCGGTGCCTATACCCGCCTCACCCATGCAGGCCTGGGTTGCCCCGACTGGCCGGGCTGCTACGGTTTTATCAGCGTGCCCAAGTCCGACGCTCAGCTGGCCCACGCCGAGCTGCATTTCCCGGAACACCCGGTGGAAGCGGCCAAAGGCTGGGCGGAGATGGTCCACCGCTACTTTGCCGGGGCCCTGGCACTGGTGATTGCCCTGCTCGCTTTCCAAGCCGTGCGCCGTCACGCGCGTGACGGTCAGCCCTATCGCTTGCCGCTGTTGTTGCTAGGGGTGGTGCTGGCGCAAGCGGCGTTCGGAATGTGGACGGTAACCCTGAAACTCTGGCCGCAGGTGGTCACCGCGCACTTGCTTGGCGGCTTTACCACCTTGAGCCTGCTGTTCCTGTTATCCCTGCGTCTATCTCGGGCATTTGCGCCCTTGCCAAAACTGCCGCTGAGCGTGCGCCGGGTAGCGGCGTTGGCGCTGTTGGTGGTGATCGGCCAGATCGCGTTGGGCGGCTGGGTCAGCGCCAACTACGCCGCGGTCGCCTGCATCGATCTGCCGACCTGCCATGGCCAATGGTGGCCGGCGGCGGACTTCAGCAACGGCTTCCATCTGACCCAGCACGTCGGCCCAAACTACCTTGGCGGGCAGCTGGACAGTGACGCCCGCACCGCCATTCATATCAGCCACCGGCTTGGCGCCCTACTGGTGACGGCGGTGTTGCTGCTGCTCAGCTGGAAGCTCTATCGCAACGGCCTGGCCGGCCTGGCGCGCTTGGTGTTGCTGGCCTTGGCGGTACAGATCGGCCTGGGTATCAGCAATGTGCTGCTGCACCTGCCGCTGGCGGTGGCCGTGGCACACAACGCTGGCGGCGCCGCGTTGCTGTTGACGATGATGCTGGTGAACTACCGCATTCGGGTCGTCGACAAGGTTCGCCTGGGCCATGGCTGGCGATTCACCCGCGTGGCGGGTGCGCATGTACCGATGAGGAATGACACGTGGCGACGGTTCTGAGTGAACGCCGGCAGCAGGCCGGCTGGCGCGATTACCTGGAGCTGACCAAGCCCAAGGTGGTGGTGCTGATGCTGATCACCTCGCTGGCGGGGATGTTCCTCGCCACCCGCGCGGGCGTGCCGTGGGCCGTGCTGGTGTTCGGCAACCTGGGGATTGGCTTGTGTGCGGGCGCTGCGGCAGTGGTCAATCATGTGGTCGATCGGCGTATCGATGCCTTGATGGCGCGTACCCATAAGCGGCCATTGGCTGAGGGGCGAATCGCGCCGGTGCTGGCGCTGAGCTTTGCCCTGGTCTTGGCGCTGCTGGGCATGGCCCTGCTACTGACCTTTACCAATCCCCTGACTGCCTGGCTAACGCTGGCCTCGCTGCTCGGCTACGCCGTGGTCTACACCGGCTTTCTCAAGCGCGCCACGCCGCAGAACATCGTCATCGGTGGGTTGGCCGGAGCTGCCCCGCCGTTACTCGGCTGGGTCGCGGTGACTGGGCATATCAGTGCTGAACCCTTGTTGCTGGTACTGATCATCTTCGCCTGGACCCCTCCGCATTTCTGGGCCCTGGCCATTCACCGCCGCGAGGAGTACGCCAAGGCCGAAATCCCCATGCTGCCGGTGACCCACGGCGAGCGTTACACCAAGCTACATATCCTGCTGTATACCTGGGTGCTGCTGGCGGTCAGTCTGCTGCCGTACGCCATTCACATGAGCGGGCCGCTCTACCTGGGCTGTGCGCTGCTGCTGGGCCTGCGCTTTGTCCAGTGGGCTTGGGTGTTGTACCGTGGCAGCCGGCCGCACGCGGCGATCAAGACCTTCAAGTACTCTATCGGGTACCTGTTCGCCCTGTTCATCGCGCTGCTCGTTGATCACTACTTGTTGCTGAATCTATGACCCGAACCCAGAAAACTGTCTTCATCCTCGTCGCCGTGGTCGCGTTGATCCTCGGCCTGACCGTCAACAAGGTGCTCAATGGTCGCGGCGAGGCCAACCCCACCGAACTGATCGATGCCGGCATCATCCTGCTGCCGCAGAGCCGCACCGTGCCGGATGTGACCATGCATGATCAGAACGGCCAGCCGGTGGCGCTCAATGAGCTCAAGGGCAAGTGGTCGTTGCTGTTCTTTGGCTACACCTACTGCCCGGACATCTGCCCGACTACCCTGGCCCAGCTGCGCCAGGTCAAGAGCGAGCTGCCCAAGCAAGCGCTGGAGCGTTTTCAGGTGGTATTGGTCAGCGTCGATCCGAACCGCGATACGGCCAATCAACTCAAGCAGTACCTCGGCTACTTCGACAAGGATTTCGTAGGCTTGGCGGGGTCGATCGAGGATACCCAGAAACTGGCCAATGCCTTGAGCATTCCGTTCATCCCGGCCGATACCAGCAAGCCTGGGTATACCGTTGATCACAGCGGCAACCTGGCGATTGTCGGGCCGGATGGGCGTCAGCGCGGGTTCATTCGGGCGCCGTTCAATAACCAGAAGCTGGTGGCGCAGTTGCCTGGGCTGGTTAAGCGCGACTGAATCGTCCTGAAAGCATCGCGGGGCAAGCCCGCTCCCACGCTATGCCCTCTCAGAGCAATGGCGTGGGAGCGGGCTTGCCCCGCGATTAGCGTTCCAGGCGGCTTAGAACGCCGGAATCACCGCACCTTTGTACTTCTCGGTAATGAAGGCTTTCACCTCAGGCGAATGCAGGGCTGCGGCCAGCTTCTTCATGTCGTCCGATTCCTTGTTATCCGGACGCGCCACCAGGATGTTCACGTAAGGCGAGTCGCTGCCTTCGATCACCAGGGCATCCTTCTCAGGATTGAGCTTGGCTTCCAGCGCATAGTTGGTGTTGATCAGCGCCAGGTCGACCTGGGTCAGCACACGCGGGATGGTCGCAGCTTCCAGTTCACGGAATTTCAGCTCCTTGCTGTTGCCGGTGATGTCTTTCACGGTGGACAGGATATTGGTCTTGTCCTTGAGGCTGATCACCCCAGCCTTGTCCAGCAGCAACAGGGCGCGGCCGCCGTTGGTGGCGTCGTTAGGAATGACCACGGTAGCGCCGGAGGGCAGCTCGTCGAGCTTCTTCAGCTTGCTCGAGTAAGCGCCCAGCGGCTCCAGGTGCACGCCGGTCACGCTGACCAGGTTGGTGCCCTTGGCCTTGTTGAACTCATCCAGGTACGGCTGGTGCTGGAAGAAGTTGGCGTCCAGGCGCTTCTCGGCGACCTGCACGTTTGGCTGGATGTAGTCGGTGAATACCTTGACCTTCAGGTCGACGCCTTCTTTGGCCAGTTGCGGCTTCACGAACTCGAGGATCTCGGCGTGCGGCACCGGGGTGGCGGCAACGGTCAGGGTGTCGGCATTGGCCGAGAAGGCCGCAGCGGCGGCGACGACAGCAAGCAGTTTTTTCATCATTCACTCCTTGTGAGGGCCGCGACGGCCCCCGAACGGGTCGGCTGGGCCGACCCCATTGGGGTTACTTACGGGAAAAGTGCACGACCAGTTTGTCGCCGACGCTTTGCAGAACTTGAACCAGGATCAGCAGCAGCACCACGGTCACGATCATGACGTCAGTCTGGAACCGCTGGTAGCCAAAGCGGATCGCCAGGTCACCCAGCCCGCCGGCACCGACCACGCCGGCCATCGCGGTGTACGACACCAGGGTAATGGCCGTCACGGTGATCGCGGCGAAGATACCCGGACGGGCCTCTGGCAGCAGTGCGTTGGTGATGATCTGGCGGGTGGTGGCGCCCATCGACTGGGTCGCTTCGATGATGCCGCGGTCCACTTCACGCAGGGCGGTTTCCACCAGGCGAGCGAAGAACGGCGTGGCCCCGACTACCAGTGGCGGGATAGCCCCGGCGACGCCCAGCGAGGTGCCGGTGATCAGCACGGTGATCGGGATCATCACGATCAGCAGGATGATGAACGGCAGCGAGCGCAGGATGTTGACCACCAGCGACAGCAGCGCGTACACGCCCTTCTGCTCGAACATCTGCCGCGGTCCGCACAGGAACAGCAGCACGCCCAGCGGCAGGCCCAGCAGCACGGTGAAGAACAGCGAGCCGAACAGCATGATCATGGTGTCGAGGGTGGCCAGCCAGATTTCGGCCCAGTCGACGTTGGCGAAGAAATTCAGGGCGTCCATCAACGCAGTACCTCCATATGTACATCAGCTGCCTTGAAGCGGTCGAACGCCGCTTCCATGTCGCCGCCAGTCACGGCCAGGGTCAGCTGCCCATAGGGGACATCCTTGATGCGGTCGATACGCCCGGCCAGGATGCTGTAGTCGACGCCGGTTTCGCGTGCCACAGTGCCCAGCAGCGGCGCGTAGGTGGCTTCACCCTGGAAGGTCAGACGCACGATGCGCCCAGGCACGTGGGCGAAGTCGTCGCGCTGCTCGCCTTCGTCGACTTGCTCGTCTTCCTGGACGAAGCGCTTGGTGGTTGGGTGCTGCGGGTGCAGGAACACCTCGGCCACCGGCCCTTGCTCGACGATCTGGCCGGCATCCATCACCGCCACGCGGTCGCAGACCCGGCGGATCACGTCCATTTCATGGGTGATCAGGACGATGGTCAGCTTCAGTTCCCGGTTGATCTCCGCCAGCAGCTGCAGCACCGAGGCGGTGGTTTGCGGGTCGAGGGCGCTGGTGGCCTCGTCGCACAGCAGAATTTTCGGCCGGGTCGACAGGGCGCGGGCAATACCGACGCGCTGCTTCTGCCCGCCAGACAGCTGGGCGGGGTACTTTTTGGCGTGGTCCTGCAGGCCTACGCGGGCGAGCAATTCAGTCACGCGCTTGTCGATCTCGGCACGCGACAGCTCGCCGGCGAGCAGCAGCGGCAAGGCGACGTTGTCGGCAACGGTCTTGGAGGCCAGCAGGTTGAAGTGCTGGAAGATCATCCCGACCTGCTGGCGGAAGCCGCGCAACTGGTTGGCGTCGAACGCGGTGACGTCTTCGCCATCGACGATGATCTTGCCGCCGCTTGGTGCTTCAAGGCGGTTGATCAGGCGCAGCAAGGTGCTCTTGCCGGCGCCGGAGTGGCCGATCAGGCCGAACACTTGGCCATTTTCAATGGTCAGGCTGGTCGGATTGAGGGCGGGGATGTCCCTACCGGCGACGCGGTAGGTCTTGTGCACATGTTGAAACTCGATCACGTAGCGAACCTTGTGGGGCGCATGGAAGTTGGGTCAGCGGTTAGCCGGGCGCGCATTTTAGCCTTTTCCCATAGCTGTTCTTAGCATTTATTTCGTAACCGACCAATCGCGCGGATATAACGCGACAGCCGGTAAACCTGATTGAACGCCTGTCGCCCCCCTCCAGTCACTACTAGAACAAGCCCGTAAGGGCAGCCTGAAGACTGATGAGGAGAGCCGAAGATGCCCAGCAAGAACCCCGACGCCCCCCGTGAAAGCCAGCTCGCCGGCACCCAGACCCCCGACCGCGCCAACACCAATGCCAAGTTGCAGAGCCTGGAAAACTTCCGTGGCGATGCTACCGGCGAGGCGTTACGCACCAATCAGGGGGTGAAGATAGCCGACAACCAGAACTCTCTCAAAGCCGGCGCGCGTGGGCCTTCGCTGCTCGAAGACTTCATCATGCGCGAGAAGATCACCCACTTCGACCATGAGCGCATTCCCGAGCGTATCGTCCACGCCCGTGGCACCGGTGCGCATGGTTACTTTCAGAGCTATGGCGACCATGCCGAGCTGACCAAGGCTGGGTTCCTGCGCGATCCAGAGAAAATCACCCCTGTATTCGTGCGCTTCTCCACGGTGCAGGGGCCGCGTGGCTCTGGCGACACGGTGCGCGACGTACGCGGTTTTGCCGTGAAGTTCTACACCGATGAGGGCAATTTCGACCTGGTTGGCAACAACATGCCAGTGTTCTTTATCCAGGATGCGATCAAGTTTCCCGACTTTGTCCATGCGGTGAAGCCCGAACCGCACAACGAGATCCCCACTGGAGGCTCGGCCCACGACACCTTCTGGGACTTCGTCTCGCTGGTGCCGGAGTCGGCGCACATGGTCATCTGGGCCATGTCTGACCGCGCCATTCCGCGCAGCCTGCGAATGATGGAAGGCTTTGGCGTGCATACCTTCCGCCTGATCAACGCCGAGGGCGTGGCAAGCTTCGTCAAATTCCACTGGAAGCCGCGTCAGGGTGTGCACTCGGTATTGTGGGACGAAGCGCAAAAACTGGCAGGCAAAGACACCGACTACCATCGCCGTGACCTGTGGGAAGCGATCGAAACGGGTGACTATCCAGAGTGGGAGCTAGGCGTACAAATCGTGCCGGAGGCGGATGAGCACAAATTCGACTTCGACCTGCTCGACCCGACCAAGATCATCCCCGAAGAGCTGGTGCCGGTGACCCCGCTGGGCAAGATGGTGCTCAACCGCAACCCGGATAATTTCTTTGCCGAGGTCGAGCAGATCGCCTTCTGCCCCGGACACATCGTGCCGGGTATCGACTTTACCAACGACCCGTTGCTGCAGGGCCGGCTGTTCTCCTACACCGATACCCAGATCAGCCGCCTGGGTGGGCCGAACTTCCATGAAATCCCGATCAACCGCCCGGTTGCGCCCAATCACAACGGTCAGCGCGATGCCATGCACCGCATGACCATCGACAAGGGGCGCGCCTCCTACGAGCCCAATAGCATCGACGGCGGCTGGCCTAAGGAAACCCCACCTGCCCCGCAAGATGGCGGCTTCGAGAGCTATCAGGAGCGTATCGACGCCAACAAGATCCGCCAACGCAGTGACTCGTTCAGCGATCACTTCTCGCAGGCGCGGTTGTTCTTCCAGAGCATGAGCGCGCATGAGCAACAGCACATCATCAAGGCGTACAGCTTTGAATTGGGCAAAGTTGAGCGCGAGCATATTCGAGCGCGCGAGGTGAACGAGATTCTCGCCAACATCGATCTGAAGTTGGCTGCGGCAGTGGCGGCCAACCTGGGTTTGCCGGCGCCGAAGAAGGGCACGGTGCAGGTCAAGGGGTCGAAATTGGCCAAATCGCCGGCGTTGAGCCAGATGAATCACCCGGGCAGCGTGGGGATCAAGGGGCGCAAGATCGCCCTGCTGGTGGCCGATGGGGTCGATGGCGCGGATGTCGACAGGTTGGTCAAAGCGCTGGAAGCGCAAAGTGCCCGGCCGTTGCTGTTGGGGCCGAGTTCGGCGCCAGTGAAGACTGCCGATGGCAAGGCGCTGGCGGTGGATGCGTCGATGGAGGGAATGCCGTCGGTGCTGGTCGATGGGGTTTTGCTACCGGCGGGCAAGGCTTCGCTGCAAGCGCTGGGTGAAAGTGGCCTGGCCAAGCATTACCTGCTTGAGGCCTATAAGCACCTGAAGGCGATAGGTGTGGCTAAGGACGCCAAGGCATTGCTGGACAAGCTGGGGCTCAAGGAAGACAAGGGGTTGCTGGTGGGAGATGATCAGAAAGCAGTCGATGCCTTCGTCAAGGCAGTGGAAGGGCATCGAGTCTGGGAGCGCGAGGCGGCCGCTGAATCTGTTCCGGCGTGAGAATTTTGGGGCCGCAAAGCGGCCCCAAAACCCTCAACCCTGATGCGGTACTAAAACTACCTGCGCCGGCAGCGAGCGCTGAATTTCATGCTTCTGCTTCAGCTCAAAGCCACTGTCGAGCTTGCGCACGCGCTTTTCCAGCAAGGTTTTCAACCAAGGCGCATCGTCAGTGCGCGGCACCTGGAAGACTACGTCGCACTGATAATTCACCACATCCGCGGCAATATCATCGAGCTGGCGACGCATGGCGCGGCTGTCGGTGGTCTTCAGTGCCACCACGGTGCTTGGCGCAGAGGGGTCGATCACTCGTGCCTTGGGCTTGGCCTCAGCGGCCTTCAGCGCTGCTTCCGCGCGCTCGAGTTCAGCCTTGCGCGCCTGGGCTACGGCATCACCGCCAGTGATTGCAGGTGCCCGCGGCATCAGTGCCCGCGCCCGCGCCAGGGCGGTGGCGGCAGCATTGACATCGCCCTTTTGCAGCACGATCTGGCTACGGCGCAGATAGGCTTCGGCCAATTGCCGCTGATACTGCTCAACACGGGCATCGTCAGGCGACTGCGCCTGCAAGGCGGTCAACTGATCTTCGGCTGTGGCCAGCTCGTTGCTGGCAATGCTCTGCTCCAGTTGCCCCCAGGCATCAGGCTGGGCAGGCGCGGTCGATTGTTCGACCGGGGCGCTGGAACACGCGGCCAGGAACAACGAAAACACGGCAACAAGCAGATAACGGGAGGCGAACGGCTTCATTCCTGCGACTCTCTATTTGCGCAAAAAGCGAGCAAGTCTACACCCAGGTGCGCACGCTCGAAAACAAGTCTTACAGACCCTTTACCCGCGAAAAGGTTGCAGGATGCGCCTGCGCGCACCCAGATTTTCAGCGCTTCGGCACCGCCAGGCTCAGCAAGAATAGCACCGCCGCGCAGACCACGATCGATGGGCCGGCTGGGGTGTCCTTGAACCAGGACATCGCCAGGCCGCCGCATACCGCCGTGATCCCCAGCAGGCTGGCGCCCAGCGCCATCTGCTCGGGCGAGCGGGCGTGACGCTGCGCCGCAGCCGCTGGAATGATCAGCAACGAGGTGATCAGCAGCACGCCTACGATCTTCATCGCCACGGCAATCACGACCGCGATCAACAGCATCAGCGCCATGCGCAGGGCCGCCACCGGCAGGCCTTCGACCATTGCCAACTCCTCGTGCACGGTGATCGCCAAGAGTGGCCGCCACAGTGCGCCGAGCAGCAGCAGGACCAGCGCACTGCCGCCGAGGATCCAGCCCAGGTCAGTCGGGCTGATCGCCAGCAGGTCGCCGAACAGATAGGCCATCAGGTCGATGCGCACATCGTGCATGAAGCTCAGCACCACCAGGCCCAGCGACAAGGTGCTGGGTGCGAGAATGCCGAGCAAGGTGTCGGAGGCCAGCGGCTGACGTTGTTGCAGAGTCACCAGCAGGATCGCCAGCAGCAGGCAGCCAACCGTCACCGCCAACGCTGGGCTCACGTCCAGCACGAAACCCAGTGCTACCCCGAGTAAAGCGGCGTGGGACAGGGTATCGCCGAAATAGGCCATCCGCCGCCAGACCACGAAAGACCCCAGGGGGCCGGCCACCACAGCCAAGGACAGTCCCGCGAGCAGGGCGTAGAGAAGAAAATCAGCCATGCTTGCAGTGCTCTCCGTGAACATGGGTGCCGGGGGCGACCACCGAGCCATGCAGGTCGTGGCTGTGATCGTGATGGTGGTGGTAGATCGCCAGGCTAGGTGCGTTCTGGCCGAACAGCTCGACGAAGGCTGGGTCGCCGCTGACCTGCTCCGGATGGCCCGAGCAGCACACATGGCGGTTCAGGCAGACCACCTGGTCGGTGGTGCTCATCACCAGGTGCAGGTCGTGCGACACCATCAGCACGCCGCAGCCGTGGCGGTCGCGCAGGCGGGTGATCAGGTTGTACAGCTCGGTCTGGCCGACCACGTCGACGCCCTGCACCGGCTCGTCGAGCACCAGCAGTTGCGGTTCGCGCAGCAGCGCCCGAGCCAGCAGCACACGCTGCATCTCACCACCGGAGATGTTCTGGATCGGGTTGTCGATGACCTGTTCGGCGCCCACTTCCTGCAATGCTGAAACGGCTGCCGCGCGGTCTACGCCGGGCACCAGGCGCAAGAAGCGCAGTACCGACAGCGGCAGCGTCGGGTCGACCTGGATCTTCTGCGGCATGTAGCCGATGCGCAGCTTGGGCTTGCGCCAGACCTTGCCCCGATGGGGCTTGAGCAGGCCGAGCACGGCGCGCACCAGGGTGGTCTTGCCGGCGCCATTGGGGCCGATCAGGGTAACGATCTGGCCAGGCGCCACCGCCAGGTCAATGTTATCCAGAACGGCTTCGCCTGCGAACGTGACCCCGACCTGTTCGAGGCGGATCAGTGCATCGCTCATGCAGCGCCTCGGCAGTTGCCGCACAGGCCCACGACTTCCACGGTCTGGGTTTCGACGCTGAAACCGACCGCCTTGGCGCTGGCGACGATCGCGCCGCTGATGCTGTCTTGCTCAAGCTCGATGGCCACGTGGCATTCGCGGCAGATCAAGAACTGACCCTGGTGCGCGTGCTCAGGATGGCTGCAGCCGATAAAGGCGTTGAGCGAGGCGATGCGGTGCACCAGGCCGTTTTCCAGGAGAAAGTCCAGCGCCCGGTACACGGTTGGCGGCGCCGCGCGGCGGCCGTCCTGCTCACTGAGTACGGCGAGGATGTCGTAGGCGCCCAGCGGCTTGTGGCTCTGCCAAACCAGCTCCAGCACCCGGCGGCGCAAGGCGGTCAGGCGCAGGCCTTGGCGGATGCAGATGGCATCAGCTTCGGCCAGGGCGCTGTGCACGCAATGGGAATGGTCGTGGGGACGGTGAGCCAGCGGCGTGATGGACATGAGCGGCGACGGTTCTGAATGGAGACGTTATTATGTTACCTGTTTCTGACAAGTCGAGTATTCACCGTGCCCCGTTTCCTTGTCCTTTTTGTCGCTTTTATCGCCTGTTCTGCCCAGGCTGACGTCCGCTTACTGACCAGCATCAAGCCCTTGCAGCAGATTGCCGCGGCGGTGCAGGACGGCGTCGGCAGCCCTGACGTGCTGCTGCCGCCTGGCGCCTCGCCGCACCACTATGCCTTGCGCCCTTCCGACGTACGGCGCGTGGGCGAGGCGGACCTGTTGTACTGGATCGGCCCGGACATGGAAAACTTCCTGCCGCGCGTCCTCAACGCCCGCAGCAAGCCAAGCGTTGCCGTGCAGTCGCTGGCCGGCATGCAACTGCGCCACTTTGGCGAGGGCAGCCATTCACACGATGAAGGTGGGCACGACGACCATGACGATCACGACCATGACCACCGTCCAGGCAGCCTGGATGCCCATTTGTGGTTGTCGTCGGTCAATGCGCGGGTGATTGCCGCGAAGATGGCTGCAGACCTGGCCAAGGTCGATCCAGCCAATGCGGCGCGTTACCAGGGCAACCTCAAAGCCTTCGTCGAGCGGTTGGACGCGTTGGACCAGCGTATCAAGGCGCGCGTGGCTGGAGTTGCCAACAAGCCGTACTTCGTGTTCCACGAGGCCTTCGACTACTTCGAGGCCAACTATGGCCTCAAGCACACTGGGGTGTTTAGCGTTGCCTCGGAAGTGCAGCCAGGGGCGCAGCACGTTGCAGCGATGCGCAAGCGCCTGCAGGAAGTGGGCAAGACGTGTGTGTTCAGCGAGCCGCCGCTGCGCCCGCGGTTGGCTGAGACGCTGACTGCCGGGTTACCGGTGCGCCTGGCCGAGCTGGATGCTCTGGGGGGCACCGACCCAGTGGATGGCAAGGGCTATGAGCGCTTGCTGGAGAAGCTGGGCAGCGATCTGACGGGGTGCCTGGAGCAATTGTGATCCAGTGCTGACGCTATCGCTGGGTAAGCCTGCTCCCATGCATGGAAGCGGGCTTGCCCCGCGATAGGCCACTGGCTTTACAGCGCGAACGGCAATTTCAACGCCACCTGCTGACGCTGCGCCAGTCGCACCTCGAACTCGCTCGGGTCGTGGATCATCACATCCATCCCGGCAAACGACTCGGCTGCGATCAGGCGCGACAGCCAGAAGCGCACGCAGGCCACCCGCAGCATCACCGGCCACAACTCGGCTTCCGCCGCAGTGAACGGCCGCAGCCCGGCGTAGGCCCCCAGCAGCGCCTGCGCCCGTGGCAGGTCGATGCCTGACTTATCATCCAGGCACCAGTCATTCACGGTAATGGCGATGTCATACAGCATCGGCCCCGAGCAGGCGTTGTAGAAGTCGATCAGCCCCGTCAGGTGAGTGCCTTCGAACATCACGTTGTCGCGGAACAGGTCAGCGTGCAGATTGGCCCGTGGTAGCGCGAGGATCTGCGCCTTGTGCGCGGCGATCTCATCCAGTGCAGGCTGCAACAGGCGCTGTTGTGCCTCGCTCAGGTGCGAAATCAACTCGGCGCCAGACTCCAGCATCCAGTCCAGACCTCGGTCGGTCTTGCGCTCCAGGGTGTTGTCGCGCGTAGCCAGGTGAATGTGCGCTAGCAATTCGCCAACTTGAGCACAGTGCTGATTGTTCGGCACTTTGATGTGCTTGCCCGACAGTCGTGGCTGCAACAGTGCCGGCTTGCCGTTGAGCTCGCGCAGGCCATTGCCCTCGCGATCACGCACGGCGTAAGGCACTGGCATGTCGGCCTGGTGCAGCACATCGAGCAGGTCGATGAAGAACGGCATGTCCTCGGCAGGGCCGCGTTCGATCAGCGTCAGCACGAACTCACCCTGTTCGAGGCTGACGAAGAAGTTGCTGTTCTCGGTACCGGCGGCAATGCCCTGGAAGTCGAGCAGACGGCCCAGCTCATACGGCGCCAGAAAGGTTTCCAGCTCGGGCCGGGACACAGGGGTGAAAACTGACATGATGAAAAGTTGCCCATGCGGGCACTTCCGCCGGGAAGTGCCAGGTTGATGTGAACGGTACGCGTCAGATTACCACTCGAAGATCTTCCACGACGGAATCAGCATGTCCGGCTGGTCGGATCGAATGAAATTGCCGTCGGAGCCGTCGGCGCGTACCAGGAAATAAGGTTTGCCGTTTTTCGGCGTGATTTTGATCGCATACAGGAAGCCGTTTTGACGGTACTCCTGAATGGTTCGATCGCCTTCCGTGCGAATGGTCACATCGGGATCTGCCGATGGGGCGTCGTCCGCCGCCTGGGTGACGATAGGCGTGGTTGCCAGAAGGCCGAGCAGTAACAGGCGATTGAGTGTCCGCATGATAACCTTGTCCCTTTGTCGTCAATGACTCCGGCTATTCTAGCGCCGGACCCGCCGAAAAGGTTGATTCTCCTCATGAGCCAAGCGCCTCTCGTCCTGGTGGACGGTTCTTCATACCTCTACCGCGCCTTTCACGCGCTGCCGCCGCTGACCACGTCCAAAGGTCTGCCGACTGGCGCGGTCAAGGGCGTGCTGAACATGCTCAAGAGCCTGCGCAAGCAATACCCTGACAGCTTGTTCGCGGTGGTCTTCGACGCCAAGGGCGGGACCTTCCGCGACGCCATGTTCGCCGAGTACAAGGCCAACCGCCCAAGCATGCCGGATGACCTGCGCGTGCAGGTCGAGCCCCTGCACGCCAGCGTCAAGGCGCTGGGCTATCCGCTGCTGTGCGTAGAAGGCGTCGAGGCCGATGACGTGATCGGCACCCTGGCCCGCAGCAGTGCGGCCGCCGGCCGTCCGGTGATCATTTCGACCGGCGACAAGGACATGGCCCAATTGGTGGACGGGCACATTACCCTGGTCAACACCATGACCGGTAGCGTGCTGGATATTGCTGGCGTGCACGAGAAATTCGGCGTCGGCCCGGAACATATCATCGACTTCCTGGCGCTGATGGGCGACAAGGTCGACAACATTCCTGGCGTTCCAGGCGTTGGCGAGAAGACCGCCGTGGGCCTGCTGACCGGGATCGGCGGCGGCCTGCGCGAGGTCTACGACAACCTCGACAAGGTCCCTGCCTTGCCAATTCGCGGCGCCAAGGGCCTGCCGGCCAAGCTTGAGGAGCATCGCGACGCGGCGTTCCTGTCGTATGAACTGGCGACCATCAAGGTCGACGTGCCGCTGGATATCGAAGTCGATGCGCTGGTGTGTGGCGAACCGGACCGCGAAGCCTTGCTGGCGCTGTACACCGAGATGGAGTTCAAAAGCTGGATCGCCGAAGTCCAGCGCGATGCGGTCAAGGTTGGCGAAGTGATTACGCCAGTTGAAGAACCGCAGGCCAAGGTCGAGCCGCAATACGAAACCATCCTCGATCAGGCGCGTTTCGACCTGTGGTTGGAGAAACTGCGCCAGGCATCGCTGTTTGCCTTCGACACGGAAACCACCAGCCTCGATGCCCAGCAGGCCAAGTTGGTCGGCCTGTCGTTCGCGGTGGAACCGCACGTGGCCGCGTATGTGCCGCTGGCCCATGACTACGAAGGCGCCCCGGTCCAACTGGATCGCGACGCTGTACTGCTGGCGCTCAAGCCGCTGCTGGAAGACCCGACCAAGGGCAAGATCGGCCAGAACGCCAAGTACGACATCAATATCCTGGCCAACTGCGCGATTGGTGGCGACCAGGCGCACGGCATCGACATGCGCGGTGTGGCTTACGACACCATGCTCGAATCCTACGTGCTCAACTCCACCGCTACCCGGCACGACATGGATAGCCTGGCGCAGAAGTATCTGGACCATACCACCATTGCCTTCGAAGACATCGCCGGCAAAGGCGCCAAGCAGCTGACCTTCAACCAGATTCATCTGGACAAGGCCGGGCCGTACGCCGCCGAAGATGCCGACATCACCTTGCGCCTGCACCAGGCGTTGCAGGCACGCCTGGCCAAGACGCCTAGCGTGCAGCCGGTATTGATGGACATCGAAATGCCGCTGGTGCCGGTCTTGGCCAAGATCGAGCGCCAAGGCGCGCTGGTCGATGCCAACTTGCTGGCGATCCAGAGTGGCGAGCTGGGCGTGAAGATGGCTGAGCTGGAGCGCGAAGCCTTTGCCTTGGCCGGTGAAGAGTTCAACCTGGGCTCACCCAAGCAGCTTGGCGTGATTCTGTATGACAAGCTGGGCATGCCGGTGCTGAGCAAGACCACCAAGGGCCAGGCTTCGACCGCCGAAGCCGTGCTGGCCGAGCTGGCTGAGCAGGATTACCCGCTGCCCAAGGTACTGATGCAGTACCGCAGTCTGAGCAAGCTGAAGAACACTTACACCGATAAGCTGCCGCACCAGATCAACCCGCGCACTGGGCGCATCCACACCTCCTATCAGCAGGCGGTGGCGGCCACGGGGCGTTTGTCGTCGAACGACCCAAACTTGCAGAACATCCCGATTCGGACTGCCGAAGGCCGGCGTATTCGCCAGGCGTTCGTGGCCAGCCCCGGCTACAAGCTGTTGGCTGCCGACTATTCGCAGATCGAGCTGCGCATCATGGCCCACCTGGCCAAGGACGAAGGCCTGTTGCATGCCTTCCGCAATGACCTCGACGTGCACCGGGCGACAGCTGCGGAAGTGTTCGGCGTGGATCTGGCGGCTGTTACCACCGACCAGCGTCGCAGCGCCAAGGCGATCAACTTCGGCTTGATCTATGGCATGAGCGCCTTCGGCCTGGCCAAGCAGATTGGCGTCGATCGCAAACAATCGCAGGACTACATCGACCGTTACTTCGCCCGCTACCCCGGAGTGCTGGCCTACATGGAGCGCACTCGCGCCCAGGCCGCCGAACAGGGCTTCGTCGAAACCCTGTTCGGCCGTCGCCTGTACCTGCCGGACATCAACGCGAAAAACCCGGCGCTGCGCAAAGGTGCCGAGCGCACGGCGATCAACGCGCCGATGCAGGGCACGGCGGCAGACATCATCAAGCGCGCCATGGTCGCGGTGGATGGCTGGTTGAGTGGTAGCGGCCTGGATGCTCGAGTGATCCTGCAGGTGCACGATGAATTGGTGCTGGAAGTGCGCGAAGACCTGGTCGAGCAGGTGAAGGAGCAAATTCGCCCGTACATGAGCAATGCCGCGCAGCTCGACGTGCCGTTGCTGGTCGAAGTAGGTGTTGGCTCGAATTGGGACGAAGCTCACTAAACGGCGTAGGAAAGATGTGTAGGATCTGCGCGGTAGTGTCGCGGATCCGACGCTGGCCTTATGCCATTAGAACGGGAGTTTCATGAAACTATCGCAAATAGTTTCCAGAGCTTCGGAACTAAACCGGTGAAGCGGAACTCAGAGTAACTGAATGGCTGGTGAAGCCTTTCGATGCTCCTATGTTGTGTTAAGTGTTGGCAGATACCTGGACCCCGCCCTAGCGGTCCAGACTTGAACCCCAGACTTCCCCCTCCCCATATGAAGTCCGGGGTTTTTTTTGCCTGCGATTCAGGATTTCACAGCGTGGGGGCCGCTTCGCAGCCCCAAAAATCTAAATCACTCCGCCGGCTTGTCTTCCAGCTCCATCCACCCTGCCAATACAGCATAGGCCTCTTCCAGCCCCTGGCGCTTGGGTGCCGAGAACAACTGGATGGTCGCCGCGTCGCCCCAGCCCTTGCGAATCTCGGCTTGCACCTTGAGCAGCGTGTTCTTCGCCGCACCAAAGGTCAGCTTGTCGGCCTTGGTCAGCAGAATGTGCATGGGCATGCCGCTGGCCTTGGCCCAGTCGAGCATCATCTTGTCGAAGTCGGTCATTGGATGGCGCACGTCCATCATCAGGATGATCCCTTTCAGACACTCACGTCCGCCCAGGTAGGCTTCGAGGTGACGCTGCCAGTGCTGCTTGAGCGGAATCGGGACTTTTGCATAACCGTAGCCCGGCAAGTCGACCAATCGCCGTTCATCGTCCAGACTGAAGAAATTCAACAGCTGGGTGCGCCCTGGGGTTTTCGAGGTACGCGCCAGGCTGGCATGGGTCAGGGTGTTGAGGGCGCTGGATTTACCGGCGTTGGAGCGGCCGGCGAAAGCCACCTCGTAACCCTGGTCTTCCGGGCATTGTTCGACCTTGGCAGCGCTAAGGGCGAATGTGGCTTTCTGGCAGAGGCCGAGGATGGGGTTCTTGACTTGCATGGGATATCCGATGTGGGTGTTGCCTAATCCAGGCAGTGTCGTTTCCGTTTGGAGGACGGAAGTATATAATGCCCCAGTTTTTGTGTGTGCATTCTCCCAGCGAAGGAGGGCGCACATGGGGTGTCGAACATTAGCTCGCGCAATAGAACGCAGCGCGGCCCCCAACCCTGAAAGGTCGTTGCGCAAGGCGAAATGGCTATTGGCTGTCGGTATGTTCCTACCGTTTTTCAGCGCACAGGCTACACAGGATCCCGAGGCGTTGTACAACCGCAGCTGCGCTGCCTGTCACGCCGGACAACTGCCTCAGGCACCCAAGAAGGGTGACTCGGCAGCTTGGGAGCCAAGGCTGGCGCAGGGTATGGAGGTACTGGTAGCGAATGTTACTCGGGGTTTCAAGGCTATGCCGCCGCGTGGATTGTGCATGGACTGCAGTGCCGAGGACTACCGTTTGGTCATCCTCTGGATGACCGGTAGTCCCGATACATAACATTTCACCCTTAGCCGTGTTGGATTAGCTGATGAACAAACTATTCGTGAGTCTGCTGTTGACCATGGGGGTTGCAGGTGCGGCCAATGCTGCGGACCCTATCAAAGGCGATGCTGCCGCCGGTCAGGCGAAAACTGCCGTCTGTGGTGCCTGCCACAACCCTGACGGCAACAGCCTGGCGCCGAACTTCCCCAAACTCGCCGGCCAAGGCCAGCGATACCTTGAGAAGCAACTGCACGACATCAAGTCTGGCAAGCGTACGGTGCTGGAGATGACCGGCATGCTCGAGCCCTTCAACGAGCAGGATCTGGCCGACATCGCCGCCTACTTTGCCAGCCAGAAAGGCAGTGTCGGCGCTGCCGATCCGAAGCTGGTCGAACGCGGTCGTGCGCTGTTCAATGGCGGCGATCTGGAAAAAGGCATGCCCGCCTGCACTGGCTGCCACTCGCCGAACGGCGCCGGCATCGCCTTGGCCGGCTTCCCCCACCTGAGCGGCCAGCATGCCCAGTACGTGACCAAGCAGCTCACAGATTTCCGTGAGGGCAACCGCACCAACGATGGCGACGCGATGACCATGCGGTCTATCGCCGGCAAGCTGAGCAACAAGGACATCGACGCCCTGGCCAGCTATATCCAAGGGTTGCACTGAGGCAATGCCCTTAGGGCTGCTTTGCAGTCCGTCGCGCAGCGCGGACCCTGTGGGAGCGGGTTCACCCGCGAAGGGCCGCAACGCGGCCCCGGCAACCTAAGTGTTTAACACTCAGTTAATGGTCGATGGCTAAAGATGAAAGGGCGGCCCACACCGCCCTTTTTTTTGTCTGTAGCCGTTACACTACAGAACTCAAGCCCTTCCCGACCTGTCACAGCACCGGTCGCGTCGAGGCGACCAATGACTGCTCAGGAGTAAAGCATGCGTAAACTGATTCTCAGCGCTGCGCTGGTCGCCGCCAGCGTATTCGGTATGACCGCCGTCCAGGCCGCCGAGCCTGCAACAGCGGGCAAGGAATATATCGAGCTGAGCAACCCTGTTCCGGTTTCCCAGCCAGGCAAGATCGAAGTCGTCGAGCTGTTCTGGTACGGCTGCCCGCACTGCTATCACTTCGAACCGACCGTCAATCCGTGGGCTGAAAAACTGCCAGCGGACGTCAACTTCAAGCGCGTTCCAGCCATGTTCGGCGGCCCTTGGGACGCCCACGGCCAGATGTTCCTGACCCTTGAAGCCATGGGCGTCGAGCACAAGGTGCACGCCGCTGTCTTCGACGCGATCCAGAACCAGCGCAAGCAACTGGTCAAGCCTGAGGACATGGCCGAGTTCCTCGCCACCCAGGGCGTGGACAAGGACAAGTTCCTCGCCACCTTCAACTCCTTCGCGATCAAGGGCCAAGTGAACCAGGCCAAGGAACTGGCGAAGAAGTACGAAATCACCGGCGTACCGAGCATGGTGGTCAACGGTAAATACCGCTTCGATTTGGGTACTGCCGGCGGTCCGGAAGGCGTGCTGAACGTCGCCGACCAACTGATCGCCAAGGAGCGCGCCGCTAAGTAAGCGGCGAACTCATGGCTCGCTTGCGCTCCACCCGGGGGGTTGGCCTGCACCAGCCGCAGGTCAACGAGCATCACCTGCAGGCCCCTGGCCTGCCTGAGGATGGTCGACTGCGGCTGCTCAGTTTCAATATCCAGGTGGGCATCAGCACCGAACGCTACCGGCACTACCTGACCCGCAGCTGGCAGCATTTGCTGCCGCATAACGGGCGTGCTGGCAACTTGCAGAAGATCGGTGCGCTGCTCAGTGACTTCGACTTGGTCGCCCTTCAGGAAGCCGATGGCGGCAGCCTGCGCTCGGGCTACGTCAACCAGGTCGAGCACCTGGCCCAATTGGGGGCGTTCCCCTACTGGTATCAGCAGCTCAATCGCAACCTCGGACGTTTCGCCCAGCACAGCAACGGCGTACTCAGCCGCCTCAAGCCCCAGCACCTGGAAGACCATCCCCTGCCCGGCCCTGCCGGTCGAGGTGCGATCCTGGTGCAGTTCGGCGAGGGCAAGGACGCGCTGAGCGTGGTGATGATGCACCTGGCTCTCGGAGCCAAGACCCGCGCCCTGCAATTGAGCTACATCCGCGAGCTGATTGGCGGCTACCGTCATCAGGTGCTGATGGGGGACATGAACACCCATGCCAACGACTTGCTCGAACACTCGCCGCTGCGCGATCTAGGCCTGATTGCACCGCAAGTCGAGGCCACCTTCCCAAGTTGGCGCCCGCAGCGCTGCCTGGACCACATCCTGCTCAGTCCAAGCCTGACCTTGGAGCGGGTCGAGGTGCTGGCGCAGCCGATTTCCGATCACCTTCCCGTTGCCGTCGAGATTCGATTGCCTGACGCATTGACTGTGGATACGCTGCCGGTCTTGAGCTAATTGCCATCACCCCGCAGTGGACCCAGGCATGACCGAAGACGCCGAGCGCTGGAAAGAAAAATACTTAAAAAGCATCGAGCAGCAGGAAAAACTCGAGCGCCGGTGGGATGCCCGTCTCGACTTGCTGCGTCGTGGCCTGGTGCGCAGTACCTTGGCCGCCGAGGGCAGCGACAAGGCGGTGGACCAGTGCATGAAGGAAATGCGCGAGGTCATCCGTAGCGACAACATGGACGCGGGGCTTGCCAACCTGATTCCGCGTCTGGAAAAAGCGGTGCTCGACTCCGAGCAGCGTCGCGAAACCCGCATGAACCAGGTTAGCGATGCGCTGACCGCGCTAGTCACTCAGCTCCAGGCCCTGCCGCTGTCCGGTGATGTCGCTCGGCCACTGAAAAAACTGGCGAAGAAACTCGATGGTGGTGTCAGCCAATCGCGCGAGTTGCCGCCCCTGCTTGCTGAGCTCAGTGGTTTGCAGGGCCGAGCCCTGACCCTGCTGCAGAGCCCGGAAGAAGAGGCTCGCCCAGGCTTTTTGCAGCGGCTTTTCGGTAAAGCTGAACAAGAGTCTCGGCCGGAACACGCAGAATCGCCCCAGCCTGCACCGGTTCCAACGCCAGCCTTGGCAGAGCCTGCTGTCGAGAGCGAGTCTGCTCTGCAGCCCGTCAAAGGCGAAGTGCTTCAGCCCTCGGTACCTGCAATCATGGCCGCTGCGCCAGAGCCTGTGGATCCGATTGCAGCCAAACCAGTGATCACTGAGGAGCACGCAGAGGCGCCCACGGCAGAAGTGGTGCAGGCGTTGCTGCTGGAGCCGTCGCAGCCGGCGCTGGTTGAGGGGCCTGATGCCGAGCCTGCTCCCGTCATTGCCAGCCAGGAGCCAAATGAGCCAGAGCAAGCGGTACTGGCTCAAGCAGAGCCTGACGAACTCAGCGCGATAGAGCCACAGCCAGAGGCGGCGCCGGAGCAAGTCGAACTGCTGGACGGTGAGGATGGCCCTTATGCCCTGCCTAACGC
This sequence comes from Pseudomonas sp. BT-42-2, assembly GCF_025847435.2. Classification (NCBI taxonomy): domain Bacteria; kingdom Pseudomonadati; phylum Pseudomonadota; class Gammaproteobacteria; order Pseudomonadales; family Pseudomonadaceae; genus Pseudomonas; species Pseudomonas sp. BT-42-2. The sequence goes on from NZ_JAOYTM010000006.1 coordinate 391,388, forward strand.
TGTCGAGCCACCCTACAGCCAAGTCGCTGCGCATATCGAGCAAACCTTGATTGGCCTGCTCGATGACCTGAGCCTGCCGGAGCGGCACAAGGCCCAGGCGCTGGAAATGCGTGAGCGCGTGGCGCGTGGGCTGAACTGGTACGAACTGATTCCGGTGCTGGATGATCTGGCGGTACTCATGCTGGCCATCACCGACAGCGGCCAGCATGAATTCGAGGCCTACTTGCAACAGCTCAACGAGCGCCTCGAGACCTTCCAGAGCCACTTGCACGAAGCCAGTGCCGGCCATGCCGACAACAGTACTGCGGCGCGTGCGCTGGACAGCCAGTTGCGCGAACAGGTCGATGGTCTGCAAAGCAGCGTCCAGGGTGCCGCTGATCTCGATAGCCTCAAGCACATTCTGGACAATCGCCTCGAAGGCTTGCTGGTGACCATCGACGATCACCAGCACGAGCGTGACCGCCGCGAGCAGGAACTGGCCGGACGCCTGCATGGCTTGGCCGAGCGGGTGGCGAACATGGAACAGGAAGCCCTGGGGTATCGCGAGCACCTTGAGGAGCAACGCCAGAAAGCCCTGATCGATCCCCTAACCGGGCTGCCCAACCGCGCCGCGTGGTCAGAACAGGTCGAGCGCGAAGTGCAGGATTGGCAGGAAAACGGCGGCCACTTGCTGATGGCGATCCTCGACCTTGACCACTTCAAACGCATCAATGACGGCTATGGCCACCTGGCCGGCGACAAGGTGTTGAAGATCGTCGCCGACCAGTTACGCAAGCGCCTGCGTGGCCGCGACTTCATCGCACGCTTTGGCGGTGAAGAGTTTGTCCTGCTATTGCCGCAAACTTCACCGGCTGCAGGCGCGCAGGTGGCTGAAACCCTGCGCGCTGCCATCGAAGCATGCCCCTTCCATTTCAAGGGTGAGCGGGTGGTGATTACCGCCTCCATCGGGGTCAGCGCTTTCCGCACCGGTGAGCGTAGCGATCAGGTGCTCAAGCGCGCCGACGAAGCCTTGTATAGAGCCAAGGATCTGGGACGCAATCGGGTCGAGCAGGCTTAAGTAACAATTTGCTGATGGTCTTTCCTACAAGCGATTAGGGGGGAGCACGTTATACTGTAGCAACGATGTCGACTCTCTTATGACGTGCTCCCCTTTAATGAAAACACTCTTCACAGCTTTGCTTCTCTTGGCCCTGACGGGTTGTAGCAGCGGCCTGCGCATTGACCGCAGCCATGTCTCGGCGAACCAGGACGAGCGCATCCAGTTCGTCGTCCTGCATTACACCAATGCCTCACTCGAACGCTCGTTGGCCTTATTGACCCACGGCGAGGTCAGCAGCCACTACCTGATCGGCGATGGTCCGGCCACGGTTTATCAGTTGGTCGACGAGAGCAAACGTGCCTGGCATGCCGGCGATAGCCAATGGGACGGCCGCACCTGGCTCAATTCAAGCTCCATCGGCATCGAGATCGTCAACCCGGGGTTCACCGACACACCCAATGGTCGGGTCTGGCACCCCTACAGCGAAGCGCAGATCCAGGCGCTCATCGCGTTGCTCCAGGATATCGTCAAGCGCAACCACATCCAGCCGCGCTACATCATCGGGCACAGCGACATCGCGCCCTTGCGCAAGCTCGATCCGGGGCCGCTGTTCCCATGGAAACGCCTGGCAGATGCAGGCTTGGGCATTTGGCCTGAAGCCAACGCAGTCGCGCGGCAGCGAGCGTACTTCGAGGTCAATCCACCATCGATTACCTGGTATCAGCAACAGTTGCTGCGCTTTGGCTACTCCATCGAACAGACCGGCGAACTGGATGTAGCGACTCGGCATGTGCTGGCGGCCTTCCAGATGCGCTTCCGCCCGCAGCGGTTCGATGGCCTGCCGGATGCGCAAACCGCGGCGATGTTGCAGGTGCTCAACCAAAAGCGTTGAACCCTGCGCGCCCAACGGCCGTGCCGACTGACCATTCCGTTGCTATACCTCTTGGTAATCAACTGGATATATCCGATGTCAGCCTTCCTCGTTGGGTTGCGCCAAATTCTCCACCGCCCCTGGCTGCTGGCAGCGCTAGCTGCCCTGGCTAGCGCCGTGCTGTTGCTGGCAGGCAGCGTGGGTGTGGCGCTGCAACAAATGAAGGAAAGCGAGAGCGCGCAGATGAACGCCCAGGGCGAGCGCTTTCTGGAGCGTCTGGAGCAAGTCTTCGGTCAGTTACGCCAAGGGGTCGACCAATTGCACTCCCTGCCTTTGCGTGGGTGCGACTCGACAACCTTGGCGGCATTGCAGCAAGTAGGCCTGAGTTCGCGGTTCATTTACGAAGCGGCCTATGTGCAGGGCAATGTCGCCTGCTCCAGCCGTGGTGGGGTAAGTAACATCGAGCCTTTTCGCCCCCCGGATATTCGCGGTCCGACTTACAGCTACTGGCTCAATACCACTGCCGAGCCCGACGAGAACCTCGCTGCGCTCATGCTCGGGCGCGGTAATTTTTTGGTTTCTACTTCCCGTGGTCACCTCACCGATGTGGTTGACCTACCGCCCGGCGGGAGCCTGCTGGTGGTATTGGATCACGGGCGTCGCGCCATTCCGGTGCTGGGGCCGGCGCAACCCTGGCCGCCAGTCGCCGATTGGCCGCCACCCTCGGACAAGGCTTTATCTGAGCTCAGTGACCGGCTGATCTACCGCATGCCGACCAAGTCCCCTGATTACCAGTTAGTGCTGATTGCCCCTCGCGCCAGTTTGCCTCTGAAGATGAACGGCGTGCTCTGGCTATTGTTCCCTGGCAGCGTGCTAGTGGCGTGCTGCATTGGCTGGCTGGTGCTGCAGTTGATCCTGCAACGCCGCTCGATGAGCTCCGAGCTGCAGAATGCGCTGCGCAAAGGCGAGCTGCAGGTGCTCTACCAGCCGATATTCGAGCTGGACAGTCGGCGCTGTGTCGGCGCCGAGGCTCTGGTGCGCTGGCGCAGGCCCGATGGCACCCTGACCAGCCCGGATCTGTTCATCCCGCTGGCGGAGAATACCGGGCAGATCCGTCAGATCACCGACTTCGTCCTGCAGCGGGTATTGGAGCAACTGGGTCAACTGCTGCGGGCCAACCGCAACTTATATATCTCGGTGAACCTGGCAGCCTGCGATGTGATGGTGCCGCGCATTGGTGGGGTGGCAGCCCGGCTGCTGGCTCACCACCGGGTGCCCGCCAGTCAGATCGCTTTCGAGGTGACCGAGCGGGGCCTGATCGATGTAGTGGTGGCACGAGACAATTTGCAGGCCTTGCGCGCCGTCGGCCATCAGGTACTGATTGACGATTTCGGCACGGGCTACTGCAGCCTTGCCTACCTGCAGACCTTGCCGGTGGATTGTTTGAAGATCGACAAGGCCTTTATCGATGCGCTGGGCCATGATGCGGCGAGCAGCGGCGTGGCGCCGCATATTATCCGCATGGCCCATGACTTGCATTTGCGGGTGATTGCCGAAGGTATCGAATGTGAGGACCAGGCGGTACTGCTCAACAGTGAGGGGGTCAATTATGGGCAGGGGTGGTTGTTTGCCCATCCGCTCAATGCCCGGCAGTTTGCCGAGTTGATAACTCGTGGGCGGCGGGTAAGTGCTCGGCGGATTGATGATGAGCCTTGATATGTGGGTGGCCTTGTAGCGATTCGCTGACTGCACCGGCCTCTTCGCGGGCAAGCCCGCTCCTACAGGTTCTGTGGGGATTATCTACCTGTGTTGTGTCTGTTCTGGCCTCTTCGCGGGCAAGCCCGCGGCTACAGGTTCTGTGGGGATTATCTACCTGTGTTGTGTCTGTTCTGGCTTCTTCGCGGGCAAGCCCGCTGCTACAGGTTCTGCAGGGATTATCTATCTGTGTTGTGTCTGTTCTGGCTTCTTCGCGGGCAAGCCCGCTCCGACAGGGGTTGTGGAGATCCCTGTGGGAGCGGGCTTGCCCGCGAAGAGGCCGGAACAGCCAGCAGAAGTGTTTGAGCAACCAACGACTCAGACCGGCAACGCCATATAGAACTGCGTCCCCTGCCCTGGCCGCGAAAACACCCCCATGCGGCCACCATGCAGCTGGACGATCTCTTTGCATAGCGCCAGGCCCAGCCCAGCGCCACCTTTCTTGCGTCCTACCTGCACGAACGGCTCGAAAATCCGCCCTTGTTGGCCATAGGCGATACCTTCGCCATTATCCTCGACACTGACGATCACCCGCTCGCCATGACGTCGCGCATGCAGGCGGATGCGCCCCCCGCTGGGCGTGTGGCGCACGGCGTTGTGCAACAGGTTGTCCAGCACTCGATCGAGCTGGGCGGTATCGGCCTGGATACGCGGCAGGGGCTGCTCAAGCTCGATCAGCAAGTCGATCTGCTTGTCGGCTGCCTGTGGTGCGATACGTCCTTGGGCGCGTTCGAGCAGATCGTCGACGGCACAGTGAGCCAGCTCCAGTTTTTGCAGCCCGCTCTGGTAGCGAGAGAAATTCAGCAGGTCGTTGATCAACTGGGTCAGGCGCTGCATTTCTTCGCCGATGGTGTCGAGCAGGTCGTTCTCGCGGGCTTCAGGCGGGAACTTGACCCGCTCGCGCAGCAGGCCAAAGGCCATGTGCATTCCGGTGACCGGGGTGCGCAGTTCGTGCGAGGCACGCAAGACGAATTCACTGCGCACCCGCTCGAAGGCACGTTGTTCGGTGACATCGTGCAGCACCATCACAGCACCGAGGATTGGCCCTTGGGGATGGCTGACCGGGGTCAGGCTGTAAGTCAGCAGGCGGGTTTCTTCCTCGATATCGATGCTCAAGTCATCCGGCGGGCGATCCAGGCTGCCGCCACGCAGGACCTGGCGCAGTTGCTGCTCCAGTTCTGGACGTTGCAACGCCTCGGCCAGACCCGTGCCGAGCCGGCTGCTGTCCCAGCCCAGCTGCCGTTGGGCAACGGGGTTGAGGTGCTCCAGGCGGCCTTGGCGATCGATGATCAGCAGGCCGTCATCGATACTGTCGAGCACCGCCTGCAAGCGTTGCTGGCCAGCCAGCACCTCATCGATATTGGTGGCCTGGTGCTTGCGCAAGGCATCGGCCATCATCCCGAAGCGGCGGGTCAACTGGTTGAGTTCAGTGGCCTGGGTAACCGGCAGGGTGACATCAAAATTGCCTTGGCCGACCTCATCGGCAGCCTTGGCCAAGGCTTCGATCGGCTGGCCGAAGCGGCGGGCGATGTTGTGTGCGGTGACGAACCCCAGGACCAGCACCGCTAGGCCCATCAGGCCCAGCAGGCCGCTGACCAAGAGGGCGCGGTCACGGGTATGCTCCTCGCTGCGAGTGATGTGCTCCAACGCCTGTTTGTGGGAGTCGATCAGGTCGACGCGCACCTGGTTGAACGCCGCGCCCAAAGGCTGATCGGAACCCATGCTGCGCGAGGGAGCGGGGCTATCGCGGTAGGCCTGCAAGAAGGTCTGGTAGTTACTGCTGGCCTTACTGAAACCGGTGCGCTCGCCACCTTGCTCCAACCCTTGGTTGAGCAAGCTCTGGAACTGCTCCTGCAAGGTCACCAGGCTATTGGCCGCGGTGTCCTGATCGAGGATCAGGGTCAACTGCTCACCCAGGTTTTGCCTAAGCTTGAGCCCGACCTCGAGGGTATGGGTGGTATCGCGCACCAAGCGCTGCTGCACCGTGGCCATCTGCAATACGCTGACCAACCCCAGCAACAGCCCAAGCAAAGCCACCGTGACCAATGCCGAGATGCTCAGGAAAAGCCGCGTGCGCAGCTTCATCGGCCACTTCATAGGTTGAATTGCTTGCGCTTGCGGTACAGCGTCGAGGCGTCGATGCCGAGTGTCTTCGCTGCTTGATCGAGGGTGTCACTGGAAGCCAGCACTGCACCGATGTGCGCCCGTTCCAGCTCATCCAGGCTCAACGCGGCGCCGATACGCGGGGCATTGTTGGTGGTGGGTTCGGCCATGCCCAAGTGGCTGATCTCGACCCGCTCCTGTGGGCAGATGATACTGGCCCGCTCGACCACGTTGCGTAGCTCCCGGATGTTACCTGGCCAGCGGTAGTTGAGCAGGGCCGCGCGCGCTTCGTCACTGAACACCCGGGCCGGTCGCGAGTACTCCTTGACGAAGCGGGCGAGAAAGCGCTCGGCCAGCGTCAGGATGTCATCGCTGCGTTCGCGCAGTGGCGGCAGGTGCAAGGTAATGACGTTGAGGCGGTACAGCAGGTCTTCACGGAAGCGTCCGTCGCGGACCATGTCATCGAGGTTGAGGTTGGTCGCGGCGAGGATGCGTACATCTGCGCGGCGGGTAACCGGATCGCCGACCCGCTCGTATTCCTTATCTTGAATGAAGCGCAGCAGCTTTGGCTGCAAAGCCAGTGGAAAATCGCCGATCTCGTCGAGAAAAAGCGTGCCGCCGTCGGCTTGGCTGACTCGGCCCAAGGTGCTTTCGCTGGCGCCGGTGAAGGCGCCGCGGGTGTGACCGAACAGCTCGCTCTCCATCAGTTCGGCGTTCAGCGACGGGCAGTTGATGGTCACGCAAGCCTTGCGTGCACGCTTGCTCCAGCCGTGGATGGCACGGGCCAGCTCGCCTTTGCCGGTGCCGGATTCGCCGAGGATGAGAATGTTGGCGTCGGTGGTGGCTACCTGTCGCGCGGTTTCCAGCACCGCCATCATGGCCGGGCTGTGCGAGTCGAGCCCGTCTTTAGGTTTGCGCACTTCGCCTTCGAGCGCTTCGAGGCGAGCAGACAGATGGCGCACTTCGAGTTGCTTGGCGGTGGCCAGGCGCAATTGGTCCGGGCTGCAGGGTTTGACCAGGTAATCGGCGGCGCCGGCCTGAATCGCATCGACCGCGGTGTCCACCGCCGAATGGGCGGTGACAATGACCACTCGCATCCACGGCGCCTGGATACGCATCTGGGCCAGTACGTCGAGACCGTTGTCCTCACCCAAGCGCAAATCGAGGAAGCACAGGTCGAACACCTGCCGCTGCAACAGCGCCTCAGCCTGCACGGCGCTGTTGGCCGTGGCTACGCTGTAGCCTTCATCTTCAAGGCAATAACGGAAGGTTCGCAGGATGGCGGACTCGTCGTCCACCAGCAGGATGCGGCCTTGGTTGTCCTGGGCAGATTCCATTTTCCTACGCTCCTTTAGGATTGATCTCAATTAGTGTCGGAAAGATCGGGCAAGTTGCATGGTCAATTCTGAAGGATTCTGTCCTTTGCATGCTAGCTATTGGCCGGTTCTTTATCTAACTAACTGAAAACATTGGGTTTTTAGGGGAAAAATCAGCTGGCACGCGGGTTGCGAAGATCTTTAGCTTTGTCACAAAAGGAGGTGCAGTCATGCGCTTTTCCCCTCGTATGGCCGTTTTCGCGGCCAGTCTGGTGTCGGTTATCACGCCGGCCTTGGCCGATCCGATCCAGGACGCGCGTCTACAAGGAGGGCTGCAAACCGCCCTGTCGCTGAACCGCTTGCTCAATCCCTTTCGTATTGAAGTCGATGTTGAAGGCGCGCGCGCTCGCTTGACGGGCGAGGTCGAGAGCGAGGTGGAGCGCCAATTGGCTGAACACCTGGCGCTGGCCACCCGCGGTATCGAGCAGGTCGATAACCAATTGCAGGTCAATGCCGAGCTGGTCGAGCGCCCCTTGGAGCTGCGTGCCTACGCGCAGCGGCTTGAGGATGCCACGCTTGCGGCCATCGTGCGCTCGCGCCTGGCATGGAGCCGGGTCACGCAAAAAGCCCCTATCGAGGTGGAAAGTCGCGAGGGTGTAGTGACTTTACGCGGACGGGTCGACAGTGTCGAAGCCAAGGAGCTTGCCGGTGTCCTGGCGCGGACCACCGATGGTATTCACTTGGTCAACAACCTGGTGAGCCTGGATACCGCCGCCATGGCCAAGGCTCGTGAGACGCCCGTAGGGGCGCCAACGGGGCCGCAGCCCAGTGATAGCTGGATCCTCGACAAGATCCAAAGCAGCTACCGCTTCAGCCGCAATCTGGATGGGCTGAACATCAAGGTTGCCAGCGAGCAAGGAATGGTCCGGCTATCGGGCGAGGTGGTCAGCAGCGAGCAGAAGACCATCGCCGTGGAGATCGCCCGGCAGATCATCGGTGTACGTGGCGTAGATGCTGACCTGTTGAAGATCGCGACCAAGGTGGAGGGCTGAAGTCGTGCAAATCGCACGACGGCAAAAGGGTCATCGTGCAGGATACGTCCTTGTAGACACCCTTTCGTATTTGTAAGTTGTTGATTTATAAGGATATTTATTAATTTGTAAGGCTGGCATGCAGGCTGCAATTACTTGTTCAGAGTTTGAATAAGAACACAGCAGGAGGAGCCGGCATGAACCGCCAATCCGTCAACCGCTTACAGTCCACCGCTTTGCCGCTGCGCCAGTTCCTCCTTCTCGGTCTGGCGCTGCTGGTAACCCTGGCCGCCGGCCAGTTCTATTACAGCTGGCAGACCGCCCGGCTCGCCGAGCAAGTGGCGGCGCACACGGCATTGTTGACGCAGATTCAGGCGACCCGTGCCAACACCTTGGTCAGGGCAGCTGACCCGCTGCCGACCGCCAAGGCGAGCTCACCGGCCACTCTGGAAAACGTAGTACCGCAGGATCGCTGGGTGTTCTAAGCGACCTGCCGGATCGATTTCAAAAAAGAAAGGAGAACCACCATGCTTAGTTGGGCTATCACTTTCCTGATTATCGCCATTGTCGCTGCCGTGCTGGGCTTCGGTGGTATCGCCGGTGCTGCCACGGGGATTGCGAAGATCCTGTTCATCGTCTTCCTGGTGCTGTTCGTGGCTTCCTTCTTCTTCGGACGCGGCAGGGGCTAGATCATGAGCCGGATGCTTTGCAAAGCCCTGGCTACCGCCCTGATTCTGGGCGGTAGCGCGGCGGCGATGGCGGCCAATGACGGCCAGGTTCGTGTCAGCCAGTTGCTTGGCACGGACCCCGAATACCGAGAGACCTGGCAGGACACCCTCAAAGACGAGGAGCGTTTACCCGAGTGGGTCATCAACCTCAGCGGCAGTTCGCAAGAACAGATGTCGGCAGTGACTGAGGATGGCGACAAGTACTTGGTCGGGCCTCTGTGTGAATCGGACGACAACTGCACCTATAAACGCCTGATCGTGGCGTTCAGCTGGGACAAGGACGATGCCTACGGGATGCTGGTAGAGGTGCCAGAAGGATTGCCGACCGACAAGTCGCCCACCCGCCATGCGCAGTACCGTTGGCTGGGCAAGCCGGACGACGGCATGAAGGCGATGCTGCAAGAGCAGCTCAAGCGTGATCCGAAGTGGTACTAAGCGTCAGCGTACGCATAAGGTTCACGTCACTGTAACGCTATAGAAGCTGAACCTTTCTATGGTTCTGGCTTCTATGATGCGCAGCCCCGAGGAGGGGCGGCACATGACCAAGGGGCCGGGCTGTTCTGATTGTTGCAGGATCGGAGTGGCCTAGGGGTACAGGGAGTACCTCCGAGCACGGGCCGGGTCAGGCAAGGTGGCATCGGAAGTATCAGGTTGCTCGGGGCTGCCAAGCACCGAAGCGGACCTGACTTCCGAAGCACCTATATATAGAAGGCTTTGTGTCGCTTGTAGGAATTTGCCTTCAAGACACATTTTGTCTCGACCGTACATCGAATTATTTTAGGGTCTGGCACTACCCGCCCGATGTACCATTCAGACCATTCGGATTGTCGAACAAGGCATCCGATCCCTCCTTTTAGTGCTGCCAAATCTGCCGAAAAATGGCGCTTTGGTCTTGTTCGGAAATCCGAACGGCCGATATCCAGCCCCTTCGGGTGCGACTTTTTGTCCCTTGATCTCATGCCGAATCGGTATAGGGTAGTCGTTTCAGGCATTAGACTGCCTCCCTCTCCGTCGCAATAGTTGCGGCCTTTTTCGCTAGCCTGAGCGCCGACACGCTCGCTTGCGCTGACCTTCGATGGAGCCGTCGTACGGATTAAATTCGCTGCCCAGCATGCTTCTAAAGGCTCTGGAACGCGCGTTTCCGCTCGACGACCATGACCACTAGAAGAAAAGGTAACGACATGAAGAAGGCAAAACTAAGCCTCGCCTGGCAGATCCTCATCGGACTCGTCCTGGGCGTTGCAATCGGCGCGCTGCTGAACCATTTCAGTGCAGAAAAGGCATGGTGGATCAGTAATGTTCTGCAGCCAGCCGGTGACATCTTCATTCGCCTGATCAAGATGATCGTCGTCCCGATCGTGATTTCGTCGCTGATCGTGGGCATCGCCGGGGTTGGCGACGCGAAGAAACTGGGCAGCATTGGCCTGAAGACCATCATCTACTTCGAGGTGGTGACCACCATCGCCATCGTCGTCGGCCTGGGCCTGGCCAACCTGTTCCACCCAGGTGTCGGTATCGACATGAGCACCCTGGGCACTGTGGACATCTCCAAGTACCAGGCCACTGCGGCCGAGGTGCAGCATGAGCACGCGTTCATCGAGACCCTGCTCAACCTGATTCCATCGAACATCTTCGCAGCCGTGGCGCGTGGCGAGATGCTGCCGATCATCTTCTTCTCGGTACTGTTCGGCCTGGGCTTGTCGAGCCTGCAGGCAGACCTGCGCGAGCCGCTGGTACGCACCTTCCAGGGCGTATCGGAAACCATGTTCAAGGTCACCCACATGATCATGAACTACGCGCCGATCGGTGTATTCGCCCTGATCGCGGTGACTGTCGCCAACTTTGGTTTCTCGTCCCTGCTGCCGCTGGCCAAGCTGGTGGTGCTGGTGTACTTCGCTATCGCCTTCTTCGCCTTCATGGTGCTGGGCCTGGTGGCGCGGATGTTCGGCTTCTCGATCATCAAGATCATGCGCATCATGAAAGACGAGATGATCCTCGCCTACTCCACCTCCAGCTCCGAGACCGTGCTGCCACGGGTGATCGAGAAGATGGAGAAGTACGGTGCGCCGAAGTCGATCTGCAGCTTCGTGGTGCCGACCGGTTACTCGTTCAACCTTGACGGTTCGACCTTGTACCAGAGCATCGCGGCGATCTTCATTGCCCAGCTGTACGGCATCGACTTGTCCTGGAGCCAACAGCTGCTGCTGGTCCTGACCCTGATGGTCACCTCCAAGGGTATCGCGGGTGTGCCGGGCGTTTCCTTCGTGGTGCTGCTGGCGACCCTGGGCAGTGTTGGTATCCCGCTGGAAGGCCTGGCGTTCATCGCCGGTGTCGACCGCATCATGGACATGGCGCGGACTGCCCTGAACGTGATCGGCAACGCCCTGGCCGCGCTGGTTATCGCACGCTGGGAAGGCATGTACGACGCGGTCAAAGGCGAGCAGTACTACAACTCGCTGCCGCACATGGTCGGTACCAAAGCCGCCGCATCCGTTGCGGGCGAGACTGCCAAGCAGTAAGCCTTCAGCGTTGAACAAAAAGCCCCGACTTGTCGGGGCTTTTTGTTGTCTTGAGATCGGCAGGTGGTACGAACGTCGTGTGGGAGAAAGGCGTCACGGTAGCGTGGGAGCGGGCTTGCCCCGCGATAGCGTCAGCGCGGCTAAGCAATTTGGCCAAGTAGACGCTATCGCGGGGCAAGCCCGCTCCCACGCCAGCCGCTTACAGCTCGCGTGCTTGAGGCTTAGGACTTTTCCCGCGCTAGCTTGCAACTGTGGAAGCAGCGTTCTGGTCGATCAGTACGCTATCATTCGAGGCATTTTTCGGGGGAACACACGGATGCTCAATGGCCTTTGGCTCAGCTTTTTCCTGGTGGCGGCCATCTCCGCCCTGGCCCAATGGCTGGTCGGCGGCAATGCCGGGATCTTCGCCGCGATGGTCGAGAGCATCTTCGCCATGGCCAAGCTGTCGGTGGAAGTCATGGTGCTGCTGTTCGGCACCCTCACCTTATGGCTGGGTTTCCTGAAGATTGCCGAGCAGGCCGGTATCGTCGAGTGGCTGGCCAAGATGCTCGGGCCGCTGTTCGCCCGGCTCATGCCTGAAGTGCCACCTGGGCACCCTGCCCTGGGCTTGATCACCATGAACTTCGCCGCCAATGGCCTGGGCCTGGACAACGCCGCTACGCCGATCGGCCTGAAGGCCATGCGCGCCTTGCAGGAGCTCAACCCCAGCAGCACGACGGCGAGCAACGCGCAGATCCTGTTTCTGGTGCTCAACGCCTCGTCGCTGACCCTGCTGCCGGTCACTATCTTCATGTACCGCGCGCAGCAAGGCGCACCTGATCCGACCATGGTGTTCCTGCCAATTCTGCTCGCTACCAGCGTCTCGACCCTGGTCGGCCTGCTCTCGGTGGCGGTCATGCAGCGCCTGCGCCTGTGGGACCCCGTGGTGCTCGCCTACCTGATCCCCGGTGCGCTGCTGCTGGGCTGCTTCATGGCCTTCCTCGGCACGCTGTCGGCGGCGGCGCTGGCCAGCCTGTCGTCGATCCTTGGCAACCTGACCCTGTTCGGCATCATCATCCTGTTCCTGGTGATCGGCGCGCTGCGACGGGTCAAGGTGTATGAAGCCTTCGTCGAAGGCGCCAAGGAAGGCTTCGACGTCGCCAAAAACCTACTGCCTTACCTGGTGGCGATGCTTTGTGCAGTGGGTGTGCTGCGGGCCTCGGGCGCCCTTGAGCTGGCTTTGGACGGCATCCGCCACGCCGTGGAGTGGATGGGCATGGACACTCGCTTCGTCGAGGGCCTGCCAACCGCGCTGGTCAAGCCGTTCTCTGGCAGCGCGGCGCGGGCGATGCTGATCGAGACCATGCAGACCCATGGCGTCGATAGCTTCCCAGCCTTGGTGGCGGCGACCATCCAGGGCAGTACCGAAACCACCTTCTACGTATTGGCAGTGTATTTCGGCGCGGTGGGTATTCAACGGGTCCGTCACGCGGTGGGTTGCGCCCTGCTGGCCGAACTGTCCGGGGTGATCGCGGCGATCTTCGTCTGCTACTGGTTCTTCGCCTGAGCCTGAGTTGCCTGGGCCACAGTCCAGTCCAGCAGTTGCGCCATCAGTTGGTCGCTGGCCGCACCGAAGCCGGCGACCACTGCTGACACTTGGCTGGAGGTCAGCGGCTGACGCACCTCGAAGCGCCGGCTAGCAAGAATACGCTGGCTGCGCCCTTGCACCAGGCGCGCGTCATAACGTATCAGCACCTCCACGCCCCCCGGCCGATATTCGCTCTGGAACGCCTGCAGCTCGCCTGCCAGCTCATAGTCCGCTTGCAGGTTGCTGTCGTCAGCGCTCAGGCGCTGCACGCGGCCATCGCGTTGAAAGCCATCGAGCAGGCGGTTACGCACCAGCAATGGCACCGGGTCGCTCCAGCGGGCGCCCTTGTAGCCGCTGATGATGTCGCCTTGCGGGATTACTGCAATGCGGGCGCCGGCCAGGGCCTCGCTGGCCAGCGGCTTGTTCAGGCGCAGCGACCAGTCCAGCGGGGTGGCTGTGCGGCTGGCCTGGCTCACTGGCAGGCGATAAATGTCCACCGGCTCGCTCTTGGGCAGGATCGAGCAGGCCGTGGCCAGGCTTAGCGCTGCGGCGAGGGTGACAAGACGCAGCGAAGTGTTCATGGCTGGAACTCCTTGTTGTTGTCGCGACCCAGCAGGTAGCCGCTTGGGTCCGCCTCCAGTTGGCGCGAGATGCCTTTGAGGGCGTTGAGGGTTTCGCGCAATTCGCGGATGGCCGGGGTCAGCTGGTTCAGGCCTTGGGCGCCGTCGTCGATCGCTTCGCGGTTGTCCTTGAGCAGGCTGTTGATGGTCGCGGTGCTCTCGGCCAGCGCTTGCATGGCCTGCTCGGCGCTGCCGAAGGCCTGCTTGCCTTGCGTGCCCAGCAGACCGTTGGCGTTGCGCATCAGCGTCTGGGTTTCGGCGAGGGTGGCGCTGGCTTGTTTGCCGACTTCGCCCAACTGCTCGATGGCCTGGGTGATTCCGCCCTTCTGGCTGGCGAAGGCGCCGGTGGTTTGCTCCAGATTGGCAAGGGTGTTGCTCAGGCGGCCGATGTTGTCTTCGGAGAACATCTGGTTGGCGTTGTGCAGCAGCAGGTTGATGTTGGTCACCAGGTCGCTGCTGTCGTTGAGCAGGCGCGAAATTGGCGAAGGTGAGGCGACGATCACCGGCAGTTTGCCGTCCTTGCCCTTGAGCTCGGGGCTTTGCGGGGTGCCGCCAGTGAGCTGGATGAACGAGTTGCCGGTGACGCCGGCCAGGGTCAGCTTGGCTTGGGTATCCTGCTTGACCGGGGTGTCGGCGCTCAGGCGAATGCGCGCCAGGACCCGGCGCGGATCTTCCGGGTCCAGGCGCAGGGTGGTGACGTCCCCGACCTTGATCCCGTTGTACTGCACCGCGCTACCGCGCGACAGGCCCGAGACGGCCTCGTTGAACACCACTTGGTAGTCCTTGAAGGTGTCGTCGACGCTGGATTTGGTCAGCCACAGGCCGAACAGCAGCGCGCCGGCCACCACCAGTACGGTGACCAGGCCGATGAAGACATGATGAGCTCGGGTTTCCATGGTTCAGCGCTCCTGCCGGGCACTGGCGGCGGCCTGTTCGGCCGCCCGCCCGCGCGGGCCGTGAAAATAGTCGTGGATCCAGGGATCGTTGGTTTGCTCGACCTCGGCCAAAGGGCCGGCGACCAGGACTTTCTTCTGCGAAAGCACGGCGATTCGGTCGGTAATGGTGTAGAGCGTGTCAAGATCATGGGTGATCAGGAACACGCTCAGGCCCAGCGCGTCACGCAGGGTCAGGATCAATTGGTCGAACGCCGCTGCGCCAATCGGGTCGAGGCCGGCGGTGGGTTCGTCGAGGAACAGGATATCCGGGTCCAACGCCAAGGCGCGGGCCAGCGCTGCACGCTTGATCATGCCGCCTGACAGCGACGACGGGTATTTGTCCGCAGCCGAGATCGGCAGGCCCGCCAGGGCCAGTTTGACCCCGGCCAAGTGCTCGGCATCGGCCCGCGACAGTCCGGCGTGCTCGATCAGCGGCAGGGCGACGTTTTCGGTGACGGTCAGCGAGGAGAACAGCGCGCCCTTCTGGAACAACACGCCAAAGCGCCGTTCCACTAACGAGCGTTGCTCATTGTTGAGTTGTGCCAGGTTCTGGCCGAACACCTTGACCAACCCCTCGTTGGGCCTGCGCAGGCCGATGATGCTGCGCAGCAGCACCGACTTGCCGCTGCCCGAGCCACCGACCACTGCGAGGATCTCGCCCTTGAACAGGTCAAGATCAAGGTTCTCGTGCACGCTCTGGCGGCCAAAGCGGTTGCACAGGCCGCGCGCCTCGATCACAGCTTCTCGTACGCCAGTCACCAGCCCATCTCCATGAAGAACAGCGCGGCCACGGCGTCCAGGACGATCACCACGAAAATCGACTGGACCACGCTTGAGGTCGTGTGGGCGCCCACCGACTCGGCGCTGCCACTGACCTTGAAGCCCTCCAGGCAGCCAATGGCGGCGATCAGGAAGGCGAAGAAGGGGGCCTTGGCCAAGCCGACCAGGAAGTGCTGTACGCCGATGTCGCTTTGCAGCAACGAGAGGAACATGGCCGGCGGGATATCCAGCGACAGCGCGCAGACCACCCCGCCGCCGACGATGCCGCAGATCATCGCCAGGAACGTCAGCAGCGGCAGCGAGATCAACAGCGCCAGTACCCGCGGTACCACCAGCAGCTCGATCGGGTTCAGGCCCAACGTGCGGATGGCGTCGATCTCTTCGTTGGCTTTCATCGAGCCGATCTGTGCGGTGAAGGCGCTGGCGGTTCGCCCGGCCATGAGGATGGCGGTGAGCAGTACGCCGAATTCGCGCAGGAATGAAAACGCCACCAGGTCGACGGTAAAGATGGTCGCGCCAAAGGCCGCCAACACCGTGGCGCCGAGGAAGGCGACCACCGCGCCCACCAGAAAGGTCAACAGGGCGACGATGGGCGCAGCGTCCAGGCCGGTCTGTTCGATATGGGCAACCACTGGGGTGACCCGCCAACGGTGCGGTTGCAGCACACGACGCAGCAAGGTTTCGATGATCAGGCCGATGAAACCGAGCAACTGTCGGGTGTCTTGCCACAGGGTGTCGACGGCGCGGCCGATCCGATCGAGCAGCAGAATCAGGATCGGCCGCTCGGCTTGCTTGACCGGGATGCAGTAGTCTTGCACCGAGCAGTAAACCGTCTTGAGCAGCGCGCGGTTGGCTTCGGGCAGATCGTTGGTGCAGTGCGACAGCCGTTCTGAACCAAGCAGTTCGGCCAGTAGCGAGGCGCCGGCGGTGTCCAGGCGGCCGAGTTGGCTCAGGTCGGCGATGGCGTCGGCGGCGAACTGGCTACGCAGTCGCTCGCTGGAACGCTTGAGCTCGGCGTAGTGGGCCAGGGTCCAGTCACCGGTAATGTGCAGGCAGGCCGGCTGGCTGCTGGTGTCCAGGGTAGCGCTGGGTGTGGTCATGGGCTCCATGCTTCTGACGGGCGCGGGGGCGACGGGTCAGATCATAGCGCATCGCCCATGAGTGTATTGCACCTTGGTGCTGTGCTCACTGGCCCTATCGCGCAGGCAAGGTCACTCCCTCGCCGCTGCGATACGGTTTGTAATCAGCCCGACGCTGCGTCGTTCACTACCTTGAAGCGCAATACGCCGATCACCTGGCCATCCTCTGTCAGCACTCGCACCTGCCACTTGCCGACCGGATTGGGCGGGAAGTTCTGCTTGTGGGTCCAGGCGCGATAGCCTTCTTTGCGTCCGCCATGGATATCCAGGGCGATCCGGTCGACCTCTTTACCGTCCAGCTGCCACACGTGATAGATACGCTCGTTAAGCCCGCGCGGTGCGTTGATCGCGGTGTAGGCATACAGCCCGCTGCCTTTGATGCGGCTGGCCGGGATCTCTTCCAGCGACGCGCCTGGCTGACGATTGAGCACCTCGGTGCTGACCGCCACCTCGGTCAACCACAAGGTCGCGGGTGGCACCCACGAGCGCAACAGCCAGCCGCCAGCACCGACCGACAGAGTAACCAGCACCAATGCCACGGCGCGCCGCCAGTTATTGATCGGGAAGCTGCTGGCAAGGCTTGGGAACGACAGCGCCATGGCCGCGATCAGGGCCAGTTTGAAGCTCTGCGCGGTGGTCAGGTGCAAGATGATCGGCAATGCCGTCAGCAGTGCGGCGAACAGGGTCAGGGTGTGCAGCGCCATGAACAACCAGCGCCGCGGTGCCAGCCATTTGTAGTACAGCGGATCGATGATCGAGATCAGCCCGGCGGCGCCGAGCAGGCCGGTGAAAATCAGCTGGCCGCTGTTCCAAGTGGTGGTGATGAAGAAGAACGGCAGAACGAAGAACAGGCTTTCCTGGTGGATCATCTGCGTCGCATAGCGCAGCAGTGGCTGCGGGATTTCGCGCTTGAAAGCGCGGGTGAACAGCCCGGTGAGGGTGTTCTCCAGCATCAGCCAGAGCCAGCTGACCAGCATCAGGATAGCGACCCAACTGGCCAGGCCGGCCTGGCGGTCGACCAGAATGAAGCTGCCGATCCCCGAAAGGAAACCGCCAAGCGCGATGATGCCGGGGTAGCGCTTGAGCAGTTCGATCACGCGCTGGATGAATTGGGGTATGGGGGGCATGTGTGGCTACTGAAATGGGCGAATGGAGCCTAGATCACTGGCGGCCGCACCGGCCTCTTCGCGGGCAATCCCGCTCCCACAGGTATTAGCGCACAGGTTATGAGTGGCGCTGTCCCTGTGGGAGCGGGCTTGCCCGCGAAGGGCCGCGCAGCGGACCCAATATTCTTCGGCCACTACAGGATACCGCCGAATCAGCTATCCCGTGTAGCGCCGCTGGGCCGAGTTGGCGGATGCCGGCGCCAGCGCAGCAAGCCGACGGCAAGGATCAGCCCCAACAACAACGCCACCAGCCCATAGAGCTCGTCATAGCCAAGCAGCGGCTTCTCGATGCGCAGGTAGCCCGGATCCTTGAGCAGCTCACTCAGCGCCGCGTCAGCCTGTTTGAGGCTGACCTTGCGCAGTTGCCGGATCGGATCGGTAAAGCGCCCGTCGGTGTAATTGTTCAGTGCGCCCCAGTAATAGTCGGCCAGCGCGCTGTTGCCCTGGCTAGACCAGCTTTCCCGGGCGATGGCGAGCTCTTTGATTCGGGAGAACGTGTCGGGGTCGAGGCCGTTCTTGCGCAGGTGGTCGAACAACTCCTGCAGCACTTTCACCGCCTTATCGACATCCTGGCGTTCGAGGTCGGCGTTGAGGCTGAGCATGCCGCTGTCGCCAAAGCTCTCGCGCTGCACCGACGGGCCGTAGGACAAGCCATGGCGCAGGCGTAGCTGGTCGTACAAGGCCCAGTCCAGGTAGCGCGAAAGCAGGTCGAGGGTCTGGTCGTGGTCGTTATCCAGCGTCGGCTCGATGAACAGCCAGTGCAGTTTCACGCTGTCGCCCAGCCAGCCACGGGTGAGGTCCCGGCGTTGCTCGGCCTGTTGGCTGATGCTGTCCAGATTGCGCCGCTCGCCAGGCTCGATCGCTGGCAGCTCGCCATAGGTGCGCTCCAGGTAGGCCGGCAGCAGGCGGTCAAGACCGCCAACGATAATCAGGCTCATGTTGTTGGCCGCATACCAATGCTCGCGCAGGGCCTGGACCTGCTCCAGGGTCATGTCGTCGAGGTCAGAGCGTGCCGGGCATTTCAGCCCAAGTTCCACCGCCAGCTGGTCGCTGGCGCGGTGGCCGATGTCCTGGCGGTCGAGCCAGCGTTGCAGGTGGCCATAGTGGCCGCCATCTTCTCGCTCGATGATCTTCTTTGCCGTGGCCAGGGCTTTGGCGTCGATCTGGGTATCGCGGATCGCTGCCAGCAGCAAGTCGAGCACTTTGCGCTGGTTGCGCGCCGGCGCTTCGATGACGAAGGTGGTGTCGGCGCTGCTGGTGTAGGCGTTCCATTCACCGCCAAGGGCCTGCATGCGTTCTTCCAGGCCACCCTCGCCGGTTTCGTCGATGCCGCTGAACAGCAGGTGCTCGAGCAGGTGCGGCAGCTCGCGCTGGTCACACTCGAAGTCGTCCAGGCCCACCCCTACCACCAGGCGGATCGCTACATGGTCGCGCTCATAGCCGGATTTGAGGATCACCTGCAGGCCATTGGGCAGCAGGTAGCCCTCAACCTTCGAGCGGTCGAGGGCCAGCGACGGCAGGCTGCAGATCAGTAGGCAAACGAACATCAGGCTACGCATGGGCGAGCTTGGGTCTCCGGTAGTGCGGGTTCAGGGCTGGCGGGCTTCGTCCGGTACGCTGTCGAGCAACAAGCCGCCGGTGTCCGAGCCGCCTAGTACCACATAGGCACTGCTGCAGAACAAAGAGTTCAAACGCTTCATATCGGCGATCAGCTCCAAGTGTAGCGAACTGGTCTCGATACTTTGCACTACCTTGCGTTGCAATCGGCTGACATGGGCGTGGGCCAAACGCCGTTCCTGGGCGCGAAAACGGCGCTTTTCGCGCAGCAGCAGCTGGGCGCTCTGAGGGTCGGCACTGAGAAACACCGACAGGCCCAGGCGCAGGTTGGCCAGCAGCTGTTCTTGCAGGCCGGTCAGCTCTTCCAGGCCGACCTGGGAAAACTCGCGGCGCTGCGAGGTCTTCTGTTGCTGCACCTTGCGCAGCATGCGCTCGATCAGGTCGCTGGCCAGCTTGAGGTTGATGGCCAGCTCGATGATCTCGGCCCAGCGCCGGTTGTCCTGTTCGCTCAAGTCTTCGCGCGACATTTGCGCCAGGTACAGTTTGATTGCGCTGTACAGCGCCTCGGCATCCTCGGCGAGCGCACGGACCTGTTGCGGGAGTGCGGTCTGGGTGCCGCGCAGGGCGCCGAGCATGGCTTCCAGCAGGCTGTCGACGATATCGCCCAGGCGCAGGGTTTCGCGCGCGGCGTTGGCCAGGGCCAGGCTGGGGGTCTGCAGGGCCGAGGCATCCAGGTGGCGTGGGCGGATCTGGCCATTGCCATTCTCGCGCTCGGGCAGTAGCGCATTGCACAAGCGGCCCATGGGTTTGGTGGTCGGCAGCATGATCAGGCAGCGCAGCGTGTTGTAGAGCAGGTGAAAGCCGATCACCAATTCCTGGGGGCTGAAGCTGAGGCTGTCCATCCACTCCACCAGTGGATGCAGGACGGGGATGATCAGCAGTAAGCCGATCAGCTTGTACAGCAGGCTGCCCAGCGCGACTCGCCGCCCAGCGGCGTTCTGCATGCTGGTGGTGAGAAACGCCAGCAGACCGCTGCCGATGTTGGCCCCTACCACCAGGCCAATCGCCACTGGCAGGCTGATCAGCTCGGCACCGGCCAAGGTGGCGGTCAGCAGCACGGCGGCCAGGCTTGAGTAGGAAATCATCGCGAACAGCGCGCCGACCAGGGCATCGAGCAGAATATCGCCGGTCAACGAGGCAAACAGGACCTTCACCCCTTGCGCCTGGGTGATCGGCGTCGCGGCCTGGACGATCAGTTGCAGGGCCAGGATGATCAGGCCCAGGCCGATCGCCACGCGGCCCATCTGGCCGAGGCGGGTCTGTTTGCGCGAGAGAAAGAAAATAACCCCGACGAACAGCAGCAGCGGTGACAGCCACGACAGGTCGAAGGTCAACACCCGGGCCATCAGCGCGGTACCTACGTCGGCGCCGAGCATGATGGCCAAAGCCGGGGTCATCGCCATCAGGCCCTGGCCGACGAAGGAGGTCACCAGCATCGCGGTGGCGTTGCTGCTCTGCACCATGGCGGTCACCACGATGCCGGCGAGAAATGCCAGCGGGCGCTTGCTCATGTTCTGGCTGAGCACCCGGCGCAGGTTGGAGCCGTAGACCCGCAGGATGCCGGTACGCACGATATGCGTGCCCCACACCAGCAATGCCACGGCGGAAAGCAGATTGAGCAAGGTCAGCATGTACGAAGGCCCCCCTGTTGCTGTTGCCCCAACGCGGGGCCAATGGGTGAAGCCGTGAGCCTGGCCCGGGGGTGGGCGGTTTTTTCCAGTGCTCACTCAAGCTTTAGTTGTTTTACCCAGCTGACGCCAGCTTGGCATGGCTGAAACATATTTGAAACACGCGAGCGCCCTGCGCTTGCCCAGGGGCAGGAACGAAAAAAGGCCCCGGAGGGCCTTTCTTGATTGCGCGCCTGAGCTTATTGACCAGGGATGTCCTTGCGCAGTTTCACCGCATCGTGCTCTTCGCCGCGTTTGCGTGCCCGCGCCGTGCGCATGCGAATGTTGATCGCTTCCACCGCCAGCGAGAAGGCCATGGCGAAGTACACGTAGCCTTTTGGCACATGCACGTCGAAGGATTCGGCGATCAGCACCGTACCGACGACGATCAGGAACGACAGTGCAAGCATCTTCAGCGAAGGGTGCTTGTCGATGAAATTACTGATGGCACCGGCGCAGAGCATCATCACCAGCACTGCCACGACGATCGCGGCGATCATCACCGGTACGTGCGAGACCATGCCTACGGCGGTGATCACCGAGTCCAGCGAGAACACGATGTCGATGATGGCGATCTGGATGATGGTGTAGATGAACTTGCCACCCGCGCCCTTTGGCTCTTCCGGGTTTTCGTCTTCACCTTCCAGGCCGTGGTAGATCTCCTGGGAGCTTTTCCACAGCAGGAACAGGCCACCGAAGAACAGGATCAGGTCGCGACCGGAGATGCCTTGGCCGAACACTTCGAACAAATCGGCAGTCAGGCGCATGACCCAGGTAATCGAGAGCAGCAGCAGGATGCGGGTGACCATGGCCAGGGCCAGGCCGAAGATCCGGGTGCGTGGCTGCATGTGCTTGGGCATGCGGCTGACCAGGATCGAGATCATGATGATGTTGTCGATACCGAGAACGATTTCAAGTGCCGTCAGGGTGAAAAAGGCAACCCAGATTTCCGGGCTGGTCAGCCATTCCATGTGTATTCCTTCGAACGTTAAAAGGCGATGCACCCGGTAGGGCGCATCGCTGTAGGGCGTATGTATTTACAGACTGCTGAACAGTGGGAAAGTCCCCAGGAGCAATGCGCCGAGCATTATGCACATGCACACCAGCACTGCCCACTTGAGCGTGAAGCGCTGATGATCACCGAACTCGATCCCGGCCAGTGCGACCAGCAGGTAGGTTGAGGGTACCAGCGGGCTGAGCAGGTGTACCGGTTGTCCGACGATCGACGCTCGGGCCATTTCCACCGGGGTGATGCCGTAGTGGCTAGCGGCTTCGGCCAGCACCGGCAGTACGCCGTAGTAGAAGGCATCGTTGGACATGAAGAAGGTGAACGGCATGCTGACGATCGCCGTGATTACTGCCAGGTACGGGCCGAGCGCATCCGGAATCACCGCCAGCAGGCTCTTGGACATGGCGTCGACCATGCCGGTGCCGGACAGGATGCCGGTGAAGATGCCTGCGGCGAAGATCAACCCGGTCACGGCCAGGACGCTACCGGAGTGGGCGGCGATGCGGTCCTTCTGCTGTTGCAGGCATGGGTAGTTGACGATCATGGCGATGCTGAAGGCCACCATGAACAGTACCGGCAGCGGCAGCAGACCTGCGATCAGGGCGATCATCAGGACCAGGGTCAGGGCGCCGTTGAACCAGATCAGTTTTGGCCGGCGTGCTTCTGGGAACTGCGAAACGCTGATGCCACTGTGGTCGATGTCATCGGTCGGCAGGTGCAGCTCACCCAGGCGGGCCCGCTCACGTTTGCCGTACATGTAGGCGATCGCCAGGATGGCGATGACGCCGAAGGCCATGGCCGGGATCATCGGCACGAAGATGTCCGACGGATCGACATGCAGGGCGCTTGCGGCGCGCGCTGTAGGGCCACCCCAAGGGGTCATGTTCATCACCCCGCCGGCCAGGATGATCAAGCCGGCCATGATCCGCGGGCTCATGCCTAAGCGGCTGTACAGCGGCAACATCGCTGCGCAGCAGATCATGTAGGTGGTGGCGCCGTCACCGTCGAGCGATACCACCAACGCCAGCACGGCGGTGCCGACCGAGACTTTCAGTGGGTCGCCCTTGACCGCCTTGAGGATCAGGCGCACGGCCGGATCGAACAGGCCGGAGTCGATCATCAGGGCAAAGTAGAGAATGGCGAACATCAGCATCACGCCGGTAGGCGCAAGCTTGCTGATGCCTTGCAGCATCATCGGGCCGATATCGGAGGAGAAACCACCGAACAGGGCGAACAGGATCGGAACCAGGATCAGGGCGATCAAGGCCGACAGGCGCTTGGTCATGATCAGGTACATGAAGGTGATGACCATGGCAAAGCCGAGGAAGGTCAGCATGGCGATACTCCAGGCGTGGCGCGGCGAAAGAGAAAAGACGCTTCGGGCGAATCAGCGCGTGGGGCGCTGTGCGTGGAATAGCCGGAGGGGGACTGCGAGAAGGCGGGCACAGGAATACATCAGAATCACCATTGTTGTTGTCGATTGGGCCGGGCGCGGAACAATCCGGGGGCCCTGGCTGACCGGTCTTGTGCCGGTAGTGGGGCTATCCTATGAGCGCAAGCTTTCAGCCAGCTTTCGCTACGGCAAAGGTGACGAGAGGTAATCATGTCCGAATTTTACGAGGGAGGCTGCCATTGCGGCGCCCTGCGCTATCGCTTGGAAGGGGATCTGACCGACATCGCTCATTGCCACTGCTCGATCTGTCGGCGGGTCAGCGGCGGGTTGGTGGTGACCTGGTTGACCCTGCCGCGCAGTGGTTTTCGATGGCTCAAGGGCAGGCCGCGGATGTATGTGGCACCGACCAGTTGCAGCCGGTTTTTTTGCGGCGACTGTGGCGCGCATCTGGCGCTGAGCACTGTGCACAGTCCGCAGACCATCGATGTGACCGTGGCGACCTTGGATCATCCAGAGAACGTACGGGCCACCCGGCACATCTGGACCAGTAGCCGGTTGCCTTGGCTGCATCTGGATGAGCAGTTGCCTGGGGAGGCTGAGGAGCATCTCTAATTTGGCTCTGTGGCCTTAACGCGGGGCAAGCGTGGGAGCGGGCTTGCCCCGCGATGAGGCCTGAACTGACCGGAAAAAGCTCAGGCCGTCAGGGCAACTGCAAGCCACCGGCAGCCTTGTGCAGCTCCCGCAGGTGCTGGCCAATCTGCTTGACGTTCGCCTCGACCGCCGCAATCGCCTTGGCCCGGGCCGGATCGAGCAGCGCCCTCACCTCTTTATCCAGGTCGGTGCTCAGGCGTAGCAGCTGCGCCTGCCGCTCACTGCTGACTTTTTCCAATTGCTTACGCTCCTCTGGCTGCGGCAAGCCATAGCCGTCGGTGCCCAGCAATTCTGCCGGTCGGCTGAGGAAGCCGCTATTGGCCAGCATCTGCTGCAGGGTCTGATTGGCTTTATCGATGCTGCCATCCTTGAGCGCAGTGGCATTCAGGTACCGCTGCTTCACTTCATCCTGAGCCAACAGCAATTGCTGGCGCAGCGCAGCCTGCTCCAGCAACAACAACGCGGCACTGGTGCGCATGTCGGCGCGCGCGAACCATGGCCGGCGCTGGTCGGCCTCCAGGGCGAGCCAGTCCTCGACCTTCTCTTGCTTGACCGGTAACTGCTTTCTAAGCACATCGAACATGGCCTGGTAGCGATCACGGTAGGAGTCGAAGCGGTATCCCAGGCGCAGGGCCTCACGGGGATCATCGAGCACGCTGGTATCGGCCAGGCCGCGTCCCTTGAGCACCGCGAGCAGGCCGTTGGGCATGATGCTGTCGAGGTCGTTCAGGGCTGGGTTGGCAGTTCCGCTGCGCAGCAGCTTGAGGCCTTCCACTGCGCAGTTGTTGGACAGGAACCAGTAATTGCCGTCGTAGCTCCAGTGCATCTCCGCCGCTTGGCGAACCAGGTTCTCGACCTCGTCGCGGTTGAGCCGCAGCGGCACCGAGGCCAGGCTGCGCAGCTCGGTCTTGGTGTATTCGTCGATCACCTGACCCAGCGGCAGCACGAACAGCCGTGACGGATAAGCGCCTACCAGGCCGTCCCAGCTGGACAGCTGCACGTCATTGACGAAGGCCCGGTAGGACAGCACCAGGTGCTGGTCCAGGTCCAGCCGGCAATCCGGACCCCGCGGCCGACCGGGTGCACAGATGACTAGGCGCAGCATGCTGTGGCCCCAACGGCTGACCAGGTTCTGGTTGGCCTCGGCGAGCAGGTAGTCGACCTCATAAACCCGTTCCGGGTCGATCTCGCCCAGAGGTTGGCGGGCGAAGTCGTTGCCGGCATTGATGAATGGCAAGCCTTTGGCGCACGGGGTTTGCGGTGGAGTCCAGGCGAAGTGCTGCTGCAGGTACTGGTTCAGTGCCGGGCGGCGGCAACCATAGCTGGGGTCAAGCAGGAAGTACTCCATGTTGACCGCAATGTATTCCTTGGGGCTGCTCAGCTCATAACTGTCGGGGCTGCGCGCCACCTGGGCGTTGTGCTGTTCGCGCTCGCCGCGCCGGCCAACGTACTGCTGCCAGCCAGCCAGGTCGAGCAGGCGTGGATCGTCGCTCAAGGTGAAGCGGCGCTCGGCTTGTCCACGGCAGTCTTGCGGCAGGCCGATCTTGCCGAGGGTGTCCTGCTGGCGCTTGCAGCGGGCGATCATCAACCGCTCCTGGGTCGGCCAGAGACGGGCGCGGTCGTAGATGTGGGTCAGTTCGTGAAGGACTGTGGCCAGTAGTTCTTGCCGCACAGTGCCATGCGGACGGTTGGTACGCTCGCGGGCAGCGCTGCCATCGACCAGGCTGGGCAATAGCCGGCGGTTCAGCTCGAGGGTGGACACCAGCGAAGCCTGGCCATAAGCATCAGCGGGCATGCGCTCGCTCCAACTGACTTGGATGCGGCGGTCGAGCTGTTGCTTGAAGCGGGGGGGAAGTTTGGCCAGGGCCTCGTCGAGCAAGGCCTGGGTGGCTTGCTGTTGTTGCTGATCAAGCCCAGACACCTGCAGGTCGAGCTGCAGGTCGGCTAGCGCAGGCATGCCCAGCAGCGTCAGGACGCAGCCGAGCAGCCAGGCACGCATGTGCTTCACAGGGCCAGGATGGCTTCGGCCAGTACCTGATCGCTGGCATCACGCGCCTCAGGCACGCGATGGCGAATGGTGGTGAAGGCGGCTTCGAGCTGCGCGCCGCGGATATCGCCTTTGCTGGCGACGAAGCTGGCGGCGTCGTCATGGGCATCTTGGACGATTTTCGAGTCGCGAATCGAAGTGGTGGTGTCCGAGGTGAAATCGATCGAACGGCCAAAGGCCCGCACGATGATGTTGCTGGTGGCCACCAGGGTCTGTGCCTGTGCCAGGTCGGCCATTACCAACATGCCGAGGGTGGCGGCGATCAGCGTCTTGCGCATGGAGCATCTCCGAAGGAATACAGGGAGTCGAATATGGTTATTGGACGAGAATTGCTTCTGCCAGTTCAAGGTCGCCGACAGAGTGATAGCCGCTGTCATGACGCAGTGTATCCAGCGCTGCTTGCAGACGAGCGCCACGGATCGAGCCATCGGTGGCGACAAACGCTGCGGCATCGTCGCGGGCCTGCACGACCAGTTTGCGGTCGAAGGGCGCGCTGGTCACTTTGCTGGTGACGTAGCCGCTGGCAACCAGGGTTTGGGTAGAGACGTCCATGGCATGGGCGCTTCCCATACCGGCGAGGGCAAACAGCAAAGGCAACAGATAACGCATCGGACTTCTAAAGGCTTAGGCTTGGATGGCGAAGGCTACCGCGGATACACCGGACGGAGCCAGTGTATCCGGGCGTGAAACCTGCGGCTTAGAGCGCGAGGATGGCTTGCGCCAATTGTGCGTCGCTGGCTTGCAGGGTGGGCGCCTGCTGGCGAATGTGAATGAACGCACTTTCAAGCTTGGCACCGCGGATGGCGCCTTGGCTGCCGACAAAGCTGGCAGCATCGTCGCGGGCGGCCTGGACAATCTTGTCGTCACGGAACGACGAGGAGACATCAGAGGTGGCATCAGTAGAGGCGGCAACTGCACCTACGACCGCATCGGTGGTAACGATGAAGCTAGTGGCGTTGGCAGTGCCGGCCAAGGCCAACAACAGGGCGGCGCCAAACAAGTGGTTACGGGACATGGTCGGAGACTCCTGCATAGGGTCGAGATGGTTCTGGTTATCGGACGCTCGCTAGGCTCATCACGGTACTTTATTTAATGAGCCGTTCAAGTAAGCGTAACACGCGTTGCTGTTTCTGGATGTGACGCGGGTGGTTAGCAATACAATTGTACTGGTATGTTTCTGTTTCTATGAAACTGTACTGTTCGCGGGGCAAGGCGCTCTAATTCGCACCTTTGAAACAAAAAACCCGTCGCAGTTCCCTGCAACGGGTTTTTGGAATTCTCGGTGCCGGCCGAAACCGGCTAGCCAGTGCTTAGCGCCAGAAAGGCTTGCTCAGCTCTTCGTAACGCTGCGACTCGCTGATGCCGGCGTCAGCCAGAAGGCGACCATCCAGGCGGGCCAGCTGACGGCGGCTGGCGATGCGGCGTTGCCACAGCAGAAGCGTGGAGAAAGCGCGCAGTGGCAGCGAAGCGTTGGACTGAGCGTTGTTTTCAAAAACCAGACCGGAACTGAGGGTGCGTTCCATGATGTTTCATCCTTCCGCTTGTGGCGGCATTAGGTAGTGATTTAACTGATGCCAATGATCCTCCTCTCTTGTCCATAACAGTAGGTACAGTTCATCTGTATTGCGCGGGTTCAGTTAACTGATTATGCGCACTGTTGCACCCGAAATTGGCGTAACTGTACTGGTCTGCACAGATGTGGTGCGTTTATGAGAGTTGGGGGGAGATTTACCAGGGGAGGACTGAGATTTTACCGGTACAGTTGTACAGTTTTTTGGTTTTACTGTGTTTAGCTGTTCCGGTCGATGGACATTGCGCACCATCGACCGGATAGCTGTGCTGGATCAGCTGGCGAGCATGCGCCCGCTTTCTTCCAGGTTTTCGTGCCAGCTCAGCGCTTCACGCAGGATGTGCGGGGTATGGCCGCCACGCTGGCAGGCGCGTTCGAAGTAGTCGTTCAGCGCCGCGCGATAGTCCGGGTGGACACAGTTGTCGATGATCGCCCGGGCGCGCTCGCGAGGCGCCAGGCCACGCAGGTCAGCCAGGCCTTGCTCGGTGACCAGGATGTCCACGTCATGTTCGGTGTGGTCAACGTGGCTGACCATCGGCACCACGCTGGAAATCGCGCCGCCTTTGGCAATCGACTTGGTGACGAACACCGCCAGGTGCGCGTTGCGGGCGAAGTCACCCGAGCCGCCAATACCGTTCATCATCCGGGTGCCGCAGACGTGGGTGGAGTTGACGTTACCGTAGATGTCGAACTCCAGCGCGGTGTTGATGCCGATGATGCCCAGGCGACGCACCACTTCTGGGTGGTTGGAGATTTCCTGCGGACGCAGTACCAGCTTGTCCTTGTAACGCTCCAGGTTGCCGAACACGTCGGCGTTGCGCCGGCTCGACAGGGTGATCGAGCTGCCCGAGGCGAAGCTCAGCTTGCCGGCGTCGATCAGGTCGAAGGTCGAGTCCTGGAGTACTTCGGAGTACATGGTCAGGTCTTCGAACGGCGAATCGATCAGGCCGCACATGACCGCGTTGGCGATGCTGCCGATGCCGGCTTGCAGCGGGCCGAGCTTGTTGGTCATGCGGCCAGCGTCGACTTCACTCTTGAGGAAGTTGATCAGGTGGTTGGCAATACCTTGGGTCTCATGGTCAGGCGGCAGTACCGTGGACGGCGAGTCGGGCTGGTCGCTGATGACGATGCCGACGATTTTGGCCGGGTCGATCGGGATCGCGGTGCTGCCAATGCGGTCGTCGACCTTGATCAGCGGGATTGGCGTGCGGGTCGGGCGATAGGTCGGGATATAGATGTCGTGCAGGCCTTCGAGGTTGGCGTTGTGCGACAGGTTGATCTCGACGATCACTTGCTTGGCGAAGATCGCAAAGCTGGCCGAGTTGCCCACCGAAGTGGTCGGCACGATGTGGCCTTGCTCGGTAATGGCCACCGCTTCAATGACGGCGATGTCCGGCAGGGTCAGTTGCTTGTTGCGCAGCTGCTCGACGGTTTCCGACAGATGCTGGTCGATGAACATCACCTGGCCATCGTTGATGGCTTTGCGCAGGGTGCTGTCGACTTGGAACGGCATACGGCGGGCGAGCACGCCGGCCTCGGTCAGTTGCTTGTCCAGGTCGTTGCCAAGGCTGGCGCCGGTCATCAGGCTGATTTTCAGCGGCGACACTTTGGCGCGTTCAGCAAGGGCATGGGGTACGGCTTTGGCTTCGCCGGCGCGGGTAAAACCGCTCATGCCGACGGTCATGCCGTCCTGGATCAGGCCAGCGGCGTCGGCCGCACTCATTACCTTGCTGTGCAGGGAGGACAAGCGGATACGATCACGGTACATGGATTGTTATCTCGGGCTACTGAGGCTACTGCAGCGCAGTCTAGAGATTTCGCCCGTCGCCGTCCCACGACCATGGTCGTATGAGAAGCCCTGCAATAGAGCCGTTGATCTGGATCAAGCAAGTAAAAACCCCCGGGAATAAATCACCGGGGGTTTATGCCTATCTATATAGAAGGACTTTATTCCACTGCCTTGACCATGTCTTCGATGACCTTCTTGGCGTCGCCGAACACCATCATGGTCTTGTCCAGGTAGAACAGCTCGTTATCCAGCCCGGCATAGCCACTGGCCATGGAGCGCTTATTGACGATGATGGTCTTGGCCTTGAACGCCTCAAGGATCGGCATGCCAGCGATCGGCGACTTCGGATCGTTCTTCGCCGCCGGATTGACCACGTCGTTGGCGCCAAGCACCAGCACCACGTCAGCCTGGCCGAACTCGGCGTTGATGTCCTCCATCTCGAACACCTGGTCGTAGGGCACCTCGGCTTCAGCCAAGAGCACGTTCATGTGCCCAGGCATACGCCCGGCTACCGGGTGAATGGCGTACTTCACGGTCACGCCGTTGTGGATCAGCTTTTCGGTCAGCTCCTTGAGGGCATGCTGCGCGCGCGCCACCGCCAGGCCGTAGCCAGGGACGATGATCACAGTGTCAGCGTTGCTCAGCAGGAAGGTCGCGTCGTCCGCCGAACCTGATTTGACCGGGCGCTGCTCTTTAGAGCCGGCCGCCGCGCCGGTGTCCGCCTCGCCGCCGAAACCGCCGAGGATGACGTTGAAGAACGAGCGGTTCATCGCCTTGCACATGATGTACGAGAGAATCGCACCGCTCGAACCGACCAGGGAGCCGGCGATGATCAGCATCGAGTTGTTCAGCGAGAAACCGATGCCGGCCGCTGCCCAGCCCGAATAGCTGTTGAGCATCGACACCACCACCGGCATGTCGGCGCCGCCGATTGGGATGATGATAAGCACGCCCATGATGAAGGCCAGAACCAGCATCAAGGTGAAGGCGCTGTAGTGGCCGGTGAAGGTGAACAGCAAACCCAGGGCGATGGTGGTTAGGCCGAGGATCAGGTTCAGCTTGTGCTGGCCCGCGAACTGTACTGGTGCGCCCTGGAACAGGCGGAACTTGTACTTGCCCGACAGCTTGCCGAAGGCGATTACCGAACCGGAGAAGGTAATGGCACCAATCGCAGCACCGAGGAACAGCTCCAGCCGGTTGCCGGTCGGGATCGGATCGCTGATCAATGCGACGATGCCCATCGATTGCGGCTCGAGCACTGCGGCGATGGCGATGAACACTGCTGCCAGGCCGATCATGCTGTGCATGAAGGCGACCAGTTCTGGCATCTTGGTCATCTCGACGCGCTTGGCCATGATCGAGCCGGCAGTGCCGCCGATCAACAGGCCGAGCAGGACGTAGCCGATACCGGCGGTGGCCAGCTCGGCGCCGAGCTTATAGATCAGGCCCACGGTGGTGAGCATCGCAATGCCCATGCCGATCATGCCGAACAGGTTGCCGCGGCGTGAGGTGGTCGGATGCGACAGGCCCTTCAGCGCCTGGATGAAGCAGACCGAAGCGACCAGGTAGAGAAGCGTTACCAGATTCATGCTCATGCTTACTTCTGCGCCTCGTTCTTGGTTTTCTTCTTGAACATTTCCAGCATGCGCCGGGTAACCAGGAAACCACCGAACACGTTGACTGCCGCCAAGGCCACGGCCAGGGTGCCCATGACTTTGCCGGCCGGAGTCACGGTCAGCGCAGCAGCAAGCATGGCGCCGACGATGACGATCGCCGAAATGGCGTTGGTCACCGCCATCAGCGGGGTGTGCAGAGCCGGGGTGACGTTCCATACCACGTGGTAGCCCACGTAGATGGCCAGCACGAAGATGATCAGGTTGTAGATGCCGTGGGAAATCAGCATGTCTTCCATAGCCGTGCTCCTTAACCGTTCTTACGGATGACTTGGCCGTCGCGGCACATCAGGCACGCAGCGACAATGTCATCTTCGAGGTTGATCACCAGCGCACCGTCCTTGTCGAACAGCAGCTTCATGAAGTCCAGCAGGTTGCGGGCGTACAGCGCCGAAGCGTCTGCCCCGACCTGGGCTGGCAAATTGGTGGGGCCGACGATGGTCACGCCATTTTCTACCACTACTTGGTCAGCCACGGTCAGCGGGCAGTTGCCGCCTTGTGCTGCAGCCAGATCGATCACCACGGAGCCGGGCTTCATCTGCGCCACGGTCTCGGCGCTGAGCAGGGTCGGTGCCTTGCGGCCCGGGATCAGTGCGGTGGTGATGACGATGTCGGCCTGCTTGGCGCGCTCGTGCACCGCTTGTGCCTGGCGCTGCATCCAGCTGGCGGGCATGGGCCGGGCATAGCCGCCGACACCTTGCGCACATTCGCGTTCTTCATCGGTCTCGTAGGGGACGTCGAGGAACTTGGCGCCAAGCGACTCGATCTGTTCCTTCACCGCCGGGCGCACATCCGAAGCCTCGATCACTGCGCCCAGGCGCTTGGCCGTGGCGATGGCCTGCAGGCCGGCAACGCCGGCGCCAAGAATCAGCACGCGGGCGGCTTTCACCGTACCGGCGGCAGTCATCAGCATCGGCATGAAGCGCGGGTAGTGATGCGCGGCCAGCAATACCGCCTTGTAACCGGCGATGTTGGCCTGCGACGACAGCACATCTAGGCTCTGCGCGCGCGAGGTGCGTGGCGCCGCTTCGAGGGCGAAAGCGGTGACGCCGCGTTCCGCCATCTTGGCGATCAGTTCGTTGTTGAACGGGTTGAGCATGCCGATTAGCAGGCTGCCACTGTTGATCAGGGCAAGCTCCTGTTCGCTGGGGGCAACGACCTTGAGTACCAGTTGCGCGCCGAAGGCATCGGCGGCGGTACCGAGGGAGGCGCCAACGGCTTCATAGGCACTGTCCGGAATGCTGGCGTTGAGCCCTGCCCCCCGTTGGACGGTGACCTGATGGCCTTGGCCAACCAGCTTCTTGAGGGTTTCGGGGGTCGCAGCGACCCGCGTCTCGCCCGTCTGCGTCTCGAGAGGAACACCAATGTGCACGACTTTTCTCCTGCGGTGACCTTCTTATCTTTATTGAGCTGGCATGCGCGGGGTTGAATCCGCGGCACTTCGCCAGCGTAGCCGTAAGGCTCGAACCCGCCGGATCCCGGGCGGGCGAAGCATTTTGCAGATGAATACGTAGGCCTTCAACCGGTTCTGGAGCGATACGAAGTTAAAACTACAAGTCACCCTGTGACCGTATGTCGCAAGGGTATGGCTGCAGCCCGTCAAACATAGGCTATTGGGAGATTAGGGGAGAAATTAGATTATTTTTAACAAATTTCGCTGACAGCTGGGCGAATGTCGCAAATAGGTCTGAAACCCGCGCAGTATGCAGGGTTAAGCAAGAATTCAGGGTATACGCAACAGTTTATTGAAATGCGACAATTCAATACATCTGTAGGTGTTTAAAATAATTGACTACCGAGTCAAGTTGTCGCATCTGCTGGGTGGGTGGAGGCGTACAAGCGTGCCTGTGCTATCAGCCAGTCGCGGAAGGCGCGCAGCGACGCAGACTCCACCTTTCGCTCAGGAATCATTAGATAGTAGGCCTTGTTACTCGATAGCGCATGCCTGTTGGCGACCACCAACCTATCCTGCTCCAGCTCGCGCTGGATCAAGAACGGTGGAATCAGCGCGATGCCCATCTCGTGCATGGCGGCTTGGGCGAGCATCGAGAACAGTTCATAGCGAGGGCCGGTCATGTCGCCCTCCACGCTCATCCCCAAGCCGTCGAACCACTGTCGCCAGGCATAGGGTCGGGTGGTCTGCTGCAGCAGCGGCAGTTCGGCGATGCGCTTGGCATCGAGTTCGCCGTGGCCGCTGAGCAAGGCTGGGCTGCACACTGGCAGGGGGTTCTCACCCATCAGGCGGTGGGACTGGGTGCCCGACCAGTCGGCATCGCCGAAGTAGATCGCTGCATCGAACGCGGTATCGGCGAACAGGAATGGCCGCGTGCGGTTGGTCAGGTTGACGGTGACCTCTGGGTGGCAGTGCTGGAAGTCCTTCAGGCGCGGCAGCAGCCACTGGGTGCCGAAGGTCGGCACCACCGCCAATTCGATCACATTGGCGCCCTGCTGGCGCATTACCGACAAGGTATCGCGCTCGACCGCGTCCAGCTGTGCTGCCACCTGTCGGCTGTAGGATAGGCCGGCTTCGGTGAGTTTTACCCCGCGACGCGAGCGGCGAAACAGCTCGACATTCAGGAACTCCTCCAGCCCACCAATTTGTCGACAGACGGCGCCTTGGGTCAAGGCCAGCTCCTGGGCGGCCTTGGTAAAGCTCTCGTGACGCGCTGCGGCCTCAAAACAGACCAATGCAGTAGTACTGGGAATCTTGCGCCGCATGTACGTCAACCTCACTTGTCTGGCTTTAAGTATGCTGAATTGCAGATTTTCGAAGTGAGAAAATATCACTAAACCGTGCGTAATCCTCGTTTGTCCCGACGGCCGAACAGGCCTAGGATCAATGCACAAGAACATTGCCCACGCACCCTGCTTCCCTATTCCGAGGATTTCGCTCATGGCCGGCAAAGCAAGCTTCAACTGGATCGACCCGCTACTGCTCGATCAGCAATTGACTGAAGAAGAGCGCATGGTGCGTGACAGCGCTTATCAGTTTGCCCAGGACAAGCTGGCGCCGCGCGTGATCGAGGCGTTTCGCCATGAGCAGACCGATCCGAAGATCTTCCGTGAGATGGGCGAAGTCGGCCTGCTCGGCGCTACCATCCCAGAGCAGTACGGTGGCAGTGGGCTGAACTACGTCTGCTACGGCCTGATCGCCCGTGAAGTGGAGCGCATCGACTCCGGCTACCGCTCGATGATGAGCGTGCAATCTTCGCTGGTGATGGTGCCGATCAACGAATTCGGCAGTGAACAGCAGAAGCAAAAGTACCTGCCCAAGCTTGCCAGCGGCGAGTGGATTGGTTGCTTCGGCCTGACCGAGCCCAACCACGGCTCCGATCCAGGCGCGATGATCACCCGGGCGCGCAAGGTTGATGGCGGCTACAGCCTGACTGGCAGCAAGATGTGGATCACCAACAGCCCGATTGCCGATGTGTTTGTCGTGTGGGCCAAGGACGATGCCGGGGACATTCGCGGCTTCATTCTGGAGAAAGGCTGGAAAGGCCTGAGCGCCCCGGCGATTCACGGCAAGGTCGGCCTGCGTGCTTCGATCACCGGCGAGATCGTCATGGACGGCGTGTTCGTTCCTGAAGAAAACATCTTCCCTGAGGTGCGTGGTCTCAAAGGCCCGTTCACCTGCTTAAACTCGGCCCGCTATGGCATCTCCTGGGGTGCCCTGGGTGCGGCAGAAGCCTGCTGGCACACCGCGCGCCAATACACCCTGGATCGCAAGCAGTTCGGCCGTCCTCTGGCCGCCAATCAACTGATCCAGAAGAAGCTGGCGGACATGCAGACCGAGATCACGCTGGGGCTGCAGGGCTGCCTGCGTCTGGGGCGGATGAAGGATGAGGGCACCGCTGCGGTGGAAATCACCTCGATCATGAAGCGCAACTCCTGTGGCAAGGCGCTGGATATTGCCCGCCTGGCCCGCGACATGCTCGGCGGCAACGGTATTTCCGATGAGTTCGGCGTAGCCCGTCACCTGGTTAACCTTGAAGTGGTCAACACGTATGAAGGTACCCATGACATCCACGCGCTGATCCTCGGTCGCGCGCAGACCGGCATCCAGGCGTTCTATTAATAGAGGAGCTGGGCCATGGGGGCGTTATCACATCTGCGGGTGCTGGACCTTTCGCGTGTGCTGGCCGGGCCCTGGTCTGGGCAGATCCTCGCCGACCTTGGGGCTGACGTGATCAAGGTCGAGCGTCCGGGGGCAGGTGACGATACCCGCTCCTGGGGGCCACCCTTCCTCAAGGATGCCTATGGGGAGAACACCAGCGAGGCGGCCTACTATCTGTCTGCCAACCGCAACAAGCGCTCGGTGACCATCGACTTCACCCAACCAGAAGGTCAGCGTCTGGTGCGCGAACTGGCGGCGAAGTCGGATATCGTCATCGAGAACTTCAAAGTCGGTGGCCTGGCGGCCTATGGGCTGGACTATGCCAGCCTGAAGGCGGTCAACCCCAAGCTTATCTATTGCTCGATTACCGGCTTTGGTCAGACTGGGCCGTATGCCAAGCGTGCCGGCTATGACTTCATGATCCAAGGGCTGGGCGGGCTGATGAGCCTGACTGGTCGCCCAGAGGGTGAAGAAGGTGCCGGGCCGGTGAAGGTTGGCGTTGCGCTGACCGATATCCTTACCGGGCTGTACTCCACCGTGGCGATCCTGGCTGCCCTCGCCCACCGTGACCAGTCAGGGGTGGGGCAGCATATTGATATGGCGTTGCTGGACGTGCAGGTGGCCTGCCTGGCTAACCAGGCAATGAACTACCTCACTACAGGCACTGCTCCGCGTCGGTTGGGGAATGCCCACCCCAATATCGTGCCATATCAGGACTTTCCCACTGCCGATGGTGATTTCATCCTTACCGTGGGGAATGATGGGCAGTTCCGTAAATTTGCCGAGGTCGCTGGGCAGCCGCAATGGGCGGACGATCCGCGCTTTGCGACTAATAAGCTGCGGGTCGCCAATCGGACTGAGCTGATTCCGCTGATTCGCCAGGCCACAGTGTTCAAGACCACAGCCCAGTGGGTTAGTGAATTGGAACAGGCCGGCGTGCCATGCGGGCCAATCAACGATTTGGCGCAGATGTTCCAGGACCCGCAGGTATTGGCTCGTGGATTGGCGGTTAGCATTGCGCATCCGCTGGCGGGCAGCGTACCGCAGGTGGCTAGCCCTATTCGGCTGTCTGAGACGCCGGTGGAGTATCGGCAGGCGCCTCCTCTATTAGGGGAGCATACCGAGGCTGTACTGGAAGAAGTGTTAGGGCTGGATGGCCAGGCTGTGCAGCAGCTGCGTGGGGCTGGTGTGCTCTGATTCGCTTTATACCTATATAAGCAGGGAGGCCGGCAGGCCTCCCTGCTTTGTTGCTAGCGCTTTAACTGCACGCCTCTCT
This sequence comes from Pseudomonas sp. BT-42-2, assembly GCF_025847435.2. Taxonomy (NCBI): domain Bacteria; kingdom Pseudomonadati; phylum Pseudomonadota; class Gammaproteobacteria; order Pseudomonadales; family Pseudomonadaceae; genus Pseudomonas; species Pseudomonas sp. BT-42-2. The sequence goes on from NZ_JAOYTM010000006.1 coordinate 427,763, forward strand.
CTGTTGCACCCCGCTGCACTCTGTGGAAGCGGGCTCGCCCCGCGATTCTGACCCTAATTTCACCAATATTACGGGTTATTGAAATTAAGGGTTGACGGCCTCTCAGATCCCCTTATAATGCGCCCCACTTCCAGCGTAGTTGGAACGGAAAACTCCTTGATTATCAACGAGTTAGATGTTTCAGGCGGTACTGGAGGTGCTTCGATCTTCTGATCGGCAGCGGTGAAAAAGGTAGTTGACAGCAGCTTGTAACGCTGTAGAATTCGCCTCCCGCTACGAGAGATCGCAAGCGAGTCAAGTGTTTGAAGTTGAACGAGTTTCTCGCCAAATACTTCGAAATAAACGCTTGACAGACACAGAGGAAAGCGTAGAATGCGCGCCTCGGTTGAGACGAAAGGCTCTTAACCAAACGCTCTTTAACAAATTGAATCAAGCAATTCGTGTG